>NZ_JABCJL010000004.1:0-205780 GCF_012952265.1 Pseudoalteromonas sp. NEC-BIFX-2020_015
TGATAGCTGATAGCTGATAGCTGATAGCTGATAGCTGATAGCTGATAGCTGATAGCTGATAGCTGATAGCTGATAGCTGATAGCTGATAGCTGATAGCTGATAGCTGATAGCTGATAGCTGATAGCTTTATTCAGGCAAAAGAAAAGCGCGAACTATCTCTAGTCGCGCTTGCGGAATCTTCTAATTTTCTGCATCCTGCAATTGAACTTAATCAACTCCTAAACTTTACAATTCCATGTGATCACGCTGTTACTTATTCGTTCTGCGTGATTTAGGCTATCCGGGCCTATATCCAAGTAGTATCCATTCATCCATATCGGTAAAATCTATTACCCGTCCTTTATGCATCAATCCTAATGCTATCCATTTATTAAACAGTTCCATTGCGTTGCCTTTAAGGCCTGTCCGTCTATCCTTTTTTACAACATCCTGTAAACAACCTTCTTACGAACCCTGTTGTTAATCCATTACACATCATCCTGATGCTATCCATTTATTAACAGTTCCATTGCGTTACCCTTAAGGCCTGTCCATTCGTCCGCTTTTATAACATCCTGTATAACAACCCTCTTACGAGCCCTGTTGTTAATCCTTTTCGCATCATCTTGATGCTGTCCATATATTTACTATCCATAGTGTTGCTCATCCTGAGCCTGTCCATAATTCCATTTTTTCCTAACGTAACCTAAAATCCGAGGTTTATGAGTAATCATTCCTTGTCCGTTTACTCATTTAAGCCTAACTGCTTAACCGATGAAGTAAGTATAGAGCCTTTTAGCAAACAAAATAGTGGTCAAATCGGATGTAAAATATGGCTATTGAAACAACAAATAAATATAACCCTTAAATTTCAATGTTTTAATTTGTTTTTTGATGGCTTTTCTGAGGTTTTATACTCAATGACTGGCACGATCGTAAGAGATATCTCACACGCAATTTCCATTATGGTTGTCAGGCATATTTAATGAGTGCACTTTAAATGGAGAAAAGGTATTATTTCATGATAATAGTTATTATTTAAGTGGAAGCGATATATGAAAAAGACGTTAGCAATTTTGGTTGGGTTAACCGTGGCAGCACCTGCATTTGCAGATGATGCGGTAAATATTTATTCTTTTCGTCAACCATTCTTAATTCAACCAATCTTAGATGATTTTACTAAGCAAACCGGTATTAAAACCAATGTGGTATTTGCTAAAAAAGGCTTAATTGAACGTGTTAAACGCGAAGGGAAACATAGCCAAGCTGATTTAGTTCTAACTTCTAATTTTAGTGATTTAGTACAATTAGATGAGCTAAATTTAACTCAAACAATCAATAGCGAAACAGTCAACCGCAATGTGCCTGCTAAATTTCGTGATGTTGAAGGCCAATGGATTGCATTAACCAAACGCGTACGTAATGTATATTCATCAAAAGAGCGTGTTGGTGCACTACCGCATTTAAGTTACGAAGAGCTGGCTTTACCTAAATACAAAGGTAAGTTATGTACACGCTCTGGTAAACATCCTTATAACCTAGGTTTAGTTGCATCAATGATTGCGCATCATGGTGAAGTACAAGCAAAAACATGGCTTGAAGGTGTTAAAGCAAACTTAGCGCGTAAGCCACAAGGTAATGATCGTGGGCAAGTTAAGGCCGTTAAAGAGGGATTGTGTGATATCGCGTTAGGTAACAGTTACTACTTTGGTAAGATGATTGAAGACCCAGCACAAAAACCATGGGCAGATGCTGTACATATAAACTTCCCAAATCAAGATAATAGAGGCTCACATATCAATGTTTCTGGTGTAGTTATGACTAAGTACGCTAAAAACTCTGAAAATGCCTTGAAACTTATAGAGTTTATGACCGACAATAAGGCACAGAATACATATGCGTCGGTTAATATGGAATATCCGGTTAAACCTGGCGTTGAATTATCAAGTTTAGTTGCGTCTTGGGGAAGCTTTAAGGAAGATAGCTTGCCACTTGATGAAATTAGCAAATATCGTCCGTTAGCGCTTAAGCTAATAGATGAGGTGAAGTTCGATCTTTAATGAGTTTTAAATTTTCGTTGTCGCGATGGCAATCTTTCGCGTGGGTTATTGGCATCGTGCTAGTAACCCCGCTGTGTTTTCTTCTTTTTGAATCTCTACAGGGGGATTCAGAGGTGTTTAGTCACCTCTGGGAAACCGTGTTATGGGATTACATCCGCAATACTTTGGTGCTTATTTTTGGAGTGGCTGTTGTCAGCTGTGCGATTGCACTCCCGCTTGGTTGGTTAACGGCTTATTGTGATTTCCCCGGACGAAAGCAGTTTGAATGGGCATTAATGCTCCCCCTTGCGATGCCAACGTACATTATTGCTTATGTATATACTGATTTGTTTGATTATGCCGGACCTGTGCAAATAGCGCTGCGTGATTGGTTTAATTGGCAGTCCCCAGACGACTACTGGTTTTTTGATATTCGTACCTTACCCGGCGCGATTATGATGATTGCTTTAGTGCTTTATCCTTACCTTTATTTGATTTTTAAAACAGCGTTGCGTGAGCAGTCATTTAAATTAGTGCAAGCAAGTCAATTGATGGGGCTATCACCTAGGCAAAGTTTTTTTAAAGTGAGCTTGCCGCTTGCTCGTGGTGCTATTGTCGCCGCTCTTGCACTTATAAGTATGGAGACAATGGCTGATTTTGCTACTGTTAACTACTTTGCTGTGAGCACTTTAACAACGGCTGTGTATGACACATGGCTAGGGTATTACTCACTAACTGCGGCTGCAAAAATTTCAGGCATTATGCTGCTTATTTTATTTATTGCTCTGATGATGGAGCGCTTTAGCCGTCGTGATCAAGCCGTATTTGAGCGCCAATCAGGGGTTAATAGTGATGCACTATATAGCCTTAAAGGGAAGCATGCCTGGTGTGCAACTACATTTTGTTGTGTGGTTTTGTTTTTTGCGTTTTTACTGCCTGTGGCAGTGTTGGTAGGTTATGCCATTTCGTATGCTGAGCAAGCATGGAGTGATCAGTTTTTCCTTTATGCATGGCAAAGCTTTAAAGTGGCAGCTATTGTTAGCATCATTACCATAATCTTGAGTTTGTTAGTGGTTTTTTATCAGCGAATAGCGAAGCAACAGTACCCGTTAATACCTGGGCGCTTAGCGAGTACCGGGTATGCTTTACCAGGTACCGTACTTGCAATTGCAGTACTATTACCCCTAACTTTATTAGATGATAAATTAAATGCGTGGTTAGAGCCGCTTGGGTTTGTGCCAGGACTGTTATTAAGTGGCACTTTGTTTGCAATTATATTTGCATACGTTGTACGCTTTTATGCCATTGCCCATGGTGCAATAGAATCCAGTTTTATGCGCATTAGCCCATCGCTTGATATGGCGAGTCAATCCATGGGGCAAAGCCAAGGTAAAACTCTGCGCAAGGTACATATACCGTTGTTACGTCGTGGTATTTTAACCGCAGGGTTACTAGTATTTATTGAATGCATGAAAGAGTTACCAGCCGCTTTATTATTAAGGCCTTTTAATTTTGAAACATTAGCAACACATGTATTCCAATACGTTAGTGATGAGCAATTAGAGTTGGCTTCTATTTCAGCGTTATCGATAGTCGTAGTAGGGTTAATTCCTTTGTATTTTGTTAATCGCTCAATGGAGCAACGTAGTTAAATGAGCAGTTTAGTCTTAGATAATTTATCGTATCAGTATAACGGCACCGCAGTGATTGAAAATCTAGATTTAACTGTCGCCAAAGATGAGATCGTCTGTTTGCTTGGTGCAAGTGGTTGTGGAAAGACCACGACATTAAAAGCAATAGCAGGGTTAATAGAAGCCAAGCAAGGTAAAGTCTTTATTGATGGTAAGTTAGTAAGTGATGAACAGTTATTTTTGGCGCCAGAGTATCGTAATATCGGTATGATGTTTCAAGATTATGCATTGTTCCCACATTTAACAGTGGCCGATAATATTGCATTTGGGTTAGCCAAAATGCCAAAAGCGCAAAAGCAGCAACGTGTTGATGAAATGCTTGAATTGGTACATTTAATCGGTTGTGCTAAACGTTTTCCACACCAATTGTCTGGCGGCCAGCAGCAGCGAGTCGCGATTGCGAGGGCACTCGCTTATAAACCTAGTTTATTATTATTAGATGAACCATTTTCAAATATTGATACCCAAGTACGATTTGAATTAATTGCTGATATCCGTCGTATTATTAAAGCGCAGCGCGTGTCTGCAGTATTTGTTACACACTCAAAAGAGGAAGCATTTGCATTCTCTGACACTTTGGCGGTGATGCATCGCGGAAAAATTGCTCAACAGGGCACCGCTGAGCAACTTTTTAGCTCTCCGAGTTCAAAGGTGGTTGCAGAGTTTCTAGGTCAAGGCATATACTTGGACGCAGAAGCATTAACGGCAACTGAATATAATACTGCATACGGGCGTGTTGAATCATTTGCTGCACGAGGTTCTCAGGCTCAACTAGGTCAGCTATATATTCGCCCACATCACCTTTTATTAACCGCGGTTTCAATAGGTGAGGAGGGTATTAATACAGTAACTATTATCAATAGTCGCTTTATTGGCTCCCATTATGTTTATAAAGTGATGATTGCACAGCAAGAAATAGAAGTTGCAGCTCAATTAGACCAGTCATTTAAAGAGAATGATCAGGTTACAATAAAAATAAAACCGCACACGGTAAACTTTTTCGCTAATTAGAGTAGTGACTTTTTATTTTAAAGCAAAAGCGCCGTGTATGAGACTTTGAGTTAAGGAAATACCATGGCGCAAGCGCAATCGGGGATTTGTGCTGAGGCAAACCTACACGGTTTGCATTTATTTTTTAATGTATTTGATGGTCATGACGAGTCATTGCGTAAAAAATTAAAGCGAGTCAGTGTGATTCAAGACGAGTTCGCTGATCAATTTTCAGAATCTATGCTCTCAAGCCTTGTGGCTGTAGGCGCGCAGTATTGGCCACATGTTTTACCTGAGTTCATTCCAAGCCAACTACAAAGCTTTCCTAATATTACGCATAATGATCATGTTATGGGGGCACAGCCGTTCGATTTATTTGTACAAATTCGTTCAGATAGAGAAGACGTAAACCATTTGTTCGCATTACAAATACTTAAATTGTTTGCCCCTGATGTTGAGCTTGTTGAGCAAGTACGTAATTTTCGCTTTTTAGATGGCCGCGACTTTAATGGTTTTATACTCGGGGGGGATACCCCCCATGGTCGTCAAAAGCGAATCACGGCTTTAGTTAGCAGGCCGGGGCACTTTGAAGATCAAGGTAGTTATATCCATGTGCAGCGTTATAAGCATGATTTGAGTGTATGGCAGCATCTATCATTACATGAACAAGAGCAAATAATGGGGCGTACGCGATTAGATAACACGCTGATCATACCACCGTTAGAAACCAGTCATGCAGTACGAACTGAACTTAAAGACGAGCAAGGTCAAGCGTTGCTTCTCAATCAAAGCATGCCTTACGGTGATGTAAATGAGCAAGGTGTATTAGCAATAAGCTGCGGCGCATTTGGCTCGGTGTTTGAGCAGGTGTTACGTAGCCGCTTAGGGCAGGGCGAATGCTATGACCATTGGCTTGATTTTACACAAGCTGATATGGGGTCGGCATTCTTTGCCCCGTCAATTAACTTTTTAAAGCAGCTTTAAACCGTATCAAATAAAAGACGAACACGCTCAAGGGTTACATCAATTTCTGAAATTTTAGCTGGGGCGATAAAAATAGTGTCGTCTCCGGCAATTGTACCCAAAACACCATCTGCTTTACCTAATGAATCGAGTAAGCGAGCAATTAATTGTGCAGCACCTGGGCTGGTGCGAATAATGATCATCATTTCATTATGCATAATATCAATCACTAATTGGCGCAATGGGCTTTTTGCTGTAGGTACACCCATTTCAGCGGGTAGGCAATATACCATCTCTTGTTTTGCATTACGCGTGCGTACGGCGCCAAATTTACTCAACATGCGCGATACTTTACTCTGGCTGATATTATCAAAACCTTGCTCTTTTAGAGCGTCTACGATTTCGCCTTGAGAACCAAAATTCTCCTCTTTTAAAAGTGATTTAAAGGCTTTTACCAGTGCTTCTTGTTTATCATGTGGTTGCATGTTGCTGTTCTGCTCTTGTTATTTGATGAGCTAAATTCTACACAAAAATGAATATTTATGCAGTAGTTGTTTGTCGTATGCGCTTTGTAAACAAGAAAGTTTACAACTATGGTCGAAATTATATGCAAAATAAGCAGGATAAATTTGTCTTTAGGCATTAATTTCATTATCTTTAGAGCCACAAATATTTCCCTATCTCAAATTACGGAGAATTCCAATGAAAGTTGCTGTATTAGGTGCTGCAGGCGGTATCGGCCAAGCGTTGTCTTTATTATTAAAAACAGGTTTACCAGCTGGTTCTGAATTATCACTTTATGATGTTGCTCCAGTTGTTCCTGGTGTTGCTGTTGACCTTTCTCACATCCCAACAGATGTTAAAGTAGCTGGTTTTGGTGCTGACGCACTTGACCAAGCGTTAACGGGTTGTGATATCGTGCTTATCCCTGCGGGTATGCCACGTAAGCCTGGTATGGACCGTGCTGATTTATTCAACGTAAATGCGGGTATCATCAAAACATTAGCAGAAGGCATTGTTGCTAATTGTCCTACTGCACTTGTGGGTATTATTACAAACCCAGTAAATGGCACTGTGCCAATTGTTGCTGAAGTTTTCAAAAAAGCAGGTACTTACGATGCTAAGCGTGTTTTCGGTATCACTACTTTAGATGTGATCCGTTCTGAAGCGTTCGTAGCTGAGCTTAAAGGTGTTGATGTTGCAACTGTGAAAGTACCAGTAATTGGTGGTCACTCAGGCACAACTATTCTTCCTCTTTTATCTCAAGTTGAAGGTGTTAGCTTTACTGATGAAGAAGTTGCAGCGCTTACTCCACGTATCCAAAATGCAGGTACTGAAGTAGTAAATGCTAAAGCTGGCGGTGGTTCTGCTACATTATCAATGGGTGCTGCTGCAGCACGTTTTTGTATGTCTTTAGTTAAAGGCCTACAAGGTGAAGACGTTGTAGATTATGCATACGTTGCAGTTGAAAGTGGCGATGCAGAATACTTCGCTCATCCAGTACGTTTAGGTAAAAATGGCGTAGAAGAGATTCTTTCTTACGGCGAACTAAGCGCGTTTGAGCTACAAGCTAAAAACGATATGCTTGATACGCTGAAAAAAGACATCCAAGAAGGTGTTGATTTCATCAACGCTTAACCTTGCTTATATCGCCAGCTGTTGGCGGTAATAAAAAAGCCTGCAATTGCAGGCTTTTTTGTGCTCGAAATCAAATCGTTAATTTTAGTGACTACGATCAACAGCAATACGGGCTAGGCTAACTAAGGCTTCTTTATAAGGCGAATCAGCTAACACAGATAAACAAGCAATGGCTTTATATGCTTCTTCGTTTGCTTTATTCATGGTGAACTCGAGTGCATTTGTTTCATTTAGCGTATTGAGTATTGCGTCTAAGTGCTCCATACCATTACTGTGCTCAATTGCATCACGAATTAGCTGAACCTGTTCAGCATTACCTTGTTGCATAGCATAGATAAGTGGCAGGGTTGGTTTACCTTCAGCTAAATCATCACCAATGTTTTTACCTAACTGATCTGCATCCGCATTGTAATCAAGTACATCATCAACCAATTGAAAAGCAGTACCTAAATGCATCCCGTATAAATTGAGTGCTTTAAGTGTTTTTTCATTTTGTTCAGTAATGACTGCAGCAAGCCCTGTAGCAGCTTCGAATAACTTAGCTGTCTTAGAGTAAATAACCTGCATATAACTGTCTTCAGTGGTGTCAGGGTCATTGCAGTTCATTAATTGCAGCACTTCACCTTCAGCAATCACGTTCGTTGCATCGGCAAGTATTTGCATTACCTGCATTTTACCAATCCCGACCATAAGCTGAAATGAGCGAGTGTAGATAAAGTCGCCGACCAATACGCTTGCAGCATTACCAAATTCAGCATTTGCTGTTGGTGTGCCGCGACGTAGGTTTGACTCATCAACAACATCGTCATGAAGCAGTGTTGCAGTGTGAATAAATTCAACAATGGTTGCTAAGGTGATATGGTCTTTGCCTTCATAGCCAAGTGCTTTGGCCGCTAAAATAGCTAACATAGGACGAACGCGTTTGCCGCCACTGTTAACAATATATAAGCCAAGCTGATTGACAAGTGCCACATCTGAGCGCATTTGCGCATATATAAGTTGATTGACGTTATTCATATCGTTTTCGATTAACGCCTGGATAGCTTTTATATCCATTGATCTCCGAGCCAAATTTAATGGGTATACGCAGCCGATTGTACAACAAAAAACGCGCTTGCTCGATATTTTGTGACAATTCCCTGAAAAAACACGTTTAAGCAGCTTAATTTAGCCTTAATTAGCCAAGTTAACTTTTTATTTTTTTAAAGTTGGCCTAGGGCGTGTTGACCTTTCGTGATTGATTTTGCAGCAGTATGTTTGGTATTTAGGCAAGGCAGAGCCTATGTAGTGTGGTTGTTCCCCATAAATAGGCGATAACGCAGTATAAATTCCAAACATGCGCTGCCCAAAGGGTTCTTCCTAGGGGCGATTGACTCTTTGTTGCTCGGTTTTTACTTAGCCCGCTAGGTTACAAACCTCGCGCCGCGATTAAATCGCCCCTAGATCGAACAAATTTCAATCCACAAAGGTCAACACGCCCTAATTTATCGTGGATGTTTTTTATTCATGACGTCTGTTTGCCTACTCTGTAACTTATTTGTCATTCGGTGTTAAAAAGCGCTTGGCATAACGTCAATTTAATATAAAATAGGGGAAAATATTGAATTGCTCTCAATGCAGCTATTTTTTATTCATTTAATTAATAAACGGGCTTGCTAGTTTTTGCACATTAGCGTAAACTTCGCGCCCTATTGAAGAATATTTTAGTTGCGTCGATTTGAGGGCGCACAGACGGAGTTAATTATGTACGCGGTTTTCCAAAGTGGTGGTAAACAGCACCGTGTGACTGAAGGTCAAACAATTCGTCTTGAGAAATTAGACGTTGAGACTGGTGCAGCAGTTGAATTTGATTCAGTACTTTTAGTTGCTGATGGTGAGAAAATCGAGATCGGTGTACCGTTCGTAAACGGTGGTAAAGTAACAGCTGAGGTTGTTTCACATGGTCGCGGTGAGAAGATTAAGGTTGTTAAATTTAGACGCCGTAAGCATTCTCGTAAGCAAATGGGCCATCGTCAATGGTTCACAGAAGTTAAAATCACTGGCATTAGCGCTTAATTAGAGGTACTTAGAAATGGCACATAAAAAAGCAGCTGGTAGTACTCGTAACGGTCGCGATTCAGAAAGCAAACGCCTTGGCGTTAAGCGTTTTGGTGGCGAATCAGTTCTAGCGGGTAGCATCATTGTTCGTCAACGTGGAACTAAATTCCATGCTGGCACAAACGCAGGTATCGGTAAAGACCACACTATCTTCGCAAAAGCAGATGGTAAAGTTCAGTTTGAACAAAAAGGTCCTTTAAACCGTAAATACATAAGCATCGTATCTGAGTAATCAGAATCGGTTCTTAAAAAACCCCGCCTTTGCGGGGTTTTTTGTTTTAAGTCTTAAGAATATATCCCCAAGTGTTTTTATTACATAGTGTGCTCTATAGGCCACTTGGGTATATAATAGAGTTATTAACAAGCCAATCCTAAAGTGAGTAATCATGAAGTTTGTAGATGAAGTAGAAATTCGCGCAGAAGCTGGCGACGGTGGCAGTGGTATCGTGTCTTTCCGTCGTGAAAAATATGTCCCAGATGGTGGACCAGACGGCGGTGACGGTGGAGATGGTGGTAGTGTTTATCTACAAGCGGATGAAAACTTAAATACCCTGATCGATTATCAGTTTGAGCGTTTTCATCGAGCTGAGCGTGGTACAAATGGTCGCAGCCGTAACTGTACGGGTAAAAAGGCTGACGACTTATATGTGATGGTGCCAGTGGGTACTCGTATAATGGATGTTGATACTCAAGAAGGTCTTGGCGATTTAACGCAAAATGGTCAAAGAATTTTGGTTGCAAAAGGCGGTTTCCACGGCTTGGGGAATGCGCGTTTTAAATCAAGTACTAACCGAGCGCCTCGTCAAAAAACACTGGGTACACCAGGTGAAGTTCGTAACCTTAAATTAGAGCTATTATTATTAGCTGATGTAGGTTTATTAGGTTTACCTAATGCAGGGAAATCTACCTTCATACGCAGTGTATCAGCAGCTAGACCTAAAGTGGCAGACTACCCGTTCACCACGCTTGTTCCTAATCTGGGTGTTGTGCGTCCAGAAGCAAATAAATCATTTGTTATTGCCGATATCCCAGGCTTAATAGAAGGCGCATCTGATGGTGCAGGTCTTGGTATTCGCTTTTTGAAGCACCTTGAGCGTTGCCGTGTATTGCTGCATATTATTGATGTAATGCCTGTGGATGGTTCAAACCCAGTTGATAATGCATTCGCGATTATTAATGAGCTACATCAGTACAGCCCTAAGCTTGCTGAAAAACCGCGTTGGTTAGTGTTCAATAAGATTGATTTATTGCCAGAGGATGAAGCTAAGGCGTTGTGTGAGCAAATTGCTGAAGAGCTTGGCGAGACTGAAAATATTTATAGTATTTCAGCAATTAATAAATTACATACACAGCCTCTTATTCATAACATCATGACACTGCTTGATAGTATGCCGAAAGAGAAGTTTGTGCCAATCGAAGATGAAGATGTTGAGTTTAAATGGGATACTTACCATAAAGATGCGACTAAGAAGAAGAATGATGACGACGATGATTGGGACAACTGGGATGACGATGATTATGACGTTGAAGTTGTCTACGAACGTTAATCAGAGATAGATTATATAAAAGGAGCCTGTGCTCCTTTTTTCTTGTTTAATGAAAAAGTATTGGATGTTAATGTGAAAATTTCAATGATTGCCGCGATGGCTAACAACCGAGTCATAGGCCAAGATAATAAAATGCCATGGCATTTACCTGCTGATTTACAGCATTTTAAAGCGGTAACAATGAGTAAACCTGTGATCATGGGACGTAAAACATTTGAGTCAATCGGTCGTCCTTTACCTGGACGAAAAAATATAATCATTAGTCGTAACACTGAATATAGTGCACCAGGTATTGAGGTTGTAGCATCGCCAGAAGCCGCGCTTTCATTGGCTTGTGAGAGTGATGAAGTGATGATTGTTGGTGGTGGAAATATTTATCAGCAATTTTTAGAACGCGCAGATTCACTCTATCTTACTTTTATTGAGCTTGATGTTGACGGGGATACGCAATTTCCTGATTATGAAAAAATGGCTAATTGGCACGTTGTTGAAGAACAATTTAACCAAGCTGATGAAAAGAATTTACATGCCTATAAATTCGTTACATTAGATAAAATTACGTAACATTATTGCGCTTATTCTTATACGTTGGTACAATATTAGACAATTAGGGTAGGTTAAAAGTATTACACAAGGGTACAAAATGATTAAATTATCGACGTTACTTATTGCTGCAACAGTAGTTTCTGGTTCTATGGTTTTCAGTGCACCAGCTAAAGCAGATAATCAATTAGCAGTTTCAGTCTGCGAATACATTGCTGCGGATGATAAAAACCGCTTGCGTAGTAAGCTTAAGAGCTCGCGTGTAAAAATCCGTAATCTTTACGATGCTGTACTATGTAATGGTAATAACCTTCTTCGTCATGCGATTGCCAGTAATGCGGCAGATGCAGGTGAGTATGTTGTGAAAAACTTATCTAAAAGTGCACTATCTGACGGTGCAGACATCGCATGGGCTGAGGCAAACGGCCATGGCGGCTCTGCACTAATTGCAGTAATTAAAGATCGTGCGGGTTTATAACCGCTGATTTAATTATTAAAAGAACCGCGGCTGCCGCGGTTTTTTTATGGCGATTCGAATGTGGCGTTACCTTCTTATACCAATCTGCATAAATATTTGAACAATTTAACGAATTAAATCACGCTATTACGTCGTTAAAAATTTTATTTAGAACAACTAGATATAAAAATTTTTGCCTAGGGCGTGTTGACCTTTGTGGATTGAAATTTGTTCAAACGCGGGGAGGTTTAATCGCTCCGCGAGGTTTGGAATCGAGTGGGCTGAGTGAAAACCAAGCAACAAAGAAAGAGTAAATCGCCCCTAGGAAGAACCCTTTGGGCAGCGCATGTTTGGCATTTATACTGCGTTATCGCCTATTTATGAGGAACAACCACACACCATAGGCGCTGCCTTGCCTAAATACCAAACATACTGCTGTAAAATAAATCACTAAAGGTCAACACGCCCTAGCGTTAAGTAAAAAGATATTTAGGATTGGGTTGAGCTTTATTCATACCAAATTTAGGTGAAAATCTAATGTGGTTGGTGTGATTTTTAATCGAATAACTTTACTCTTGAACTTAGATTAAAAAAGCCGCGTCTGTGATTTCAAGCGCGGCTTTTTATCTTTTTTACTCTTTATATTATACTTTAAATGCATCTACCGATAAGCGTAATTCTTCGGCGAGTTTAGCTACTTCCGAGCTTGATATATTGGTCTGGTTAGCTCCCTCAGCAGTTTGTTCAGCGATTGCGACTATTGACTCTAGGCGTTCGCTGATCTCTTGAGATACTTGTTGCTGCTCTTGTGCTGCGGTTGAAATCTCTTCACTTACATCGTGTGCTTGTGCTACGGCTGCTGTGATTGAATCTAAGGCTGTGTTTGCTAAGTCAGATTGCTCAACGCATGATTCAGCTTGCTGTTTTCCTTTTGACATAGCAGCAACCGCAGCTTCAGCACCGCTTTGTAGTGATTCGATCATTGCTTGAATCTCTTGCGTTGACTCTTGTGTCTTACTTGCGAGCGAGCGAACTTCATCAGCAACAACAGCAAAGCCTCGGCCTTGTTCTCCAGCGCGAGCTGCTTCAATTGCGGCATTAAGCGCGAGTAAGTTTGTTTGGTCAGCAATACCACGGATAACATCAAGGATACTGCCAATAGAAGCACTATCTTGGTGAAGCTTATTGATCACTTGTGAAGCAGCGTCAACTTCACGCGCTAGTTGCTCAATGGTCGCTTTATTATGGCTTGAAATACCCTTAACACGGTCAGCTTCTTTGTCTGCATTTTTAATTTCTTTTAATGCTTGTTGTGCACTGTTGCTAACGGTTTGCGAGGTGCTGCTCATTTCGGTAGTCGCAGTAGCAGCTTGTTCAACTTGTGCTTGTTGGTTACGAATAGCTTGACTAGATTCACCTGTAATCGCCGATGTTTCTTCAGATGCAGCAGCAAGCTGTGTAGAACGAGAAATAATACCTTGGATCAAGTTTCTTAAGCTTTCAATTAATGTATTACAGCTACGAGATAACTCGCCAAATTCATCTTTGGCAGTATCATCTAAGCGTTGTGTCATATCGCCACTGGCAACAATGTCAAGGATGCGGTTTACTTCAGCTAAAGGTTTAGTAATGCGGCTAACGGTAATGTAGGCAACTATAATTGCTATCAGTGTTGCACTGATCATACCAATCCAAGTCCAAAGGTTAGCAGATTTAACGTCGGTGCTTACATCTTTTTGCAACTCAAAAGCGAGATTACTTGCTTGATTAACCAATTTGTTAAGCTGCTTTAATGCTGTGGAAGTGGCAATCTCTGCTTGTGCAAGCTCAGCTTGGGTCATTGCGATCACATTAATTAGCTTTTTCTTGTTAATTGAAATGCTATTTCTGCCCATAACGTTGTCATTCAACGAAACAAAATAGGTATTTAGATCGTTAAATAAATCAGGGTTATCTGCTTCTACCGCAGGTTTTAAAAGTTTTAAGCTGCGTTCAATTTCTTCTAAATAATAGACTTGTTCGTTTTTGACGATATCTAACGTATTTTGTGTTTTTACTGTTAGCATATCCGTACTTGTAGTAACTAATGACAAGAAATTATTTTCTAACATATTTGCGGCTTGAAAAGCACGAGCATCTTTTTCTTCTAACCCATCTATGTCAATAATATCTAATACCACAGAGTTAGCATCTTCTGCTGCCAGTTCAATATTTTCTAATTGAGCGTGAAGTTTTTTGTTTAATTCTAGTTGGGTGCTTTTGTCTTTTAACAAATCTTCAACCGATTTGATAAACCCCTTGTATGTTTGTTCTACATCGAGGCTACTTTGATTCAGCTCTGGGTTGTTTCTTACAACATCTTGTAATTGTAAATAATATTTATCAAAGCGTTGTTTTTGAGCAAAAACTGCTTTTTTAATTGGAGCTAACTCTGCAGCAGATGATGTATAAAAACTACCTTGAGCTGCTTTGCTCATTAATATAAATTCAACTTGTAAATCAGAGCTTTTTTGTAATGCTGGAAGCGATAGTTGATTTACTTGCTGTGCTGAATTATTGATATTGGCTATTCTTAGCAGTGAATTCACCCCAATTAATAGAAGCAATAAGGTGATACAAATAAATCCACCCCATATACGTTGACTAACAGTTAAGTTCATATGAATTTCCATAAAAGAGTAGCGACAAGTGCTTATCGGCTTTATTGCAAATAAGTTAAGTAATTAAATCTAATTACTTTTAACATTGATTACTATAAATTTAACAGAAGATGAATAATTTTTCAGTTAAATGAGACAAAATTAGTAGAATTAACACTAAAGCGTTGCTTATTACTTAGCTCTAAGAGGGTCATTTTTCCTCCCCAAACACAGCCAGTGTCTAAAGCATGTATATGGGAGTGCGACGTTTTCCCTTCAAGTGCAGCCCAATGCCCAAAGACAATATCTTTTTTCAATGTTTTAAATCGAGGGTGATTGAACCAAGGGATCATTGCATTAGAGTCAGTAATAGCACCTTTATAACTAAGATCTAGTTGTTCATCGGGGGTTAGAAAGCGCATTCGAGTAAAGTAATTAACGATATAGCGAAATTTTTCAAATTTAGTAAGTTGTTTGCTCCAGGTACTAGGGTGAGCCAAGTACATATGATTGAAGAAATCATGAGCGTGAGTACTTTGATAGCAGTCTGTGGCAAATTGAGCATGTTTGAGAGCTTCTTTAATCGTCCATGCGGGGTTAAGACCAGCATGGCTTATAAATACTTGCTGTTCTTCAAGCCATAATGCAAGGGGTTGCTGTTGTAACATCTTTATGTAAGCTGGGAATTTTTCACTGCGCAGTAAGGGGCCTAACTTATCTTTAGGGTTGGCCGCTTTATTTAAAAAGTAGTTAGCAATGAGGTGTAGATCGTGATTACCTAACGTAACGGTAATACTATCTTGGTATGTATATAGATAATCTAAACAAGCGAGTGAGTCAGGTCCACGAGCAACAATATCGCCAACTAAGTAAAGGTGATCTTTGCTAGGGTTAAAGTCAACCTGTTGCAGTAAGGCGTGAAATTCATTAAAGCAGCCTTGTAGATCACCAATTGCATAGTTAGCCATAGTTGTTAATGTAAAATATTTGGCTGTGCTAAACGAAAAACATTAATTGGCGCGTCAAATTCAGTGCCAAATTCATTCTTCAAGGTATAGTATCCTTGCATGGTGCCAACAGGGGTGTCTAGTACTGCGCCGCTTGTGTACTTATAGCTTTCACCAGGACCAATTGTTGGCTTTTCACCAACAACACCTTCTCCTTGCACTTCTATTTCTTTGCCATTGGCATCGGTAATTAACCAATATCGACTTACCAATTTAGCACTGCATAAACTATGGTTTTTAATTGTTACAGAGTACGCGAATACATATTTATCTTGTTCTGGCTGTGATTGCCCTTCAACATAAAATGTCTCTACTGAAACCTTGATGGGTGAGCCCAAATTACTGCTTGTTGTCATAAATCCAATTAGCTATATCAATAAATTGTTGTAACGAAAGACATTCTGCACGCAGCTTAATATCAATACCAATACTTGTTAATTCATCAGCCGTGAGTAAATTAGCTAGGCTATTACGCAGCGTTTTACGGCGTTGATTAAAAGCTTCTAAACACACTGTGTTAAGAATTTTAGTACTTTTAGCTGTACGTTGTTCTGGTTTTTTTGGAATTAACCGAATAACCGCAGAATCTACTTTTGGTGCAGGTTTAAAGCACTCAGGTGGTACTTCTACCACTGGCATTGCGTGGCAATAATATTGCGTCATGACACTTAAACGGCCAAATGTTTTACTACCTGGACCTGCAACCATACGCTTTACAACTTCTTTTTGAAGCATGAAGTGCATGTGCTCAATGTTGTCAGCAAATTCAAATAAGTGAAACAATAAAGGTGTTGAAATGTTGTATGGCAAATTACCAAAAACTTTTAATTTTCGCTCATCATTAATGAGAGTAGAAAAATCAAACTTCATCGCATCACCTTGGTGTACGGTGAGCTTTGGACCTAAAAACGGATGTTCGGTTAGGCGTAAAGCCAAGTCTTTATCTAGCTCAACAACGGTTAAGTGACCACTTAACTCGCTTACAGGCTCAGTGATTGCACCAAGACCAGGACCGATTTCAACTAAATTATCTTCAGGTTTAGGATCAATCGCGGTGACGATTTTATCGATGATCATTTCATCAAATAAAAAGTTTTGCCCAAAACGTTTACGGGCGCGGTGTCCTAAATGTACTTTATCTGTCATTGATTTTGTGCTTTTTCATGGGCGAGCTTAATTGCTTCGCGGATCGCTAATTCAAAACTGCCAACCTCAGCATCACCTGTACCGGCTAAATCGAGTGCCGTACCGTGATCTACTGAAGTGCGTATAAACGGCAAACCAAGAGTTATATTCACTGATTTGCCAAACCCTTTGTATTTTAGCACAGGTAAGCCTTGATCGTGATACATTGCCAGTACCGCATCCGCTTGTGATAGGTATTTATCCTGAAATAATGTATCAGCAGGTAATGGGCCAATTAGGTTCATACCATCGGTATTTAACTGTTCAATTGTTGGGGTTATCGTGTCGATTTCTTCACGGCCTAAATGGCCATCTTCACCTGCATGCGGGTTGAGCCCACACACTAAAATTCGTGGTTTTTCAATACCAAACTTAGTTTGTAAGTCATGGTTTAGTATCCCCGCAACTTTTGTCAAACGTTCGGCAGTAATTGCGCGTGATACATAAGCAAGCGGAATATGTGTGGTTACCAGTGCAACACGTAGTCCCTCGGTTGCAAGCATCATGACTACATCGGCAGTATTTGATTGTTGAGCGAAATACTCTGTGTGACCACTGAATGAAATACCTGCTTGGTTAATGATCCCTTTATGAACAGGACCTGTAACGACAGCATCAAATGTACCATCCATATTTTTTTCAGAAGCAATACGCAGGGTATCTAACACATATTGGCCATTTGCATCATTTAAAACACCAAGCTCAACATCAGCCCCTAAATCGACTTGATGAATATAAATACTGCCAGCAGGTGCAATCGCAGGCGCTGATGATTCATCAAATGGAATTAAGTTGATATTTAAACCTAACTGTTCTGCACGCTGCTGTAATAATTTAGCGTCAGCAATTGCGATTAATTGAGCCGGCCAGCCATGCTGGATTAGCTTTAAAAGTAAATCAGGGCCAATCCCGGCAGGTTCACCGGGAGTTATTGCTATACGTAGGGTCATTTACTGATCCAATGGAAAGATTTCAACATGGGCTTGTTCACGCATTTCTTGCTGCCAGTTAAAACTTTCTTCTTTAAATTTACGATTAAACAGCATGCCATGAGCACGATTACGTTTAGCTAGCTCAGTTTTATCAGCCACTCGCGTATCTAGCAACTGTATAATGTGCCAACCAAATTTTGTTCTAAAAGGGTCACTAATTTCATTTTTATCCAATGATAAAAGTGTATCTCTAAATGCAGGTACATACGTTGTTGGATCTGTCCAATCATACTCGCCGCCTTTTAGCGCAGAGCCTGGATCTTCTGAATATTCTTTCGCAAGTTCGCCAAAGTCTGCTTTACCAGCACGTAAGTCTTTGGCAAAACCATTAAGCATGTTACGGGCTTTTTCTTCACTTAAAATTATAGATGGGTTGATCAAAATATGGCGAGAGCGTACTTCGGTGGTTTCCACTACTTGACGACCACGAATATCTTGAACTTTAATAATATGGAAACCTGCGCCTGAGCGAAGTGGGCCAACAATGGCTTCTTTCTTCGCGCCTTTAACTGCTTCAGCAAATAGCGATGGCATTTCATTGATGCTCATCCATCCAAGCTGGCCACCTTCAAGTGCTTTAGAGCCGCTTGAAGATGAAATAGCAATACGCTTAAATTCTTTACCCTCTTGTAAAAACTCAATGACTTTATCTGCACGAGTTTTTGCACTGGCTATTTCATCTGCTGTAGCGTTGTTTGGAATATCAACAAGGATATGACCAATATCATACTCTTCAGTATTTTGACCTTGGCTTTCCATTATTTTTAATAAGTTGTCCACTTCCTGTGGGCTTATATAAATACGGCGATCAACATTGGCGCGCATAACTTGTTGCGTTGTGATTTCTTTACGAATTTCTTCACGATACACTTGAAAGCTTTCACCTGATGCCTCGATAGTTCGGCGTAAATCAGCAATCGACCCGCCTTGCTCTTTTGCCATACCAACCAATGTTTGATCTAGTTGACTATCTGAAATCTCTAAACCCATACGCCCAGCAAGCTGCATCATAAGTGCTTGGTTAACTAAACGCTCCATCGCTTGGATACGTAAAGTTTCGTCAGAAGGAAGCTCTTGTTTTTGTTCTTTTGCTTGCAGTTTTACGCGGTTAACGATGGTGTCAACTTCGCTTTTTAAAATAACGCCTTGATTGACAATACCGACAACTTTATCGATTTCAACAGGGGCTGCGAAAACGCTGTGAGATAGGCTTAAGCCTAATAATGCTGATGCTAATAATTTATTTAAATTCATACTTTTTCTAATACTCTTGCTAATACTAGTTATTAAGAAAATACGGTCTACGATAGCCAAAAATACCTTGTTGTAATAATTTTTGTGCATCATAACGGCTTTTACTACCTAATCCTTTCAAGACAATGTTAAAACCAATGCTTGAGTCAAAGGTGGCTTGTTCTAGGCCTATCGCCTGATTTAAATCAGTTTCGATTTGACGACGACCGGTAATTTGAAAGGCCCAACAGCAGGATTCATACTGCAATCCACTGAATGCCTCAATACTACGACCGCTTTCTAAATCACGGTGGTAGCTACTTACAAACTGCCATTGATCACTTAGCGGTATGCTAGTAAACAAGCCAACTTGCTCGATTGTATTGCCTGAGACATCGTTTGCATAGCGATGGTTCAATTGTATCAGCTGATTATCGTCACCTTTATAGTCTAAAGTAACATTTGATTGGATAATCTGCTTGCCATCAGTGTCATATTGTATGCCACCGGATAAATACCAACGACGGTGCCAATGTAACATGGTTTGCGCGGCAAACAAGGCATTATAGTTTGTATCGGAGTTTAACCCTTGCGATGTTGGCTTAGCTGAATCGCTCAGGTAGAAGATTTGTCCTGCACTGAAATTAAACAATTCCTCGCTTTTATTATTAAATAACCGGGTTGTTGCACCGAGTGTAAATTGGTTCGCTGCAGCAATACGGTCAACGCTTGAAAAGCGGCTATCGCGAAACAGACCAAAAAAGTCATCTTGTAGCTTAGTTGTATCGTATAAGCCAATATCTGATTGATCTTTATTTGGTGTGTATAAATATTGTATTTGTGGTTCTAAGGTTTGAATGCCGTTATCAGTAAACGTTGTTGTGTCACGTTCAAAATTTAATTGGCTGTGTAAACGAACTTTAGGCAGCGTACGAGAGACTGACTTAGCGTAGTCAGTACCGTTTAAGTCACCTTCTTGCCTATAGTTAGTATGTAGAAGGCTAAGTTCAGACAAAAATGACCATGCATGTTCTTGATAACCAAAGCTGGCTTTAGGTTCAATGTGTAAGCGAGTAGCCTTTTCAATTACCTCAGTGTCGTTAGTAAAGTGGCTTAATTCACCATTTAAGGTTAAATCAACGGCTTTAAATTGAAATGGTGTTGTTTGTGTAAACGTAATTTGCGGCAGTGCTGCGTAAGATTCTACGTGATCACCAAGCACTTCAAAGTTTTGTACTTGAATATCTGTTCGCCACAGTTCTCCTAAATAAGATAAAGAACCGGTGCGATATAGTTGTGTGTCGGTACTTGCAGCATAGCCTGAATTTAAATCAGTTAAGTAGTTATCATCGCTGACATTTGTAATGTCGATATTTGCGCGCCAATTTTCACCGAAATAGCTTTGTTGTTGCCAGTGAAATAGGAAACGATCGTTTAGTTCAGGTTCAGACTCATCTTTATTTAAATACTCTAGACCAAGTAATCCTTGGCTCGTTTCGCTTAAATATCTAAATTCAGCCTGCAGTTGTAAGCCTTTATTAGACATATAACGAGGTGTGATGGTGGCATCGTAGTTTGGGGCAATATTCCAGTAGTATGGCGTGACTGTTTCAATACCATAACGATCAGAACTCGAAATGTTTGGTGTTAATAACCCTGACTTTCTGCGCTCATCAATAGGGAAGGTAAAATAGGGCAAGTACAACACAGGGGTATCCATAATACGCAATACCATGTCATGTGTTTCTCCCCAGCCTTCTTCACGAGAAAGAGCAATTTCCTCAGCTTGAATTGCCCACAATGGCGTTTCGCCTGGGCAGGTAGTAAAGCTTGCGTTCAGCAGGTTTAAGCCAGACTTGTTAACAGTGAGTTTTTCAGCACCGCCATGGCCTTGTTGGTCAGTAAGTTTGTAATCAGCACCCAATAAACTAATTTGAGAGTTATTTAAATCAGCATTTAAACCTGAGCTTTTTACTTCACTAATTGGATCGCGATAAGTAATTGGGCCTGTAGCATTAAGGAGCCCGCGCTGTTTATCAATAAGTGCACTTTGTGCGGACAAACTCATAGTAAGGGTGTTAATATCAACGTTACCGGTAAATTCTGCGCTTTGAGTACCAAGCAATTCAATATCATCTGATTTGATATCGACCATGCCAAAGTCAAGGCCAGCAAGCGGTTGCCAAGCTCTGGTTTGCATTGAATTGCCACAAAGATTGTGTGCCAGTTCAGTTTCGGCAAGCGATGGTGCGCTGATCACACTTAGCATCATTATGCCCCAGGTTTTGCTCATTTATTAACCTTAATATGGTGTCGTTGAATATAGACCTCACATAATAAAGGAAAACAATGGCAAATACAGTAATTGACTTAGTGAAAAATAGATATCTTGTAAAATGAACCGTTATAAAAGTTTACAGCAGTTTTTAAATCCCCACTTTAGTGATGAAGAATACCAGTTAGCTGCGATCACGGGGGATGCGAGTTTTCGCCGTTATTTCCGTTTAAATCGCGGTCAAGATAGTTACATTGTTATGGACTCTGATCCAACTAAACTCGATAACACCCCCTATATTGAACTTAATAAAGTTTTTTCCGAGCATGGCTTCAAACTACCAAAAATATTACATGCCGATGAAAAACAAGGATTCTTCTTATTAAGTGATCTAGGCAATATACACCTCGCTGATATGCTAGAGGACAAAGAACGGACTAGCCACTATAAGCACCTCATAAAACTCAGTGCACAATGGGCTAAAATGCCGCCTGTAGCATACATGAAAGATTTTGACCGTGAATTTTTAGAGCTTGAACTCGGTATTTTCTTGCAGTGGCTAGTGGAAGGATTTTTAGGGCTGACAGTGACACCCGCAATTGATGCCCTGTGGAAACGCAGCGCGGAATTGCTTATTGAAAATGTACTTGCCCAGCCAAGTGTTACAGTACATCGAGATTTTCATAGTCGTAACATTATGCGGAGTAACCAGCAATGGGCGATTATTGATTACCAAGACGCGGTTCAAGGCCCTGTGTGTTATGACCTTGTTTCATTATTGCGCGATTGCTATTTTAAACTGCCCCATGATGAGCTCGAATATTTACTTGAGCACGCCTATAAAGAGTTTAAGGAGCAAGGTCTGATCGGTGTTAACGTAAGTTTTGCACAATTTAAGCAGTGGTTTGATTTGACCGGTATTCAACGGCATTTAAAAGCCGCAGGTATCTTTTGTCGTTTAAATTTACGTGATGGCAAGCTGGGCTATATGGAAAACGTACTTCCGACATTACGCTATATTGCGGATGTGGCACAAGAACATAAAACGCTGCAACCATTAGGGTTATGGATTGCCAATACCATCATTCCTGCTACGCGTGTCGCGATAAAAGAAAAATTAGGTAATTAATAAATGAAAGCGATGATTTTAGCCGCGGGGCGTGGTCAAAGAATGATGCCACTGACAGCGAAATTGCCCAAGCCGATGTTACAGGTCGCAGGTATGCCGCTTATAGAACACCATATCGAGCGTCTGAAAAGCGCGGGAATTACAGAAATTGTAATTAATCTTGCATGGCAAGGTGATAAAATTAGTGATTACTTTGGTGACGGCAGCGCATTTGATGTAAAAATTATTTACAGCCACGAGCCTGAAGGGGGGCTTGAAACTGCCGGCGGGATCATCCATGCATTACCTTTGCTTGGTGATGACTTTATCGTTATTAACGGGGATATATTTACCGATTACGATATAAGCTCATTAGCGCAATTACATTTAGATATTGGTGAAGGGCATATCGTACTTGTTGAAAACCCTGCGCATAACCCTGATGGGGATTTTACTTTGCGTCACTTGGGCCCTGAAAGTCAAAAGTATACTTTTTCGGGTATTAGTCGGTTTCAGCGTCATTTTTTTGATGGTTTACAAGGCGGCGTATTGCCTTTAGGGCCATTATTACGCATGCGTTTGAACGAATGTGATGTATCGACACAGTTGTACATTGGTATGTGGAATGATGTCGGTACCCCGCAACGGTTAGCACAATTAAATGAACATGTAAGAGGAGCACCTCATGTGGGGTAAAATTTTAGGTGCCTGTTTTGGTTTTATGTTTGGGCGTATTGTTGGATTGTTTATAGGCCTATATTTAGGGCATATGTTTGATAAAAGCCTCAAGAAAAATTTTGATAAAGCGGGTGGCTTTTCAAACTTATTTAAAGGTGATGATGATATAAATCAACGCCAAGCATTGTTCTTTTCAAGCTGTTTTGCTGTTATGGGGCATATAGCGAAATCAAATGGGAGAGTCAGTGAAACTCATATTCGTGCTGCCAGCCTATTTATGGATGAGATGGGTTTAAAAGGCGATGATCGCAAAGAAGCACAAGGTGCATTTAAAGCAGGTAAAGAAGCTGACTTTTCATTAAAAGAAACGGTTTATGATTTTAAAGAGCGCTTTGCTCGTCGTCATGATTTACTGCAGCTTTTTTTAGAAATTCAAATCCAAATGGCATTTTCTGACGGTGTGCTTGCCGCTCAAGAAAAAGAGCTATTACAAGAAGTCAGCAAGCATTTGGGTATTTCAAAAACACATTTTGCGTTTGTACTTAAGCGGTATCAGGCTGAGTTTTCATTCCGCCAGCAGCAACAGCGCTATCAACAACAGCAAAATCGTCAGCAAGGTCAAAGCAGTAGCTATCGAGAAGGCTCAGGTCATCATGTTCCACCCAATAATGGCATGAGCCGCACTCAAGCCTTGGCGTTGTTGGGTTTAAATAATGAAGCGAGTGAGCGTGATGTAAAAGTAGCGTATCGTAAATTAATGGCGCAACATCACCCTGATAAATTAGTATCTCAAGGCTTACCTAAGCATATGATGGAACTGGCTGTGAAAAAAAGCCAAGATATTCAATCGGCTTATGAGTACTTAAAAAAGGCGGCGTAAAAAACCGTCCACCTCTTTGGTTAATCGCTCATGTTGCTCCGGCGCTGAGCGTAAACCAAATAACTCACGTTGGCGGTAATCATATTTACTATGACGTTTTACCCAACGCTTTCTTTGGGCAATGCTTAACAGCAAGTTGGAATTATCAACGCTGTAATAAACATCCAGCAGTGGTGGGCTAATCGTTGATATTGTTGCATTGAGCTTTTTATTTCGCTCAGTGTTTGGCAAGTAGCTGCTAAGGCTAATAAATGCATCAATATTTGTGCTTGGAAAGCTTGCATAATGCTCTAATAAAACCCCAGCACTGGCACCTTGAGCCACTACGACTATTTTCCCATCTTCATTTAAAGCACTTTCATACAAGGCGTTAAATCGCGTAATAAGGTTAAGCTTATAGTTATCTATAATCGCGTTGCTGATCATAGGAATTGCATCTACATGCTTGGGTGAAGCTATTGGTGCAGGGGCTTGTTCTAGCGCATCATTTGCAGGAGTATTAGTTGGTGCTTCGGTATTTTCTTGGGGATCGGGTGTTGTGGTTTCTGTTTCGTTGATGGCGCTATCGTTGACGGTGCTATCGTTGGCGTACCAATCTATATCAGGGACTGTCATTGCAATAGTTGCGTAGCCTAAATCATTTAGCTCAGTACGCAAAAAATTAACACCGTCATTATTCGTTGGTAAATGCTGCCAATCAGGAATAATTAAAACCACACCACGTTGTTGAGCACTCATATGTTGACGGTATAACGTTGTAAACTCTGTTTCGCCAGCGAGTAGGGGTTTTACTTCATCATCTGGCATTAAGCGTGCTAAATCACTGCTAGCAATAGTTGACCATGGTGTTGGCGCAATGAAATCAGCCGCAAGGAGGGGCGCTGCCAACATTAAACAGCCGACAAAGCTGATTAATTGATGGTTTTTTAATTTTTTGCCAATAATCATAGTAACCACGTGCAATGAATCAATATATGGTTATCGGCTTTAATTGTAAAAAGTTTAGCGCAATTTCTATCATGCAAACGATGCAATTAAAAATCAGGTTCAGCTTCAAAGATCATAGTTTGTTCAGTGATAGGGTGGGTGAGTTGTAACATTTGCGCATGTAACTGCAAGCGTGGTGCTGCACTTAAGGCATCAGGGTGAGCGTACAACCTATCACCTAAAATAGGGTGACCCAACGATAGCATATGGACGCGTAATTGATGAGAGCGACCTGTAATTGGCGTTAACTCTACGCGCGTTGCGTGTGCTTCATATTCCAGTACGTTGTAATGCGTCAAGGAAGGCTTACCATTATCATGATCAACCATTTGTTTTGGGCGGTTAGGCCAGTCACAAATAAGGGGTAAATCTACAGATCCAGTTTCAGGTTTAAGCTTGCCGTACACACGAGCAATATAGCGCTTAGCTGTTTGACGTTCTTGAAATTGCATACTTACATGGCGATGAGCGGCTTTATTCATCGCTAAACAAATAATCCCAGAGGTTGCCATATCCAAACGATGAACAATTTTAGCGGTGGGGAATACACGATTAACACGGGCAATTAAACAGTCTGCGTGTTTAGGATCTTTGCCGGGCACTGTTAATAGCTCACTGGGCTTATTTACAATCAGTAAATCATCATCTTGATATACGATGGTTAAATACGGATCGAGCGGGGGGTTGTAATTAAGTAACACGATAGACCTCAGCGATTCACAAGCGTTGCATTTTAGTGTAGTCGTCCTTATTTCACAATCACTAGGCTTGATTCCTTTTCAAGTAAGCGTTTATGTTGGCTACAATATTTGTTTGAAGGTTAAAAAAGCGTGGTATAAATTAATACACCGCGCTTTTCTAAAGCTTATAACTTAAAACTTCGAGCTAAAGCTATGATCAGTGAGAAACCACGATTAAGCGAATAGCATCAAGTTTTAACTGCGCTTTTTCAATATGCGTGGTTAGTTCAGTGCGTTGCTTGTCGTAAAAAGTCAGCTCTTCTTCACGAATGTTTGGATTAATTTGTTTCAGCGCAGCTAAGCGAGCTTGCTCTTCAGCGAGTGAATGTTGCATTTTCTCAAGGGCAGCGGCACGGATCACTTCAAGTTTTGTTTGCGCCATTGCTTGCGCGGTTTTGATCATTGGATGAATTGCGCTTTGTAATGCTCCGGCTAATTTACTTGCTGTTTGACGGCCAACAGCAGAGAGCTGCTGATTAAATCCATCAAACCCAACATTTTCACCTAAATTATTACTCGCTTTATCAAGCAAAATACGAATCGGTGTTGGTGGTAAAAAACGACCTACTTGTAGAGCTTTTGGTGCCATCGCTTCGCCTAAGAAAATTAGCTCAACAAAGAAAGTTCCCGGTGGTAACTTTTTGTTTTTAAGAAGCGCAACAGAGGCGGTGCCAAAGTCATCATCACAAATCATGTCTAAGGTGCCTTGCACCATAGGGTGATCCCAACTGATAAAGTGAACATCTTCTTGTGATAACGCGGTATCACGGTCGAATGTTACGGTTATACCGTCATCTTTTAAGCTTGGGAACGATGGGTTTAGCATGTGTTCTGTTGGCTTTAGGATTATGGTATTTTCACCTTTATCTTCTTGGCTGACGCCAAAGGTATCAAATACATTGATCATATAACTTGGCAATTCAAACTGGTTATCAAGCTTTTCAATATCAGCTACTAATGAATCAGCGGCACCTTGACCTGATGAATGTAGCTCAAGTAAACGGTCACGGCCGCTTTCCATTTGCTTACGCAATTTAGCATTTTGGTTGGCAACTTGCTCAAGTAATGGATCAAGTTCATCTTCATCGCAGTTGTGCGCTGAAATAAATTCAAGCAGATCTTCACTAAATTCTTTATAGAGCATTTGACCTGTGGTTGACGTGGTCTCAAAGGCATCTAGGCCTTCGTTATACCAGCGCAGTAGCACTTCTTGTGCAGTGTTTTCAAAATACGGCACATGGATATTGACGTCTTGCGTTTGACCAATACGGTCTAAACGGCCAATGCGTTGTTCTAATAAATCAGGGTTTAGCGGTAAATCAAATAAGACTAAATGATGTGAAAATTGGAAGTTACGACCTTCAGAGCCAATTTCAGAGCATAACAATATTTGTGCGTTGTCGTACTCGTCAGCAAAAAATGCAGCAGCGCGGTCGCGTTCAATAATCGACATACCTTCATGGAATACTGAGGCTTTAATCGCTTCACGTTCACGCAATATTTGCTCTAAGCTAATCGCCGTTTCTGCTTTAGCACAAATCAGTAATACTTTTTCGTGTTTGAGAGTTTTAAGGGTGTTGATCAGCCAATCTACGCGAGGATCAAACATCCCCCAGCTTGCGCTTTCGCCTTCAAACTCTTGAAATATTTTTTCAGGAAAGAGTGCGCGTTGTGCACTTAACTGAGCATTTTGAATGCCGCTCATATTGCCAAGTACAGACATTGCTGTTTTATATTGTTTTGGTATTTCCATTGGGTAAGCATGGAGCTTACGACTAGGGTAACCATCAATGCCACTGCGACTATTTCTAAATAAGATACGGCCTGTGCCGTGGCGATCTAATAGCATGGCTAAAATTTCTTTACGAGCCGCTTCATCACCACTTTGTGCTTGTTCAAGGATACCTGTGATATCGGTTTCTTTTAACAGCTCAATCAATGTGGCTTTGGCGCTATCATCAAGCGCTTTGTCTTGAAGTAATTGATTGGCTGCCTCTGCAATGTGCTTGTAATTACTTTCTTCTTCTACAAAGGCATCGTAATCATAAAAACGATCAGGGTCGAGTAACTGTAAACGCGCAAAATGGCTACGGTGACCTAATTGATCAGGAGTTGCGGTTAATAATATTAACCCAGGAATGTCTTGGCTTAATTCAGCGATACGTTGATATTCAGTACTTTGCTTGCCATTGGCAATACTTAAATGATGCGCTTCATCAACAATAAGTAAATCCCAATCTGCCATGGTTGCTTGTTCAAACCAGCGTTTTTTCTTGGTTATAAATTCAAGGCTGGTAAGCACTAATTGTTCGGTATCAAATACATTGGGTGAATCAGCAAATGCTTCGTCGCAACGTTCTTCATCAAAAATAGAGAAGTGTAAGTTAAAGCGGCGCAACATTTCGACTAACCATTGATGCTGTAAATTTTCAGGTACTATGATTAATACACGGCTGGCACGGCCACTGATGATTTGTTGATGTAAAATCATACCTGCTTCAATAGTTTTACCAAGGCCCACTTCGTCAGACAATAATACGCGTGGTGCAAATCGTTTGCCGACTTCTTGAGCAATGTAAAGCTGATGCGGTATTAAGCTTGCTCTTTGGCCAATAAGTCCTTTAATGGGGGATTGTTGGCGTTCAAATTGATGTTGCCAGGTTTGGTAGCGCAATGTGTAACGATCAAAACGGTCAACTTGGCCGGCAAATAGGCGGTCTTGTGGTTTATTAAATTTTATAAAGTGATCTAAAAAAGTTTCTTTTAATTGTGCTTTTTCACCGTTATCGACACGAGTGCCATGATAACAAAGTAGATCACCGATAGGTTCAATTGACTCGACTTCAAGTTCCCATTCTTCAACGCTTTTGATCACATCACCAGAATTAAATGCCACGCGAGTAACCGGTGCTTCTTGCATTGAATAAACACGGTTTTCGCCACTGGCTGGGAATAAAATGCTGACCTGTCGGCCTTCAAGGGCAACGACCGTGCCTAATCCTAAATCTGACTCTGTATCACTGATCCAACGCTGACCTAAGGAAAAATTCATGTATGTCTCGTCTATGAAGAAAAAGGCGGCTATGTTACCTGTAACCTAACACCACTGCAAGGCGCTAACTAGCTCACTTTTAATTAATTTAGTAACTGCGCATTATTCCTATTAACGCACATGTTTAATTGACTAATTTCAAACTAAAAAAGCTTTGTCATAAAAGGGTCTTTTATGACAACTAAGCTAAACTTACAATATACCTTAGCAATTAAGTGTTATGAGCTTAGCGTTAACTCGTTTTACTTAGTTAGTTGGGTATAGCATAAAAATCATAAAACGTAAGGAAAGTGCTATGGAAAAAGCTTCGAACCTTGATAGTAAAATGTATGTGCTAGATACCAATGTATTGCTTCACGAACCCCTCGCGTATTTATCATTCCAAGAACACGACGTCGTTATTCCAATGACCGTTCTAGAAGAACTGGATCATATTAAAGACCGTAAGCATGATGTTAGCCGCGATGCACGTGTGGCCATTCGCGGTTTAGATGAAGTACTCAAAGACGCCACGCCAGAGCAAATGCTCAAAGGCGTTGCGTTACCTAGTAATAAAAAGGCTAAAGCGTCATCTGCAGGCACATTAATCATTGTTAACGACCATTTATTTGCAGATTCGATCTCTGGTTTACCGGGAAATGAAAATGACCATCGTATTATTAATTGTGCCGTGCATTTACAAAAGCAGCACCCACATGTCAAAGTTGTATTGGTTACTAAAGATATCAATATGCGCTTGAAAGCCAAGGGGGCAGGGCTTAAATACGTTGAAGATTACCGCACCGACCAACTCATTGATGATATTGCACTCTTAAGCAGTGGCTATCAAAAAATCACCGGTGATTTTTGGCAACATGTTGGCGAGTGTGAAACGCAGCAACATGGTAGAGATACTTTTCATAAAGTAGCAAAAAGCCTCATTCCAGGTGTGTTTTGTAATGAGTATTTATTTGATGACAACGGCCATTTTGCAGCGCGAGTTAAATCGTATGATGATCAACACATAATGCTCAAAGATATTGGTGTTGAACGTTTGATGCATCAATCTGCGTGGGGTGTTAAACCAAAAAACATTTACCAAGGTATGGCCCTTGATGCGTTGCTAGACCCTAATATTGAGTTAGTCATTTTAACTGGCCCAGCAGGATGCGGTAAAACCTTATTAGCACTGGCCAGCGCTCTTGAAATGATTATTGAAAAAGGTATTTACGATAAAGTAATCGTTACTCGCAACACCCCTGAAATCGCAGAATCAATTGGCTTTTTACCAGGTACAGAAGAGGAGAAAATGGCGCCATGGTTAGCTGCAATTACAGATACGTTAGAAGTGCTCCATAAGGGGGATGAAAACCCAATATCAAGTCGTAATTACATTATGGAAAAAGCGAATGTACAGTTTAAATCAGTTAACTTTATGCGTGGTCGTAGCATCCAAAATGCAGTGGTAATTTTAGATGAAAGTCAAAACCTGACTGCGTCACAGCTAAAGACGATTATCACCCGTTGTGGTGAAGGGACAAAGTTAATTTGTTCAGGCAATCTGGCACAAATAGATAGTAACTACTTAACCCCTGTCACATCGGGTTTAACGTACATTGTTGAACGCTTTAAAGACTTTGAAGGCAGTGCTACCGTGAACCTCAATGGTGTTGTTCGAAGTCGCTTAGCTTCATTTGCGGAAGAAAATTTATAACTTGCGCGAATGTACTTGGCTCGATAATCTAAACTCTGATTATTGGGTCAAGAAATAGGCAGTCTGTTGGACTTTTTACCATTAAAACACTATTACCGCTCATTAGCCGTTGCGCTTATAGTGCCACTGCTAGTGGCTTTTTTACTCTGCTTACATTTATATTCTATTAAATTAGATCGAACGGTTGCTAAACGTGAAGCAGACTTTATTACACTGGCAGCACAACTTGAATATCGCATGGAAGCTGCGGAAGACTTAGTCAGCACTTTATTTTTACAATATGAACAACCCTTATCTTATCAATTTGACGGCCAGTGGTTAGAAGACGTTAATCAATTAGAAAACTATTATTATCGCAAAATTCCCTCTGGTGGAGGGGAGATTGTAGGCCAAGAACAATTTTCCTCAACACCTAATGCGCTCGCAAAATGGCAGCATGTAATTGCGCTAGGGCCTGCTTTTAATACAGCACTGTCATTAATTCAGTCATTGGCGGCTGTTGCTTATGTAAATGAGCAAGGTTTTGCGTATGTTAAGCGTCGGGATGACGATAGCAGTATCTTATTAACACAGATACTTGATGGTGGTTTGCGTCCTGATTTTAGAGAAAACATGCTTTCCTCAAGCCGTATTATTAAGCTTGATGATAAAAAGTATTTTGCGATAGGTAAGCAGCGAGAGCAAGGTAGTCAAGACTATATAATTTTAATCTATGATCTGGGGGCTGTTTCTGATTGGTTAAGAAAAATATCATCAAAAAACGGTGAGTATATATTTTTAACTGAGGCGAATACGGTTATTGCCAGCTCTGTGACTGAGATTGGAAATGTCTCTGAGCTTGATCAGTATTGGTCATCTTCAAGACCGGTAAAACCAATGCAAGGAGAGTGGGACAGTCGTGATAATTTAGTTGTTTTTCAAGATAAAAAACGGCAACCCGTTTATGCCGCATATTTTGAATCTCATTACCAGTTGGTGCCGCCTATTCGCTATGAGGTCATTATAGAGTTTGTTTTTTTAAGTGTTTTTTTAGTGATGATGTTCAGTGTGGTGTTTTGGCTAAGTCGTCGTATTTTTGTTAAGCCAATGACGTATTTAATGGCTTTCCTTGAGCAAAATGATGAGCGCTATAGTGACAATTTAGATTATCGTATACCCATAAATTGGCAGCCTTGGTTTAGCAGAATAAAACGAGTGCTTAATGAAAATCAGCAATTAGTAGAATCCTTACAGCTAGCAAATACTGAACTAGATGCTCAAGTAAAAATAAAAACGAGAGAGTTGGCACGTAGTTATGAAGCAAAAGAACGCCATTTAGCATTACTTAATACTATGCTAAATAGCGTACCTGACTTAATTTACTTTAAAAATATCGACGGTTCATTTTTAGGGTGTAATCGTGCATATGAAAAATACATAGGCATTGAGCAAGGTCAGCTAGTGGGCCAGCAGCTTTGTGATATCAGCGATGATAGTCATCATATTAATGAGCTAGAGCAGCATGTTTTAAAAACGAGAAGTAAAGCAGAACAACGAATAGAAACACCGCAGCAAACGTTTCAATTAACAATTGCGCCTTTTTATAATGATCAAAACCATTTATTGGGGACCATGGGTATTGGCCGTGATATTACAGCGCAGCAACAGGCTTTATTAGCATTAAGGGCTTCTGAATCAAAGTTTAGAAGCGCTATTGAATATGCTGCAAACGGTGTTATTTTGCTGTCACTTGAGCATACCGTATTACAATTGAATAAAACTGCCCGTAAGCTTTTTAAGATTGAGCAAGCTGAGGAGGCAATGCCTTTAGCTGATTTATTTGGGGCAGGCCAATGGCAGGAAATTGAGTCACTGCTTGCATTATTATTGAGTGAAAAAAAGAAGGTTTACCATCTTACTCTTGCGCAACAAGAGCTGCAAAGCTGGTGGCAACTCAGTGTGTCGTTAGTGTGGGATGCTCAGCAAGCTCCTTATTATTATGTTATTCATATTCAAGATATTAGCGCTTTGACACAAGCCAAACAGGATGCTGAGCGGGCAACCGAAGCTAAAAGTCGCTTTATCGCTAATTTGAGCCATGAAATACGTACGCCTCTAAACGCAGTTACTGGGTTGATTGACATGATCACTCAGCAGGGGATCACAAACCAACAACAGCAATATGCAGTGCAAGCAAAAAATTCAGCACAAAGCTTATTAACGATGTTAAATCGAATGCTCGATTTTGCTCGTGTAGAAAATAGCTCAGTCCGCCTAGAAATGGTCACGTTTGATCTCGTAACATTAATTGATAGCTGCGAAAGCTTATTGACCGGGCTATGCCAGCAAAAAGGATTGACATTTAAGATCGAGGTTGACCCAGATATATCAGCGCAATTGATTGGTGATTATATTCGTTTAGAGCAAGTTCTGGGTAATCTGCTGACAAATGCAGTTAAATTTACAGAGCAAGGATGCGTCACTCTCAAGTTGCAAAGTAGAGAGACTGGCTCTGCACTACAGCGTATTTGCTTTAGGGTGATTGACACCGGAATAGGTATTGGTAAAGCTGACCAAAGTCGGTTATTTGACGCATTTACCCAAGGTGATGAATCACTGACACGTACCCACCAAGGTGTAGGCTTAGGGTTAGCCATCGTAAAGCACGAAATTGCATTAATGGGTTCTGAAATTGCGCTAAAAAGTGCAAAAGGAGTGGGGAGCGAGTTTTATTTCAGCATTGCATTCAATGCTCCTGATACAGAGGTGCCAACTCTGTGGCGTAACACCTTAGTTGTTTACGAACAGGCTGAAACGAATTTATCGAATGCGCTTGCACCAATGACAGACTTACATTTTAGCCGTATCGCGGACGTAGGTAAAAATGTAATGCTCACTGATTACCAGAAAGTTATAATCAGCGATGTTGACGTATCAACGTTACTGAGCTGCGAATACCAAAAAGCTGCAATAATCACACATAATATCCCCCTTTACGTTATTCAAACTAGCCAAACGATAACGCTGCCCTCTATTGCTAATATTCCTATTTACATTATTAAAAGTAGTGCATTAGTACAGCGTCTTATGCAACCAGTGGCATTATTTAGTAATGCCGGAATAAAAGCGCCGATACAAGCTCCCCCCCTAAATATTAAAGGGATGTTAGTGCTTGTGATTGATGATAATCAGCTTAATATCGATATTATTAGTAATGTTTTAACTCAAGCTAATATTAATGTACTTACGGCGACAAGTGCTTTGTTAGGCTTGGAGTTAGTCAAGAAAATAATGCCAGATCTCATTCTAATGGATATACAAATGCCAGAAATGGATGGCTTACAGGCAGCGCAATTGCTGCGTAAGCAATATGATCAACAGCAGTTGCCGATTTTTGCGCTAACGGCCCATTGTGAACAAGCAGACGAGGATCGTTCATTAGCTGCAGGAATGAACAAACACCTAACAAAGCCCGTTATAGCCCCTACTTTATTGCAAGCAATTAATGATCTTGAAATTGAAATCCCCAATTTTTATGATGAACCTTTTGCATTGGAACAATTCTCCGGTGATAGTGATTTATTACTGGTTATGCTGGGGAAGTTTGCTAAATTATGTAATGACCACCTAAATAAATTAATAACATATAATCAACCAAGAGAACTGGAACGGTTAGTGCATAGCATTAAAGGCGTATCAGGAAACCTAGGATTTTGCAGGCTCTCAGAGTTGGCTAAGCAACTAGAGTATAAGTTACGAGCCTTGAAAGAAGCCGATCCATTATTACAGGATCAACTTATACAGGAGTTAAAACAAGCCATGGCTTATATCCAGATACAAGGACTAGCAGATGTTAAAAAGAGCTAAAATACTTATTGTTGATGATGATCCTCTAAATCGATTGGTATTGGAGAAAACACTTGCAAGTGAGCATGATACTTTCTTGGTTGAAAATGGTGAAAAAGCACTCACTTTTTTAAAATCGACAGCGGTTGATTTAATTATACTTGATATAGTGATGCCTGGTATTAGTGGCTATGAGGTATTAATTCAGTTAAAAGAAAATCCATCAACTCAAGCTCTCCCCGTTATTTTTATTTCGGCCAATACAAGTCATGATGATGAAGCTAAAGGGTTTGAACTAGGTGCTATGGATTATATTGCAAAACCTTTTAGCCCTACAATTGTAAAAGCTCGTATCAGAAACCAATTACTTATAAAACAGAAAAATGACTTACTTGAAATGCTAGCATCCATTGATGGTTTGACGGAAATCCCCAATAGACGTTATTTGGATGAAAGCTTATCTCGGGAGTGGCGACGAAGCCGCCGAGCTGGAACCCCATTATCAGTTTTACTTATGGATATAGATCACTTTAAACGTTACAACGATTGTTATGGCCACCGTGCTGGAGATGACTGCTTGAAACGTATTGCGCATGCATTAGTGGGCGAATGTGAGCGTGCAAGTGATTTTGTTGCGCGTTATGGGGGAGAAGAGTTTGCTGCAGTGTTACCCGATATGGGAAAAAATGAAGCGTTGCAGTTTGCAAATAAGTTAAGAAATGCGGTGAAAAAATTAAATATACCGCATAAGGCATCATTAAATGCTGATCATATAACAATAAGTATTGGTGTTGCGACAACAGAGTGCGGCCAAGTATATGGCGAACATACACTGTTAGAAGAGGCTGATTTAGGGTTATATCAAGCGAAAGATGCTGGTCGAGATATCATTGTTGCGCGTGTCATTCGAACGCAATAATAAAAGAGCCAGTTAGGTTTTTTAAAAGCTTCCAATGTTGTAGTTAGTTAAAATAAAATCATGGGTAGATTGTTATCTACCCAGCGCAATATACCCAAAGCACCTCAAGATGCAGAATTCAGCGTTTCACAAGTGCCTGTGAACCGCTCAATGGGTTAGTTTAAAAGCGATTTATACTGCGTTACTTTTATAAGGGGTTGATTTTAAAAATAGAACCACTATTACTTGCAACTAATGTCTTGTCTAAATCGCTTTTAATTCCAACGACCCTCGCATCTTGAGGTGGTTTAGGTAGATAATACCAATCTGCATAAATATTTGAACAATTTAACGAATTAAATCACGCTATAACGTCGTTAAAAATTTTTTATTTAGAACAACTAGATATAAAAATTTCTGCCTAGGTATAGCGCAATTTTCTTGTCGTTAAATAGACCCCATATCTACGCAGATTGGTATAAATGTTAGTTAAGTGATTTATAGATGGTATCGCCCACCCCAATGAGTTTCTCATTTTTAAATACAAGCGCAGTGCACTCATCTTTGGTCATTTTACCGTCAGAGTGAATGCTGTGAGTGGCGTAAAATAACACCTGATACACATCATCATTCTTTTTTAACAGCTCAGAGAAGTTAGGCGTTTTAAGTTTACTTAAAACAGATTGATAACTGCTATCTAAATCAATATTTGCAATAGCCTCTCGATTATATTTGTGGTGCTTTTCCCAGCTAGATGTATCACTGCCTGCCCAATGTGTTTCTGCTTCACCATCTGATACTGCAATAACGCATCCAGTTAAAAATGGTATTGTAAGTGCTGCGATTAAAAGTGTTTTTTTCATTATATTTGCCCTGATGCTAAGTACGGTATTTATTATTGAATATTTAGCAAATAGCTGGCCAAGTTTTTAGCTTGTTTAAAATCAGTGTGTTAGGTTTTTTGAAACCATATACGATGTGTGAATAGCATATGGCTTGGTATTTATAACTAATAATTAGTCTATTAGACCAGTCTATTTCGGCTCTCACCTTGGCTAAATGCACTGATATTCAAGCTTATCTGTTTAACTAGGCGAATGATTGACTCTTCACTGGCCCATGCAATATGAGGGGTTAAAATTAAGTTATGGCCTTGATAACCTGCTAGCGGGTTAGTGTCAGTGGCAGGCTCCTTCGTTAACACATCAACCCCAGCTGCGGCAATTTGATTCTCAGCGAGTGCATGGGCTAAGTCAGCTTCATTTACAATACCGCCTCTGGCTGTATTAATTAAAATAGCACAGGGCTTCATCATACTTAGCTCTTCTGCGCTAATTAGATCTCGGCTTTCATCAGTTAAAGGGCAATGTACGCTAATAATATCAGCGCTTTTTATTGCTTGATAAAATTCAGTGCGGCCTTGCCTAACGGGATGGTTTTTACGCTCAGCAAGAATGACGTGTGCGCCAAATGCATTGGCTACAGTTGCAACGGCTTTACCTAATGAACCATAACCAATAATCGCTAATGTTTTACCCGCAATTTCGTTAAAACTATAATCAAGACGGCAAAACATTTGGCTTTGCTGCCACTGCCCCTGTTGGCAATCATTAATATAGCGATGTGTATTACCGAGCAAGTTAGTAATTAATGCAAAAGTGTGTTGAACAACGCTAGGTGTAGAATATCCAGCTACATTGGCGACTGCAATGCCAAGCTCTTTCGCTGCGATTAAGTCGACATTATTTGTGCCAGTTGCTGCAACGCAAATAAGTTTAACTGCGGGGAGTTGTGCGAGCGTCTCGCGATTAAGTACAACTTTATTAGTGATCAACACATCGGCATTTAGGCTATGAGTAATAACTTGCTCAGTGCTCGTTAGAGGGTAGCTTTTAAACTTACCAAGCTCTTGAAAAGGCTTAAGTGAAGTGCCTGCTAAAGTATCGCTATCGAGTAGAGTGATATTCATACTATTTCCTTTAAAATAAAAATTATAAATACTTGACCTTAGTGTGTGCTCTAAGGTTTATAGTAAGTAAAAGTTGATAAAAAATTCATTGGAGACGATGATGAAAATAGGCGAATTTGCAAGCCAGTTAGGTGTCTCAACAGATACATTAAGGTACTACGAAAAGCATGCTTTGTTAACGGCTACATCGCGGACACAATCTGGGTATCGTGATTATAGCCAGTCAGACTTAAAACAAATGAAGTTTATTTTACGCGCAAAGAATGTCGGTTTTAGTTTGTCAGAAATTAAAGAGTTACTGCAAATTAAATTTCATAAACAGCAGCATTCATGCCACGAAGTTAAAAATTTAACCTTACAAAAGCGAGATCTTGTTGCAGTGCGCATTGCTGAATTAACGCGCTTTCATCAGTCATTATCTGTTTTAGCTGACAAATGCTGTGGCGGTGAAGAGCCCGCAGATAACTGCTCTATATTAACTACTTTGGAGGATATCGATGGACTTACTCAATAATTTTTGGCAGCTATTTTTATTATCTGCACCTTGGTTAATGCTTGGTTTGCTGATCGCTGGCATGCTTAATGTTTATTTACCTGTTAACTTTCTTAACAAGCATTTGGGGAAAGAAGGTTTCTGGACCACGGTTAAAGCCGCACTGATTGGTGCGCCAATGCCTTTATGTTCATGTGGTGTTATCCCTGCTGCCATAGGGTTAAGACGTGCGGGCGCGTCAAAAAGCGCAACAACTGCATTTTTAGTCTCAACGCCAGAAACTGGGGTTGACTCGGTATCTGTATCATACGTTTTATTGGGCCCATTTATGGCCGTTATTCGTCCAATTGCAGCAATTTGTAGTGCAATCGTTGCAGGTGTTTTAGTTGGGCGAGATACAAAGGATGAGCAACCAATTGATCTAAAAAGTGATGAGGGCTTAGCGGGGAAACCAAGTTGTTGCTCAAAGAAACAACCTGAACCGACAGTAAAACCTAGCTGTTGCTCATCAAGTACAGATTCAATAAAGGTAGAAAGTGAGACATGTTGCGCACCAAGCGCAGAGACAGCCAAACAAATTAATGAACCAAGTTGTTGTGATACGACAGACACGGTGACTGATACGCAATGGGAAAAGTTTAAACAAGCAGTAAGCTTTAGTTGTAATAAGTTGCTATCAGATACAATGAAATGGCTCATGATTGGTTTATTTTTTGCGGCATTGGTTCAAACTTTCGTACCTGAGTCATTTTTAACTCAGTGGGGGAGTGGTATTTTGGCAATGCTAGTGGTGATATTGATTAGTATTCCAATGTATATTTGTGCCACTGCCTCAACCCCTATTGCGGCTGGATTATTATTAAGTGGTGTTGCACCAGGGGCAGTTTTGGTCTTTATGTTGGCGGGCCCTGCAACAAACATAGCTACTCTTGGCGTTGTAGCAAACGAACTTGGTAGGCGAGCTGTTGCAGCCTATTTAACAGGGGTAATAGGCGTTGCATTACTGTTTGGCTTTTTAACTGATTACCTTGTTGCTGAATTTGGTTTTGTAGTTACGCCATTGCTAGGTGAGGAGCATCAGGTATTGCCGCATTGGTTAACTTTGCTCAGTGGGGTCATTTTACTGATACTAATGGTACGTTTAGTAGTCAAATCTGCTATTGGTAAATATGGAACTACTGGTAAGAGCATTGCATAGCCAATTGTTATTAAAGGGTTTTGATGATTTTGTTTAACATCAATAGATGACTAAGTTAATGACTTAGTTCGCATTTTCAATTGGCTGAGTTATAATCGTCAACAGAATATAAACGGTACGCTATTGCGTGCCGTTTTTTTAACTTTAAAGATGCACAAATGAGTGAGCTCGTGGATAAGTACGCCGATATAAGACCCTACAATGATGATGAAGTGGCCGCATCAGTGGCACGCTTAATTGATGATAATGCGTTTGTTGATGTGTTAGCTAAATATAATCTGCCGCGATTTTTATCTACATTCTCGATTGTTTCTCGTGCGCTTGTTAGGCGTCAATTACGTAAAAAATGGGGAGCTATATCCACTGTTGAGGAAGTTCAACAAGAAGTATCTAGATATTTAGCAATGTTAGTTAAGCGGACAACGTCAGAGGTAACATTTTCTGGACTTGATAAACTAGACCCAAAACAAGCTTATTTATTTATTTCAAATCATCGCGATATTGTATTGGACCCAGCGTTAGTTAATTGGGGGTTATTTAGCTATAAGATGAAAACAGTGCGTATTGCTATTGGCGATAACCTACTGCAAATCCCTTATATTACAGAGCTAATGCGCTTAAATAAGAGTTTTATTGTAAAGCGTTCTATTAAAGCCCCAAAAGAGATGTTTCGTGCTTTGTCACACCTTTCTGCTTATATTTATGATTCATTAATCGGTGGTAATTCAATTTGGATTGCACAAAAAGAAGGGCGTGCAAAAGATGGATTTGATCAAACAGACCCTGCATTGCTGAAAATGTTGCAATTACAGGGGCGGAAGCAGAAAAAAGAATTCTCTGAATATATTCGCGAATTAAAAATTGTACCTGTGTCTATCTCTTACCAATATGAGCCGTGCGCAATAGCCAAGGCTAAAGAGCTCTATCATAAGCTACATCATGGTAAATACACCAAATCAGCAGGTGAAGACATAGCGAGTATCGTTGAAGGGTTTAGTGCGGCCAAAGGGCGTGTGCATCTAGCATTTGGACAGCCGGTTGAAGATGGTTGCGACTCACCTGAGCAGCTAGCAAAGACAATCGATGAGCAAATCATTGATTCATTCTTTTTACACCCAGGAAATTATATTGCTGGTGGGTGTAAACAAGGCGTTATAGATAAAAAAGATGTCGCAGAGTTTGAGCAGCGTATGGCGTTAGTTCCTGAAGAATTAAAGTCATTAGTGTTGGCAATGTACGCAAAGCCTTTTGAGCGTAAAGCTGAGTTAAACAGTAGCGAAAGTTATAAATAAATTAAGTCTCTATCAAGTCGTTTAGATAAATTAAAGCCGTTTTTAGTAGACGGCTTTTTTTTCGTTTAAAAAACGGGCTATACTTAATTTAGTGTTTTTTATTAACTGTTAACCATGCAACAAATTGAAATATTTGATATTCCAAGTCCTTGTAAAGGTATATGCGAGGTAAATAACCGAGGCTATTGCAAAGGGTGTTATCGTAGCCGGGATGAACGGTTTACATGGAATACATTCACGAATGCGCAGAAGAGAAAAGTGATAAGCCTCTGCCAGCAGCGATATAAACGTTATCAGCAAAAAGTGTCAATGACGAATGATTCGATAATACCTAATCAGCAAACTGATTTTGATTTTTAATTAAGGTTGTACTTATTTTTTAGCAAGTGCACAGTGCCATTTTTATTTAGTTTATTTAATTGGGTTTCTAATTTTGGAATTAATGCTTGATGACGTGAATGTAAAAAATGAAAGCTTTTAATTGGGATTAATACTTCTTTGTGGAACTGATTTACATCAAAACTTGGGTGGGCAGTATCTAATAGGAAATCGAGTAAAATAGCCCCTTGAACTTTCTTTTGGGTAAGTAAGTTAAGCTGCGCAGTGACACTTTTTACACGTATAACATCGCCAATATATGGGTGTTGGTCAAGGTAGTTTTGCGCTGCAGGGTAACCAGATTGAATCGCGATATTAGCTATTTGCTCAAAGTTACATTGTTGACAATTTTTCAATAAAATCAAATCAAATTCAAATAATGGGACATTGACTAATCGTAAGTTTTTATATTTTTTATTGATACTTGCAACTCGACCTAGTTGGCCATCGAGCGTACCGTTATTTGCAGCTGCAAGCGAGCTCTGATGGTTGAAGTCTATAATATGCAGTTCGTAGCCAAGCTCTTTATATGCCATCGTCATTAACTCAATAACATAGCGTGCTTGCTGTGTATCGGCGGGTCGATTGAAAGTCATATATTTAGTTTCAGCCATACTACGGCAAGGGGAAAGTAATAGAATGAATATGAAAATCTGCAAGATATATTTAATCAACATGTCTCCAGGTGAGGACGAAAAAACGCCACTAATTTACGTTTAAATCCCTCAAAGAGCAAGGTTAGCTACTACTTTTTGCTCGTTTTAAATTATTATTTGATATACTAAGCTCACTTATATGGTTTGTAATAATAACGGGTAATTGATGTCATTTAACTTATGTTTACTCCCTAGAGAGCAAAAATATCAAATTCAATTAGACTATGAAGCATCGTTTTGGGCGTATCAAATAAAACGTGGAAAAAGCACTCGCGAACAAATATATAACACCATACATAGCCGCCCTGTTGCTGACCAAGTGTTTCTTAAGCAACAATTTGAGCAATATTTAGCAGTTATGCTGAGTTAACCATGGCATTTAGGTTTGAATGTTTAGATCCTGTAAAAACGCCTTTAGTAAATAAATTTTATGATTCAAATGGCGCGCGAGGACGAGCAAACAAACAAGATGCTGTGTGGGTTGCCTATGCTGACTTTGACATAATCGCAGCATGTAGAATTCAAAATCGCGGTGATCACTTATTTTTATCTACCTTATTAGTTACACCATCTTGGCGTGGTAAAGGGATTGCAAGACAGTTACTTAGCCAGATCATAAAAAGTCAACAGCAAGAAGTTTATACATTTGCATACCAAAGTTTAATTGATTTTTATCGGTCAATTGGGTTTAACTTTGTGTTAACATTGCCAGAGCCTTTAGCGACACTATTTTGTTTTTACCAGCAACGAAAAATAGTAGCAATGAGCATTAGGTCGAGTAATTATTTAAAATAAAACTTGGGGTTATGAATGAGCAAATGGTTTAAGGTTATGACTTTTTTTTTCTTAGCCATCAATATCGCTATTAGTCACTTAGCTGTTGCACAAGTAAAACGATTATCACCAAGTGAAGGGCTATCACAAAGTTACGTCAGTAACATGTTGATTGATAACAATGGATACCTTTGGCTGGCAACCGAAGGTGGGCTCAATCGTTATGATGGTTATCAAGTGCTGCACATTGCAGGTCCTAATGGGGAATTGGATGAAGCTGTCATTGATAGTATTTATCAAGATTCAAATGGTTATATTTGGATTTCATCCATTCTAGCTGGTTTGTTTCGCTATGATCCGAGTACCGACAGTTATCAACAGTTTTTATCAAAACCCATCACTGCACAAGAGATACTTAGTCAATCTGTTTTTAGCATGATTGCGGTTGATGATAAATCACTGTGGATGGGGCGAGGGTGGGATTTTGCTAGGTTAGATATTGCGAGTGGACAAATAGAAACGATTTTTGAACTACCAGAGCGCACTCGTAGCACTGTCATCCGAGAGTTACTCCATTACCAAGATTATATTTTTATCGCCACGAGTATTGGTGCGTATGTGTATCATATTCCAAGTGGTGAATACCGCCCACTAGAGCATCTAAGCGGTGACCCCGATCATGTATATCAAAACTATGTTAAGTCCTTTGCGTTAGGCGAGAGTGGCCGTTTATTGGTTGGGGCTGTTCGCGGTCTATATGAAGTAGATATTAGTGATTTACCAACCATGTTTGAACGTCCTGATATCCCTTTTAAAAATAAAACACTACTGGCTGATTTAAATATATGGAAAATTATTAATGAGAATTCATCAGTAGATCTAGGTACAGACAAAGGCTTATTTAAGTATGACTTAGCGAGCGGTGATTTATTTAAAAGCCATAGAATAAATGATAGCGATTACTCACTTTCTGACGCAAGTATTATCGATATAGTTAAAGATAGTAATGGTGCTATGTGGGTGGCAACAAAAAGTGATGGTGCATTTTATTTGCCATCAGATCATTACCATTTTAAGAATGTTAACAGCAATATTTTGAAAGGAGATGGCTTATCACACCCCTCTATTTGGGGAGTTGCTGAGTTTGAAAATAAAGTATGGTTAGCAACTAATAATGGTTTAACTGCGGTCGATTTAGAAACCTTGCAAGGGCAGGTGTTTTTGAAGGACTATCAGGTTGATTTGTTTACAACAGAGTTTAGCATCTACAAGGTTATGCCTTATAAAGGTAAGTTGTGGCTACACAGTAATCGAGGGGTATTTAGCTTTGATCCAAAAACATATGAAGTAACACCAGCAAAAAGTGCGCAACCTAGTAAACAACATTTAATTGATGGTTGGGTTCACGGAACAACACTAATGCCCAATGGTGATCTTTTTTACGTGCACTCAGATCATGGTATGTTTACCTTCAATTTAGATAGTCAGATTATTACGCCATTAGAAGGTGATTTTAATAGTTTTGAACCTTTCTTAGTTTATGGATTTTTACCACCATTATCAACAAAACCAGACGCGCCTTTATTTTATAATGCAGGTATTTTATACCACGTTGACCCGCAAACCTTTGCGTTATCAAAAATTTACTCAGTGCCAAAACAGCATGAAAATGTTGCTATCAATGTGATGTCATATATTGTTGATAACAATAATATATTGTGGATTTCATTTTCAAATTACGGCCTTATTGGATTAGATGCCAGTAACTATAAGCTGCTTTATACGATAGATCTTGATAAAAATAAATTAGGTACCTTGCTCTATGACATGGTGTTGGATGAGGCGGGAATGATTTGGATGAGTAGCCACAAAGGTATTTGGCGATTGAATCCACAGAATCAACATTTTCAGCAGTTCACAACATCAGAAGGACTCGTTTCAACTGAATTTAACAGTGGTGCATTTACACGTCTAAAAAGCGGTGAAATTGTTTATGGAACATTAAAAGGCTTTACTTACTTCTACCCGAATGAAAATTATCCACAGCATGGGCTAATTGATAAGGTCAATATTACTAATATCGATCTAATGTCTCGAGAGCTATCTGAAGATCTAAAACAGCCAATTAATCAGGTTATTTTAAATCATGATGATATCGGTCTTGAAGTCGCTTTTTCAGCCATGGCGTTTAATTACCAAGAGCGTATTGTTTATGAGTATCAGCTTTCTGATGGTCAAAAATCATATACACGAAATAATAATCGTGTACTTTTTCCAAAACTTAATCCTGGTGAGTATCAACTAAAAATCTGGGCTAAAGACCCTTTAACTGGAGATTATACTACGCCCGCAGTATTAGATATTATTGTGAAGTATCCACTGTGGCGAGCGCCTCACTTTATGGTTTTTTACGCGATAATTTTGTTTGCTTTAGCCGGTGCTTGGAATATGCGCCGTAATCGTATACAACAATTATTACTTGCTGCACATAGAGAAAGCCAAGAGAGTGAAGCGCGCTTAAAACTAGCGTTGGAGGGAAGTCATTCTGGTGTTTGGGATTGGCAGTCTACGAGCCCTATTATCTATCAACCACGGCTTAAAAATGAACTCGATTATGATATGGACGCTGTTAATTTAGACGATTATTTAGCAAAAATACATCCGCAGGATAAACAAACATTTCGGTTAGAGTGGCTAGAATTTCTTTCTACGGATAAAGGCTATTTTAATTGCACTTACCGTTTACGCCACAAAAATGGCGATTGGCGTTGGTATAAAGATTTTGGCAAAGTCGTTGCTTGGCAAGGCAGTACACCAATAAAGGTTGCGGGCACTTATACAAATATGACACGCGAATTAGTTTTTGAGGAGCACGCGCGACTATTTGGTGCTGCATTTGAGCAAACACGAGATTGGGTGTTTATTTTAGATAAAAACTTACGAATTTTAGCAACGAATAAAGCACTGCAAAATGCATTTAACTTTCCGTCAGAGTACCGTTCTAGTCGTTCGCTTAACTTAGGGCTAGCACGAACTGTGCGCGTGAATTACTTACGTATCATGAAAAAACAATTGGTTGGTGAGCATTATTCTGCAGAAGAAACAGTATATTTAGCAAGTGGTGAAGCACGCCAAGTACTCATAAAAATAAGCGCTGTTGCAGGAAGTGATCAGCGTTTAGAAAGCTATGTAATTATTTTGACAGATATTAATGCGCAGAAATTAGCTGAAAATGAATTGTTTTTATTGGCTAATTATGATGCTTTAACAGGTTTACCTAATCGCACATTATTTAACGACCGTGTTGAGCATGCGCTTGAACAGGCTAAATCTCATGATTGCAAAGTTGCATTACTAAATATAAATATTAAACGTTTTAAGTACTTTAATGACTCATTAGGGCATGGCGTAGCCGATGAAATTATAAAATCAGTAGCCTTACGATTAAAAGCCACAATACGTCCTCAAGACAGTATTGCACGCTTTAGTGGTGATGAATTTATGCTGCTAGTTGAAGATATCAATCAAGTAGAAGAGGTATTGTTAGTTTGCGCTAAACTGATGCAGTGCGTGAGTGAAAATATTGTCGCCAACGAACAAGCACTTAATGTTAGCCTTAGTATTGGAGTTGCTATTTACCCAGATGATGCCAGCAGTGATAAAAGCTTAATTAAAGCGGCTGACATCGCTCTTTACCACGCTAAAAAAAGCGTAGAAGGATGTTACCAATTCTACAAGCAAGAAATGAATGTTCATGTTCAAAAAGCCTTACATTTAGAGTCTCAGTTGACCAAAGCATATCAAGAACATGAATTTTGTAATCACTACCAAGCTATTGTAAATGCACATACCCAGCAGGTTGAGGGATTTGAAGTATTGCTTCGTTGGCCTGAGAATGATGAATATAAGACTCAAGAGTTTGCTTTAGCCGCTGAAGGGATAGGGTTAATCACTAAAATTATGTTACAAACTCTTGCGCGGGCTTTAATTGAACTAAAGCAATGGCGACGAATTTCACCGCAGCTATATATATCTATTAATTTATCTGCGTTGGATTTTGAGTATAAAAACTTGGTGAGCGAAATTCGTCAAGCCTTGATCACCGCAGGTGTACAACCTCAATCCGTTGTATTTGAGATCACTGAATCTGTGTTAATGCATGATTCATCGTATGCACAAGAAAGCATGCTTAAGCTTAAGCAGTTAGGCTGTAAGTTATATATGGATGACTTTGGTACTGGCTATGCCTCATTAACTTATTTAAAGCGCTTTCCAATTGATGTACTAAAAATCGATCGTAGCTTTGTTAATGATATAGGGGTGGATAGTGATGACGAAGCAATCATAGAGTCAACGCTTGCACTGGCTAAAAGTTTAGGAAAAGAATGTGTTGCTGAAGGGGTTGAAACACCAGAGCAATTAGCTTTTTTACGAAAGCTTGGATGTAATTTATTCCAAGGTTATTTATTTAGCAAGCCAGTCCCTGGCGATGAAGTTGCGATGTTATTAGAGCATGATTGGCGAGCGCTACTGGGTTAAAATAACGTACTTTAATCTTGGCGCTCACCACAATGGCGACAGTATAAGTGTTTTGAGCGAGAGCTAAGTTGAACTTTAATTGCTTTATTTGCTTCTTGTTTACTTAAACCTAATTTACAGCGTAGATTTTCTAGGTACTCTGCTTGGTCGTCATCAATTTGACCGTCATGTAGGCGCTCATGTACTGCATCGCTAAACATGATCCTACGTTTTCGTAGTTGTTCAGAAAAGCTTGACGCTAATAAGCCAGTAGGTATTGCTACCATGCCCATGCTTAGCAATGTGATTAGACCACCAAAAAAACGCCCTAGTGGAGTAACGGGCACCACATCGCCATAGCCAACGGTTGTCAGAGTAGCCATTGCCCACCACATAGCTGCGGGAATAGAGCCAAATTTATCAGGTTGAATATCATGTTCAATTAAGTAAATCCCACATGAAGCTAAAATGAGCACCACCGCCATAATAAAAAATGCAGCCATAAGTGAGCTGCTTTCATCACGAAATGATTGTAAAAGCAGCTGCATTGCTCTTGAGTAACGAGTGAGCTTAAAAACACGTAATAGTCTAAATACCCGCAAGAAGCGTAAATCGAAAGTAATAAAAAACATTAATAAGGTGGGTAGAATCGCTATAAGATCAATTAATGCCAATGGTGAAAATACATATTTAATACGGCGCTTTAAATTACTGCATTTCATGCTCGTGTATTCGATACGCTCAACACACGACCACACTCTTAATAAATACTCAATGCTAAAAATACTCACAGAGATCAGTTCTAGTAATAAAAACTCATGTTTATATTGCTGCGCTAGACTGATTACAGACTCAAGCACAATCGCAACCACATTTATCATGATCAATGATATTAGAAATACATCAATGTAATGACCCACTTTACGGTATTCACCGTTGCCTTCGAAAAATAGAGCTGTGCGTTTACGTAAATTATTCAAATTAAATCCGTGTGTTCAAAAATATTGTTGTTTCAGTTTTAGTTATTATATGCAAAAAATATACGACTATACGTTGTAATAATGATACGTTGTAATAATGGCAGCCCCTTTTAATTCCAACATAACCTCGCATCTTGAGGTGGTTTGGGTATACACATTATAAAACCTCTGAGCAGTATGTGATTATTTTTTGCTTAATATCAGTACTCGAAATATCAGGGGTTTGTGGTGCAAACATGACGTCAATATTATGCGCTTGTAATGCATTCGCAGCTTCATACCAGCGCTCACTGTTTTGCCATTGCCCACCAACAACTACTTTATTAATTCCCCATGCTTTTATCCACCTACAAGCGCTCTGGGTCTTTATAATTGGACTTGGTACTAAGGCCACATGATCCACGATCGCCAATGCGCTTACTATGGACATTCTTTCATGCTGGCTGATGATGGGAAATGTTTTTTTATTTTCAAAGCACAAGTCATCTGGCGCAACAGCAACAAATAGTTCACTGCCTTGAGCTTTAGCAAACTTTAAGTAATTTAAATGACCAATATGAAATAAGTCAAACACACCCAGGGCTAAGCAGCGTGTATTATGGTTACTTTTATTTTCTGAGTTTAGGGTCATGTCTGCATACTTTTGGCTTTATCGGTAAGTTTATTTATTAATATGTCGTGTTTATCAAAAAAAGAAAGTTGGTTTAATGTGTGCTCTAATTTTCCCCATTCGCTCATTAGGCATAATTTATAAAGTCTTGAATACACAAAGCACTGGGTTAATAACGAAAATGATCGAATGTTTTTTGCACATAAAATTGTATCAAAAAGTGGGTCGGGTGTTTGCCAATCTCCATAAAGTGCATTTAGCGTTAGTTCAGGTTGGGCTAGATGCCATACATTGCCATGGGGAGTTATTTTTTCGACTAAATTTATAGTTGGATACTCTGTAATTCTATTCCACTCAAAGGGAATATCACTCATCCAAAGCCCGCAAATAGTACGCTGACTGACGGTATCAACGCCAAAGCCACAAAGATCCATGGTCACTCCATCGGGGTGGGCAAAGCAGCGAGGGTTAATTAAATCATAGGATCGCATATGCTCATGCCAACCTTGGCTTTTTAAAAGTGTAATGGCTTGCTCCATTTGCCCCCAATCAACCCCAATATCAATGTCTTTATCAAAAGGCAGGATTGCGCCTTCGCGTATTATGCCTAGTAGGCTACCGGCGGTGGCAAAGGATTTAATATTTGCTTGACGAAAAAGAGCAAGGGTTTGCCATAGTAAGCTTTCATGTATTTCGGTATCGAATTCAACGTTTGGTTTTGGTTTATAACTATGATTAGGTGGCGTGTTTAACAGCACCTCTAGTGCATGGCGATATTGCTCAACTGCTTGGGGCAGCTCGCGTGCTTGTTGGTAGCACATGCCTAGCGTATGGCTAATCTCGCTTGATGTTGGGTGTGCCGCTAAGGAAGCTATCAATGATTCTATGTGATTTTTTGCTGTGCCTTCTATCAGTGCGATTTCGGCCAAATAACGATGTGCAATCAAACATGAGTTATCTTGGCTCAGTACATACTCAAACTGCCCCCGCGCTAATTGATATTGGTTTTGTTGGTATAACTCAACGGCCTTTATTAACTCGGCATGTATAGTACTCAATTGTTTATCTTCCGTAGGCATAAACTTAATTCACAGTCCTTTTACAATAGAACATGTTTTTAATAATGTATTGTTTTTAATGCTTAAAGGTAGAGTGCAGCTTGGGGCGATAATGACTCTATTAAAATCCAAATGGCGGCTGCAAGATGAAAAAATTCGTTCAATTTCTTTTGCTTTAAGTGGGCGTGGTGATAATAATTTATCCAATAGCCCTACAAATGTAATATCAGGAAAGCGAGTCAGTAAAGCCTTTATAGCTATAACATCATCACAATCATCAATTGATAGTAATGAGAACTTCTTACTATCAAGGAAATCAAAATAAATAGGTGCACTGCAATGATAATGAATAAGGTGGTGCTGGTGGGTTAATTGCGTTATACATTGTTCATCATATGGGGCTACGAGAGTTTTAAATTGCTCATAATTGCAAAATGCAGCGCTCGCATGAAAGCTGCAGTAGTAAATTCTAACATTTTTGATTAACAGTAAAGCGTCAATATATTGCGCTGTAATATCAGTTAATAAAGATAACATTTTTTTATAAGATGTGTGCTCTAATTGGGCTGCTGTTAATGTTCCCCCCAACATTGAATTTAAGTGATAAAGCGGAGAGTAAACCGTTGCAAAACATGCTTTATTGATACCGCTAGGGTGTTCGCTAACACGTTTGTGTGCTTCAATATTTATGAGTAACTGCGGGCAATCGTTTAATTTTTTAGGGCTTTTTTCATCATTTAATAAAGCTGATAAATTATAAACACAGCTGTTTTTTTCAACTGACCCCAAAGGGTTATGTTGAAAGTGTCGTTTAATGCCAAATGCACTGCATACACTATTACTATTACAGCTTAGTTTAATAAAGCAATGATCATGAATATCTTGATAGGCAATAACTGACTCAGCGAGTAAGTCAGCATCTAAGTCGATATTTGGCCAGTGCCTCCAAGTCGTTACTTTCAACTAAAGCGCCTTATAGTGTCAGTACCATGTTTATACTGCCTTCTTCAAAATCACGGGTTATCTTAAAACCAAGTTTACGAGCAAGCTCGATCATGCCGGTATTTTCAGGCAGCGTGATCCCTTCTATAAATTGCACCCCTTGGCTTTGGCAATAACCAATCGCAGCACGCATAAGCATTCCTCCTAATCCGAGTCCTTGGCAATTAGATCGCACTACAATCGCAAACTCAGCATGAACTTTATCAGGATCCATTAAAACACGAGATACACCTAAAGTAAGGTGTTCGCGCGATTGCTCTTGAGTGACGATAAAGGCCATTTCACGGTCATAATCAATCTGCGTCATTTTAGCGAGTTGGTCATGATTAAATTGTGGCAGTTCTCCAAAAAAGCGTTTATAACGATCTTCTTTACTCAATGATTGATCAAATGCCTGATGGGCTTGCTCATCTTCAGGTTTGATAGGTCGTAATATGGCGGCGCTACCATTTTTTAATGTGACATGTTCAACTAGTTCAATAGGGTAAGGGCGGATAGAGAGTCGTTTACGGTGCGACTGTATTTTATAACGATTCAAAGTCATGGTTGCATCAAGGACTAAAAATTGCCCGTTACTGGCTAAAATAGGGTTTAACTCAACAGAAGTGATGTCAGGTTGATCAATAACTAACTGAGAAATACGCGTTAAAAGTGCGCATAAGCGATATTTGTCAACCTTCTCTGGCAGAATGCGATCTTTAAGCACACCTTTATCATGTGCCGCAGCAATTAAATATTTTGCTAAGTTCATATTTAATGGTGGCAGGGCGACCGCTGCTTGAGCAAATTCTAAGCCTGTGCCTGCTTCACCAAGAAGTATAACAGGACCAAAGTTAGGTTCAGTTTTTACGGCAATTCGCAGTTCATTCGCGCCAGCTCTCGGTGCCATTTTTTGTAACGAGAAACCTTCAATAATTGCATCGGGGTAGGTGTTTCGTATTCTTAATAACATCGCAAATGCGGTTTGCTCTACCTCTTGAGCATCATTTAAATTCAGCACCACACCACCGACTTCTGATTTAGAGGGAATGCTTGGACTAATTAATTTAAGGGCGACAGGAAAACCTAATTCAATTGCTTGCTCTTTGGCTTCTGTGGGGGTGTAAGCCACTTCAGTTTGAATACATTCAACGCCATAATGAGTCAATATTTGACTTGCCTGATGAGTTGATAAATAGCTTTGCTGCTCTTCTAAAAACTCATTGACGGTTTCTTTAGCTGCTTGCTTATTTATTTTCGCATCGTCCGTATTTGACTCAGGTGTTTGCGTTAAATGCTTTTGGTTACGACGATAGCTCACTAAATGCATAAAGGCTCTGACAGCGCCCTCTGGGGTACGATAGGTTGGAATGCTATTGTTACTACATAAACGCCTAGCAGCATAAGCAGCATCTTCGCCCATAAAGTTGGTGATCACATAAGGGCGCGCCATTGGCGGGAGTTTGTTAAGAGTCTGCGCAATAATATGCGCATAGTCTTCACTGGGTGCCAGTGCCGATGGTGTATGAATGATTAATAGGTTTTTCACTTCTTTAGCGTGTAGTAATATTTCTAATGCTTGTTGATAGCGTGCGGGGGCTGAGTCACCAAAAATATCAACTGGATTTGAAGTCATATCTGATTGTGGAATGACTTTATTAAGCGCGGCGCGTGTCTCCTCGCTCAGTTGTGTGAGCTTTCCTGAGCTTTGTAATAGGCTATCAACAGCCATTACACCAGGGCCGCCGCCATTAGTTAAAATGGTCAGCTGTTCAACTTTTAATAATTTAGGGTGCATGGCGAGAGTTTGTGTTGCTGCAAATAACTCGGTTAAATCATTAACTCTTAACATGCCGGCACGTTGAAATAGTGCATCATACACGGCATCAGAACTTTGTTGTCCGCCGGTGTGTATTTCAGCCGCGAGTGCACCTGCGGCTGTTTTTCCCGTTTTAATCGCTATAACGGGTTTGCTAAATGCCGCAGCCCGCGCAGCGGAAATAAAGCTGCGGATATTCTCAATGTTATCAATATAAAGTAAAATAGCTTTGGTTTTGGCGTCCCGTCCTAAAAAATCCAGCAGCTCTGCAAAATCAATATCAAGGCAGTCACCTACGGATACAAAATATGAAAATCCAATTTCTTTATGCTTAGCCCAATCTAAAATAGTTGAGCATACAGCGGCTGATTGAGAAATAAACGCCAGTTTACCTGGGCTTGCTACTGTGTGTGAGAAACTCGCGTTAAGCCCCAAGTGAGGAATAAGCAAACCGAGGCAATTAGGGCCAAGTAAAGAAACGCCAGCGGTAAGTGCCGCTTGTTGCAGAGACTCTTTTTGTTCTTTATTTAAGCCCGCAGCAATAACAATGGCATTTTTACATCCTAGCTCACCTAACTCATTAATAATATTTATTAAAGTGTTCTTGTTGGTACAAATAACCGCAAGGTCAGGTATTTTTGGTAAGTCAGTTATGGATGGATAAGCAAGCACACCATGCACTGCAGAGTGTGACGGGCTAACGGGCATTATCGGCCCTTTAAAGCCACCTTGTAATAAATTTCGCATTACAACAAACCCAGCACGGGTTTGATTGTTTGAAGCACCAATAACGGCTACGGAGGTTGGATTAAAAAACTGACTAATGCGCTTTACACTCATTGCTTTTCCTTTGCTGTACAGGACGAGTTAAGTTTAGATACTTACACTCTAATATCCCAATCTATACTCATTAATGTAACCTGTTTATCACGAAGTTTCGAGTGGCAATGAGTCTTAGCTAGATCTATATCAAGGAGTTATAAATGAATAAATCACAAAGCAACAGTTTGACTGTGGCTGCTGCAGTATTAGCCGTTGGGTTATTAGGTTTGGGCTTGATCTTAAAAAGTGCTGCAATTGATGTAAAAAATATGGAGCGTACTGTCACAGTGAAAGGGCTTGCAGAAATAGAAGTGGCAGCGGATACGGTAATTTGGCCATTGCAATTTAGTGATGCTGACAACGACCTTGAAAAGTTAGTAGCGCGCATTGAGCAAAAAAATGATGCTGTTATTGCTTTTTTAAAGCTACATGGCTTTGATGATGACGAAATTAGTCGAGGCGCGCAATCAATTGTAGATAAACAAGCAAGAGAATATGGCGCTGAAAACCAGCAATTTAGATATATAGCACGCGCGAGTGTAACCGTTTATTCATCGCAGCCAGATAAAGTTAAAAATGCTTTAGCGAAAGTAGGGCAATTGGCTAAGCAAGGGATTGCCATTGTGCAAGATAGTTATGACACACGTATTGAATATTTATTTACGGGGTTAAACGATGTTAAACCTGCCATGGTGCAAGAGGCGACTGAAAAAGCGCGTGAAGTTGCGATTAAATTTGCTAAAGATTCGCAATCAAAGTTAGGTAAAATTAAAACAGCACGCCAAGGTCAGTTTAGTATTTCGAACAGAGATTCAAATACGCCACAACTTAAAAAGATCCGCGTTGTAACAAGTGTTGAATATTATTTATCTGACTGATTTACCGCGCGTGTGGCGGTTAGGGCGCGTTGATCTTTCGTGATTGATTTTGCAGCCGTATGTTTTTTATTTAGGCAAAGCAGCGCCTATGATGTGTGGTTATTCCCCATAAATAGGCGATAAGGCAGTATAAATTCCAAACATGCGCTGTCCAAAGGGTTCTCCTAGATTGAACAAATTTCAATCCGCAAAGATCAACACGCCCTAATATGAAATGGCAATGTGAACACTTGAAGGCGTTATTTGAATTAACATTAGGTGTTCACGCTCGCTCATTTTTATTAATGTTGTGAAGGTAAGTTTCTATCTTGTCTGTCTTACAACGCAGGTAAGCGCTTGCTAACAATACCGTGTATTCATTAAGTGTGTGGCTCGAAAGAGTGTTTTTTAGGTTGATCAGCGCCTTTAAAAATGCAGCCGTATTGATGTCTTCATGCTGTTTAAACTGAGCTTCCATCAGAGCCAGTAGTGCGGAGAATTCGTGTTTTGGCAAACTAGTTTGCTCAATATTACACGTAATGTAACATGCAACAGGTGTTAGTCCGGCACTATTTGCCTGAGTAAGAGCTTGTAAAAGGCTTTCGTTACTTTCAAATAGCATTAATGATCGAACATAATTAAAGGGAAGTTTATTGGCATCACAGTGGCTAAATAAGGTGTGGATCACATTATTGTTAAGGTCATTCTGCAAGGCAAATCCACTGTTAAATTTAAGCCCAGGAGTGAAGAAACTCAATAGATCCGTGTGTTTAAATTCGCTAATTAAATCTTTAGGAAATGGGTGTTCTGTGAGTATGCGAGTCGCTACATTTTGCAAATAGCTGTACTTAACATCCATCCGTTGTGCACTTTGGTATAAATGTACCAGTTGCATGCTTTGTTGCTGTGACGATAGTGTTGGGAAGTCATCGACAACGGCTTGGAGTTGGTGGTGCTGTAACTGGTGGGTGAGCTGCTTTATGCATGTGTCCATTGGTAGTCCCTCATTATCGTTTATTCTATCCTAGCTGAAATCACTTACTGGTCAAGCTGTTAACGAGCTAAAATTTAGGTTTATGAACAACAAAAAGGCCGCAATTGCGGCCTTTAATATAGTAACTCATGTGTTGTTAAGCAGCTGATTTACTTGCTACCCATTGATCAACAAAGCTCTCAAGTACGTTAAGGGGTACTGCGCCATTTTTAAGTACGACATCATGGAATTGGCGAATATCAAACTTATCACCCAGTTTCACTTTCGCAGCCTCACGTAGCTCTAAAATCTTCAGCATGCCCACTTTATAAGCAGTTGCTTGAGAAGGCATGACCACATGGCGTTCTACCATTTTAACACCATCAGAGGTGGCGTTTGGTGTATTGTTTACGTAGTAATCAATACCTTGTTGACGAGTCCACTTCATTTCGTGAATACCAGTATCAACCACTAGGCGACATGCGCGCCATAGCTCCATTGCTAAACGGCCAAAGTCAGAATATGGGTCTTCATATAGGCCCATCTCTTTTGGTACAAACTCTGAGTATAAACCCCAGCCTTCAATGTATGCTGTGTAGCCACCAAACTTACGGAATTTAGGGACACCTTCAAGTTCTTGCGAAATTGCTATTTGCATGTGATGACCTGGAATACCCTCATGGTAGGCTAATGCTTCCATTTGGTAAGTTGGCATCGCTTCCATGTCATAAAGGTTTGCGTAGTAAATACCAGGGCGTGAGCCATCTGGTGCAGGTTGTTGGTAAAACGCTTTACCAGCTGCTTTTTCACGGAAAGCTTCAACCGCTTTTACTTTTAAATCCGCTTTTGGTTTAACAATGAATAGCTCGTCTAAACGCGTCTTCATGTTATCGATCATTGCTGTTGCTTCATCAAGATAACGCTGCTTACCTTCAGCTGTATTTGGATAATAAAATTGCTTGTCAGTTTTCATAAACTGCATAAACGCTTTTAAATCACCTTTGAAGCCCACTTTATCTTTAATTTCGCGCATTTCATCATGAATACGAGACACTTCAGCAAGACCAATAGTGTGGATTTCTTTTGCTGTTAAGTCGGTCGTTGTTGTACGTGCTAATGCGTTGTTGTAGAACGCTTCACCATCAGGAAATTTCCACGCACCATCGCGATCGTCAGCACGCTTTTCAAGCTGCGCTAAATAATTAATTAGCTTAGAGTAAGACGGTTTTATAGCCGACTTAAGCGCTTTTTCAGCGTCATTGATTAGGCTGTCTTTCTGTGCTTGATCAATTTCCAATGCCGTTACTTTACGTTTAAAGTCAGCAAGTAATGTTGAATCTTCGCCTTTTTCAAATGGCGCACCGAGAATGATGTTTTTGCTTGAATCAATCACGTGTGGAAACACAAACTTAGGTGCAATAATGCCTTTGCTAGCACGTGTTTCTAAATCTTTAATTAACTGATCGATAACCGTTGTTACGCCATTTAAGCGAGATATATACGCTTTTGCATCAGACACATCACCAATTTGGTGTTGGTTGATCATAAATGCTGGGATCATCGAGTGAACACCAAACATTTGGTTTACTGGGTAGTTATGGTAGCGCCATTTAAAATCAGCAATGTTATTTTCAAGATCTTGTTTTTTAAGATCATAGCTAACTTTGGTGCTGTCATCTAACAAATCACGATTAATTGCGTTTAACGCGACAAGATCGTCTTTGGTTTGTTGTAGGTCTTTTAGGGCACGTTCTTCGCTGCCATCATCCCATTTGTCGTAATCTTGTTTGATACCCATATAAGTTTGGTAAACCGGGCTGCTCATTACATCGCGGTTAAAGGTATCTTCGAAAAACGCATTGGCTTTTTCTATTTCGCTTTGTACAGGCTGTGCTTGTACGCTTGGTGTACTTTGTTGCTCAGGTGTTTGCTGGCAACCACCTAGCAGTGCAATACTCACTGCAGCGGCGATAAAGGTAAGTTTACGCATGTTTTCCCTTTTGTTGTTAGAAACCATTAAAGGTTGTTCGTTATTATTAGTGTGTAATTGTTCATTAAATTTGAACAAGTAATTACACAAACAATTCTAGCAGGTCATTTAAAAAACGATGACCTTTTTGGCTTACCTGCCAATGTGTGTCCATATCCACCAGTAGGCCTTTATTTATTGCTTGATTCAAGGCATCTGACTGGCTTTGTAGTGATAACTTTGTAAGCGCATGTAAATCATTTTTTGGGCAGGCTTCAAAAAGCCTAAAACGATTCATAAAAAACTCAAATGGTAAGTCGTCTTGTTCAACCGGCCATTGCTTAAATAAATAAGGTTTAGATAAATCCATATAACCACGCGGATGTTTTACCTTCATGGTTCGTGTAATAAGGCCGGAGGTTGCATCAGTAATTTTACCATGTGCGCCGCAGCCAATTCCTAAATAGTCGCCAAAACGCCAATAATTCAAGTTATGTTGGCATTGAAAGCCGGCTTTGGCATAGCCTGATATTTCATATTGTTGATAACCTGCCGCACTGAGTAGCGCTTGGCCTTGCTCTTGAATATCCCATAAAGTGTCATCAGGCGGTAAAGTTGGCGGCTTTGATGCAAATGCTGTATTTGCTTCAATGGTTAACTGATACCAAGAGATATGCGGCGGGTTAAGCGCAATGATTTTTTTCAAATCATCGAGTGCATCGTCAAGTGATTGCCCCGGTAAGCCATGCATTAAATCAAGGTTAAAACTGTTTAACCCCGCTTCGTGTGCTTGTGTTGCTGCATAGATGGCTTCGTCAGCACCGTGAATACGACCGAGTGCTTTTAACTTATCATTTTGCATGCTTTGCACGCCAATCGAAATACGATTAATGCCAGCGGCTACATATTCTTTAAAGCGGCCAGTTTCAACTGTACCCGGATTGGCTTCGAGGGTTATTTCGCAGTTATCACTTAAGCCTATTAAAGAATCAACGGCCTGCAATAAGTTAACGTATGCCTCACCTGTTAATAAGCTAGGTGTGCCGCCGCCAATAAATATGGAGTGAATTTTACGCCCTTGTACCAAGTGTAAATCAGCTTTTAAATCATCAATTAAATGCTGTACATACTCTTTTTCGGGGATTTCGCCTTTTTGACCATGGCTATTAAAATCACAGTATGGGCACTTTTGGACGCACCAAGGCACGTGCACATATAAGCTTAGTGGTGGCAAATTCACAGGCCGCCTTTGAGCTTAAGCTCGATAAGTAAATTTTGGAGCGCTTGACCACGGTGACTCACCGCGTTTTTTTGCTCTTTAGTCAATTGAGCGCTGGTGCAATGAAGCGCTGGTACATAAAAAACAGGGTCGTAGCCAAAGCCACCTTGGCCATCTTGCGTTAATGTAATTTGACCTTCCCAGCTTGCACTGCAAATGAGTGGCGTTGGGTCATCAGCGTGGCGCATTAATACTAAAACACACCAAAAGCGTGCAGTACGAATAGGGTTATCGCCAAGCTCTTTTAAAAGTTTGTTGATATTATCTTGATCGCTGGCACCGACACCCGCGAAGCGAGCGGAATACACACCAGGTGCGCCGTTTAGGCCATCAACTTCCAGCCCTGAATCATCAGCAATCGCGGGCAGGCCAGTTTCTTTAGCCGCATGACGCGCTTTAATTATCGCGTTTTCAACGAAGGTAGTGCCAGTCTCTGCAACATCACTGACGTGAAAGTCACTTTGCGGCACAACGTTTATTTCTAGTGGGCTTAGCATTTGTGCTAATTCTTTAACCTTTCCAGGGTTACCTGTGGCTAAAACTAAGGTTTTTGTCATGATTTAATCTACATAGAATTTTTGTTGAAACTGCAGCTTTTGAAATTGATTGCTTTGTTTAATTTCAATATCAAAACGCAAAATTTCTTCGTTGGTAAATTTCACTTGTGCAAGGTAGTAAACAGACTCACCTTCAATCACTTCTTTAAATGTGAGGGTTTGTTTATTGCCAAGTAAATTTTTAGCTGTGCCACTGAGAGTCGCAATTTGCGCTGTTTTATCTGCATTGTTTTTTAAAATTGAGATATTAACAATGCCTTTGTAGTTACTGCGCTGCAGATCATACGCTTTTGCAATTTGTGGTTGAATAAACATGGATGGGAATGCAATGTAGTGTACTTGCCAAGGGCCAAGTTCTTTATATTGAGCACCTTGTATTTGTTCGCTGTGAGCACTAAAGGTAATCCCCGCAAGTGCGAAGAATAAAATACTGGCTAGTTTTTTCATAAATGACTCTTAAAAAAAGAGGCCACAATGGCCTCATTTGGATATTTTTATCAGATGAATAGAAAGCTCATAATAAGCTTTTGCAAAAATTGCAATGCAATAAATAGTACTATGAAAGATAAATCGAACCCGCCTAAAGGAGGTATGACTTTTCTTATTGGATGAAGCATTGGTTCTGTTAATTGATGAAAAACAGCTTCCATTGGGTTATAACCTTGGCTTAACCAGCTAAGTATTGCTCTAATAATTAATACCGCATAGAGTAGAAAAAATGCATTATCTATTAAAGTGACAAACGAAAACTTAATTACAGAAGGAGCCTGCCAGATTCCATTGAAGAGAAGCATTAAAACACTTACCTTCGTTACAGCTATTAAAATGGCCAATAGCAAAGAAGCTATATCTAATCCCGCAAACCCAGGAATGATTTTACGTAAAGGGTTTACAGCAAATGATGATGCTTTTACAACAAACTGACTCAATGGATTGTAAAAGTCAGCTTTGGCTGTTTGTAACCAAAAGCGTAATAGAATGACCATTAAAAATAGGTCAAAGACTGTTTCTATTAGAAATTTAATAGCTTCCATATTTTTTACCTGATGACTAAGTGATAAGTTTAAAGTTCTTGTTCCATTTGCTCTGCGCGGGCAATACAAGCATCCATGGCATCAGCGACGGTACCTGTTAAACCTTGTGCTTTTAAATGTTCAACAGCAGCATGTGTGGTACCACCTTTAGATGTGACGTTAGCGCGCAGCTGAGAAATACTGATATCAGGTTGTGATACTGCCATTTCAGCAGCCCCTAGCGCGGTTTGCTGCACTAAGCGGCGTGCATCTTCATCGCTAAAGCCAAGCGCTTTGGCTTTTTCTTCGATGGCTTCCATAAATAAGAAAAAGTACGCTGGTGATGAACCGGTAACCGCAATGATATCGTTAATTTGAGACTCTTTTTCAACCCAAACCGCAATACCTGTACATTCAAATACTTGTTGTACAAAAGCATGCTCATCGGCCGTTTCACCGTCGCCAAATAAGCCAGACACACCACGACCAAGCAATGACGGTGTATTAGGCATACAGCGGATCATTTTAACGTCCTGACCTAACATTTCACGTAAGCGTTTAACTGTTAAGCCTGCGGCAACAGAAATAAATAGCTTATCGCTTAAGTCTACACCTGAATCTTGGAATGATTTGCATAAATCCCCCATCATTTGTGGTTTAACAGATAGGACAATCACGTCGGCATCACGAAGCGCTGCGTTATTATCTGAGGTGGTGTTCACCCCGAAATCCGCTGCTACCTTAGCGAGTTTTTCTTGGTTACGATTTGTTGCAATAATATTGGAGGCAGCAAATCCTTTTTTTACCATGCCACCAATGATGGCATAGCTCATGTTACCTGTGCCTATGAATGCGATTGTTTTATCTGACATATCTTAGTTATCACCTTAGCTTCGTTGGCCAAAAATATCCGTGCCGATGCGTACCATGGTTGAGCCTGCAGCTATTGCAGCTTCTACATCGCCACTCATCCCCATCGACAAGGTGTCTATATGAGGATATTGGGCCTTAAGTCTATCAAAGCAAGCACGTAATTGCTCAAAATATTGTATTTGTTGCTGTGGGTCGTCAGTTTTTGCTGGGATTGCCATTAGCCCACGCAGAACTAAATTGGGGCTGTCGTTAACGAACTGCGCTAATGCGGCTAGATCATCTGGGTGGCAACCTGATTTGGAGTCTTCCAAGCTTATATTTACTTGAATTAATACTTTAAGAGGGGCCTTATTTATCGGCCTTTGATCATTTAAACGTTTGGCTATTTTTTCACGATCAACACTTTGCACCCAGTCAAAGTTTTCGGCAACAGCGGCCGTTTTATTTGATTGAATAGGACCGATGAAATGCCAAACAATATCGCTATAATTTGCTAATTGGGTTATTTTATCGACAGCTTCTTGAACATAGGACTCACCAAACTCTCGGTGACCTTGTTGATAAGCCGCTAGAATGAAATCAGCAGGTTTTGTTTTGGATACTGCTAGTAAGCAGACATCATGCTCATTACGATGATATTTTTTTGTCGCTATGGCAATTCTAGCATAGGCGGATTTAAGTCGTTCTGCTATTGTAACCATATAATTATCAGTTAGTTGTGGAGTCATAAATGGATATTACCGAATTGTTGGCCTTTAGTGTGCAGCATAAAGCATCGGATTTACACTTATCATCAGGGGTTGCGCCAATGATCCGTGTCGATGGTGATGTGCGACGTATTAATATACCAGCACTGGAAGACAAAGATGTAAACAGCCTAGTTTACGACATTATGAACGATAATCAACGCAAGGACTATGAGCAAAACCTCGAAGTGGATTTTTCTTTTGAAGTCCCGAATCTTGCTCGTTTTCGTGTTAACGCATTTAATTCTAATCGTGGCCCTGCTGCTGTGTTTCGTACTATTCCAAGTGAAGTATTAACGCTTGATGACTTAGGCGCGCCAGATATTTTTAAAACTATTTCGGATAACCCACGTGGCTTAGTGTTGGTAACTGGTCCTACGGGGTCGGGTAAATCAACCACATTAGCGGCGATGGTTGATTATATTAATCGTAATAAGCATCACCATATTCTTACGATCGAAGATCCGATCGAATTTGTGCATGATAATAAGTTATGCTTAATAAATCAGCGTGAAGTTCACCGCGATACGCATAGCTTTTCGGCAGCTCTACGTAGTGCGCTGCGTGAAGACCCTGATGTAATTTTGGTTGGTGAGCTTCGAGACTTGGAAACAATTCGCTTGGCAATGACCGCAGCAGAAACTGGCCATTTAGTGTTTGGTACGTTGCATACCACATCAGCGCCAAAAACCATTGACCGTATTATCGATGTATTTCCTGGTGATGAAAAAGACATGGTACGTTCGATGCTTTCGGAATCATTGCGTGCGGTAATCTCGCAAACACTGCTTAAAAAAGTAGGAGGGGGGCGTGTTGCTGCGCACGAGATTATGATAGGTGTTCCAGCCATTCGTAATTTAATTAGAGAAGACAAGATTGCGCAGATGTATTCATCAATTCAAACAGGTGCATCGCACGGAATGCAAACCATGGATCAGTGTTTAATTAATTTAGTTAATCATGGTGTTGTTACTAATGCTGAAGCGCGTGTTAAAGCACAAGATAAAACAAACTTTGGCAGTTAGGCAAAGCGATAAGGAACTATAATGACACATTCTCTTAATTACTTTTTGCAGCTGATGATCGATAAACAAGGATCCGATTTATTTGTTTCAAGCCAGCTTCCTGTCAGTGCTAAAATTAATGGTGAACTCATTGCGTTAGGCGATGAAAAAATATCTGACGAAGAATCGCTTGCGTTCGTTGAATCAGCGATGAGTGACAAGCAAAAAGCAGAATTTCATAGCTCGAAAGAATGTAATTTTGCAATCGCGACAGAAGAAGGTCGCTTCAGGGTATCTGCTTTTTGGCAGCGGGATCGCGCTGGTATGGTTATTCGCCGAATCGTTACTCAAATCCCTGACGTAGCTGATTTAGGGCTACCTTCAACACTTACTGATGTGATAATGGCTAAACGTGGCTTAGTGTTGTTTGTAGGTGGCACAGGCACGGGTAAGTCTACCTCACTCGCTGCATTGCTTGGTTATCGTAATCGTAATCAACGTGGGCACATTCTTACAATAGAAGATCCGATTGAATTTGTGCATGAGCATCGTAAAAGCATTATCACTCAGCGAGAAGTGGGTCTTGATACAGAAAGCTTTGAATCAGCTTTAAAGAGCTCTTTACGCCAAGCACCTGACGTTATTTTAATTGGTGAAATACGTTCGCAAGAAACAATGGAATACGCATTAAGCTTTGCTGAAACAGGTCATTTGTGTGTTGCTACATTGCATGCAAACAATGCTAACCAAGCAATTGACCGTATTATGCACTTAGTGCCTAAAGAAAAACACGATAAGTTAAAATATGATCTGTCGTTAAATTTACGCGCCATTATTGCTCAGCAGCTAGTACCAACAGCTGATGGTAACTCGCGTGTAGCTGCAATTGAAATCTTATTAAATACGCCAATCATCGGCGAGTTAATTAAAAAAGGTGATATAGGCGGTATTAAAGAGGCGATGGCAAAAGCCAAGGATATGGGCATGCAAACCTTTGATCAAGCCTTGTTTGAACTTTATAAGCAACAGCGTATCAATTACGCTGATGCTTTGCATCACGCCGATTCACCAAATGATTTACGCTTGATGATTAAACTTAGAAATAACGAACAGCAAGGAGCTGGTTTTCTACAAGGTGTGACAATCGACGGGTTAGATCAAAAAGGTTCATAGTATGATCAATAACATTAAATGGTTATTCTTTACGGCACTTATATTTTTATTGAGTATGCCATTTAGTGTTAGTGCATTGCGCGATGATGTAGCGATTTCTGAAGCAATAAAGAACTTTAAAACTACGGATAATAACGTTGTAATTTATATTCGCGATGATGTCTATCATGATTACATGCGCTTTTTAAATGGTCGAAAAGTACAAGATGTCAATGATTTTAGTGGGCAATTTATTCGACGAGACGTTGTTGATATGATTATTGCTCAACAAGCTCTGTTACTTGGTGGATTTAATAAACAATTTAGTTATCAAATTGGCAAAGTTAACTTTAGAAACACTAAATTATTGGAGCAAGGTGAATTATTACTTAGTTTTGATAGTTACTGGAGTCAGGATGCTAATGCACTGAGTGATAAAGTGTTTATTAGCGATCCAGTGATACGCAAAGGGGAGTATTTTTCGGGGGTTTTTACATCACCAAGTAATCGTAAAGTATTTGAAATAAAACACCTATCTGATTTTAGTCAATTAACAAGTGTATCAACACCGCGTTGGCGTACTGATTGGGAGACTTTATCCGCTTTGCCTTTAAAAAGTTTAACGCGTGAAGATGAATGGTTAAGCCAAGTTAGAATGGTGTCAATGCAATGGATTGATTTTATGCTAATGTCACTAATGCCTGAAATAAATAATCACTACATACTTGAAAATATTAATTTAAAAGCCGTCCCCAAGGTGCTGATGTTACTAGATGATAGTCGCCATTATGTAGTTTCAAAACTTCATCCTGATGGCAAGCGGGCTTATAAATCACTTCAACAAGGCTTGCAATTATTACGTAAACAAGGGCTAATTGAAAAAGCTTATCGTCAAGCTGGTTTTATTCCAGATTTGACTGATAAGCTTATTATAAATTTACCCGTTAGCCATAAGCCTGCTCAAAGTAGCTCTCTAAAATAATAACCGCAGACATATTATCCACGTTACCTTTACCTAAGCTGCGGTAGCCGCCTTGTTCAAATAGGCGTGCTTTTGCATCAGCGGTCGTTAAACGCTCATCCTGAGTCTCTACAGGTAGTCCATAATGGTTATGCAAACGGTTAGCGAACTTTTTGGCTTTAAAAGTGACTTCTTGATTGGTTCCGTCCATATTTAACGGTAAACCAACGACAAGTAAATCAGGTTGCCACTCATCTACATGCTTTTTAATAAAGTCCCAATTTGGAATACCATCTTTGGCTTTAATTGCCGTCAGGCTCGTTGCAGTACCGGTTAGTTCTTGGCCGATAGCAACACCAATGCTGGTGGTGCCAAAATCAAAACCCATAACGGTACGTTCGCCTTTAGGTTTGAGTTGTTTTTTACTCATGTTGTCTCTATGAAATTAAAGCCCAAATAAGGGCTTGTTATGCGTGGCCTGCTTCAGAGCTTAGTTGGCTAATATCAAAGCCGAGCGTTGCAACAGCTTTTTCCCAGCGTTGTTCTATGGGAGTATTAAAAATAATATCAGGGTCAGCTTTTATAATTAGCCATGAGTTCTCAAGCAATTCTTTTTCAAGTTGTCCTTGTTCCCAGCCGGAGTAACCTAACGTAATAATAAACTGCTCTGGTGCGTCAGGAGTTGTCAGGCTTGCGAGCACGTCTTTTGATGTTGTGATCATTATATCGCTGCTGAGCTCTTGGCTTGCAGCATACCCAGGTGTGGGTGAGTGCAATACAAAACCACGATCGGTTTTTACAGGTCCGCCAGCAAAAACAGCAACGCTTGCAGCGTGTGTAGACTTATCGTTATCAATTTCAATTTTATCGAGTAAGTCCCCAACCGTTATATTAATAGGCTGGTTGATCACCAGCCCCATCGCCCCGTCTTCATTGTGCTCACAAATGTACGCAACAGCACGTTTAAAAAAAGGGTCTTGCATTGATGGCATAGCGATTAAAAAATGATTTTCTAATGATTGCATAACGATACCCCTTTAGTATGTTGAAAATTAAGTATGGCTCAGTTTTCTCTCTATCGCATCAAATAAGCGCCCTGTGATTGAAATATCATAGGCTGCTTCAATTTCTTTTACGCACGTAGGAGCAGTAACGTTTATTTCAGTTAACTTATCGCCAATAATATCTAAACCAACAAAAATAAGTCCTTTCGCTTTTAATGTTGGCGCAACTGCTTCGGCAATTTTGCGATCTGAGTCACTAATTGGGCGAGCTTCACCGCGGCCACCAACAGCTAAGTTACCACGTGTTTCACCATTTTGTGGGATACGAGCAAGGCAATATGGAATAACTTCACCATCGACTACAAGTACACGTTTATCACCTTGCTTAATTTCAGGAATATAATTTTGCGCCATTGCAAAGCGGCTACCGTGTTCTGTAAGTGTTTCGCAAATTACGCCAATGTTGGCATCATTTTCAGTCACGCGGAAAATAGATGCGCCACCCATACCATCTAAAGGCTTTAGAATAATGTCTTTATGCTCAGTCAAAAATGCACGAATTTGGTGCTTGCAACGTGTAACTAAAGTGTCAGGGGTATGCTCACTAAACCAGGCGGTGAATAACTTTTCGTTTGCATCACGTAGGCTTTGTGGCTTATTAATAATAAGAGTACCTTCAAGTTCAGCACGTTCTAAGATATAAGTTGCGTAAATGTATTCAGTATCAAATGGTGGATCTTTACGCATTAAAATAACATCTAAATCAGCTAGGGCAATAGTGGCCTTTTCTTCAAGCTCATACCAATGGTTTTCATCATCAAATACGGTTGCTTTAGCTGCGGTTGCATAGGCTTTGCCTTTACGTAATGAAAGATCGTTCATTTCCATGTAATAAATGTCATAACCACGGCTTTGGGCTTGCATCATCATTGCAAATCCGGTGTCTTTTTTGATGTTAAATCCGCTGATCGGATCTGAAATTATACCTAACTTAATTGCCATGTTCGCTTGCCTTACTGAATATGTTGCTATTGATATGAGGGTAGTTTTACTAATTTCAATTAGCTAAATCGCCAAATTGTAGCTGTAATGCACTTAAGACCGTTAAAGCGGCAGTTTCTGTTCGTAATACGCGAGGACCAATACGAATATCAACAAATTCTTGTTGTTTGGTTTGGGCTATTTCATCATCAGTAAAGCCACCTTCAGGGCCTACTAAAAAGCGTACGCCGCTACTAGGCACTGTAATTGTTTTAATGCTGTGCTCTGCGCGAGGGTGTAAAGTAAGTTTTATTTCGTTGCTACTTTGCACAAGCCAATCGCTAATATCAATAGGTGAGTGGATAGTGGTAATACGGTTACGGCCAGATTGCTCTGCAGCAGCAATGGCTATTTTTTGCCATTGTAAGTGTTTTTTTGCTAGTCGTTCAGGGCTTAATTTAACACCACAGCGCTGGCTAAAAATAGGGGTGATTTCAGTGATCCCTAACTCTACAGATTTTTGAATGGTAAAGTCCATTTTATCGCCTCGAGAAATTCCTTGGCCTAAATGTATGCTCAATGGTGACTCTACATCTTTGTCATGAAACTCTAGCGGCATTGCAACCACTGTTTTTTTACCCACTTCAATAAGCTCACAAAGGTATTCACCACCTAAGCCATTAAACAGCGATATACGCTCACCTACTTTCATGCGTAATACTCGACCAATGTGGCCTGCGGCATCGTCGTCTAAAGTAAGAGGAGTTGAAATAACTATGTCGCTTGCTTGATAAATATGAGGAACTCGCATGATGACCTTTAACAGAATGGGTTAATGGCGTTATGGTATGTAAGTCACCTCTTAGGTGCAAATATTTATTGCGGCGTGACTGTAATTAGTTATTTAGCTTTTCGTATAGTTTGGCTAAATCTTGAGGGGTTTCCGCTATTTCAGTTTGGCAAGAAAGGTGGTTGTTTTGTGCTTCGTCAGTGACGGGCTCAAAGTGGTAACCTCCTTCTTTTTCTGAGACTAAAAAACGAATTGAGTGTAACGAGTTAAATATAAATCGTTGCTTTTCATCGGCGAGCAAATAGTCAGTTTGGTTAAATAACACCCCTGCAATATCGTGATGCTCATGCAGATAACTGGCAAGTTCTGATACGCTAATTTCATTATTAAAATCGCAATAGCAATAGTCTTTGATTAGTTCATCAAACATCAGCTTTACTAAGTGACGAGTATTAGCACCTGCGATAACTAATGTGCTTGGGACCTTTGCGTTTGGTTTGGCAAAATAAGACTCAGTAAATTGCCGACTGAATTCACTATCGTTATCTATCAGTAGATAATTCTTTACTTCAAACGGCATAGGGCCCCACATATTTTGGAACTTTTCATGGCTAAATTGAAAACATACTTATTAGTAAATAGCCTATAGCGCTGAAAACAGCAAATTCAATACAAGCAATTCCAATGTTATCTTGATGATCAATTTCAAGTGCCGTATCAATATTTGGCAATGAAATAAATTTAATGATACTAGTTAGTAGATACAGTAATAACCACATAGTGCCGCAATGTAAAGCTAATGTGAATAAATTCTCTACCATTTTACCGCTATGAAACGTTGCACTTGCTAAACCTGCATAGACGGCTAAAGCAAGACCAATAGATTTACCCGCATAACGAATCCCAATTGATGTGTTTTCTAAATTAAAGTTACTTTGCAGCGATGCGCCTTGATTTGCGTGAGCAAAACGATATTCACGTATTTTGCTATCTAACGCAAAAATGCCCTGTAATAAAAAGAAGCTAACAAACACAATAAGTAAACTGCTATACCCTTGAGTATGTGACCAACTGTATAAGCCTAATGTGATAATACAATTAGCCAATAACATACCTGAATCAACCAAAGCAGCGCAGACGTTTTGTTTTAATATGGCTGCTTCTTCATTAAATCTATGGAGAATCCATTTTCGGTGAATTAAGTGCCCTAATTTAATAAACGCAAATAATAATACTACTAAAAAGACAACTTTTAATGGGTTGGATTGTGCTGCACTGAGGCTAATTTCATCGAATAAAAAAGCAATGGTTGTAATTACGACCGTAATTTCAGATGCAAAGCTGATCCCCATTGCAAAGTTGTCATGTTGGGCAAGCTCTTCTTTGAGCGCTTGTTTCGCTTTGAGCTGACTTACGATGCGCAGGAAAATAACGGTTAAACAAATAACGATAAAACTAATAGCAATCGCGAGTAAACTAGTGTTAGATAAAGACAAATATGACATGTAAAACCTTAGTTGGTTATTATTATGTGATTCATTTTAGTACGGTTATGGCTTAGATAAAAGAGAGTATTTGATGACACTTGGCAAGCAACTCCCAACACCACTTTACACCCTCGGTAGTGAGCGCTTTTTTGAGCTATATCCAGAACAGGCACCGAATGAGTTAATTATTAACTTACTGGGATTGAGTGACTTTGCCTGGCGTGCTCTACAGTCACAACCAGCGTTAAGTGATATGTTAATTAACGACGCAGAAATGGCTTTGCGTGATGCACCAAATCCATTTCAAGATTTAATACTAAGCGACGTTGATGAGGCGCAGTGTCATCGAATATTACGCCATTACCGTGAGCGCTATTGGTTAAAAGTAGCCTGCTTAGATTTATGTTATAAAAATGAGATTGCCGATAGTATAAGTTATATTTCTAAGTTAGCCGATGAACTCATCAATAGTGCTAATAATTGGGCGTTTACGCAAGTATCTCAAGTCAATGGTAAACCCTTAGATGAACAGCAGCAACCGCTGGCCATGATGGTCTTGGGAATGGGCAAATTAGGTGGACAAGAGCTTAATTATTCATCAGATATTGACTTAATATTCTCTTATCCACGCAGTGTTAAAACCCAAGGTGGGCGACGTTCTTTAGAGGCGCAGGTTTTTTATAATAAAGTTGCACAAAAACTGATTGCAGCACTTAATCAAACAACGTTAGATGGGCAAGTATTTAGAGTGGATATGCGCTTACGCCCGTTTGGTGAAAGTGGTCCTTTGGTAATGAGTTTTAATGCCATAGAAGACTACTACCAAGAACAAGGGCGTGAATGGGAGCGCTATGCGATGCTAAAAGGTCGCTTGATTGGCCCTCAAACACGTTATAGCGATGAGTTTTATCAACTACTCAAGCCGTTCGTGTATCGTCGTTATATTGATTTTTCAGTGATTGAATCACTAAGAAAAATGAAGCAAATGATAGCGCAAGAGGTACGCCGCAAACGATTAACTAATAATATTAAATTAGGAGCGGGTGGTATACGCGAGGTTGAATTTGTAGTGCAGGCACTACAAATGGTGCGTGGTGGTCGTGATGCAAATTTACAAACCCAATCATTGTTAAAAGCACTAAAGCAACTGAATCAAATAAAAGTTATCGGCGAAGCTGAGGCTAAATTATTAGAGCGTAACTATTTAATACTTAGGCGTATTGAGCAGTACTTGCAGATATTCAGTGATCAACAAACGCAAACACTGCCCGATGACGAGCTTAATCAATCGCGTTTAAATTATCTACTTAATCAAGTTGATTTTAGCCATTGCTTAGTCTTTATTGAAAAAATAATGGCGGGCATTCACAGTGAATTTGAATATGTCATTGGTTATGAGAGTGAGCCTGTTGATCCTTGTGAAGGGGCATTTGTTAGCGCGTGGGAACATACAGATATTAGTGTGCTTAGCGAACCTAATGAAGATTGGCAAAGTGCGCTTGATGATTTTAAATCACGATTAACCAAAACAAAGATAGGTACGCGTGGGCGTGATATTTTAGATAAATTAATGCCACTTTTACTTAAGCAGCTTACTAACGAAAAAGCCAGTGGCGCTGTATTTGGTATGATTTGCCAAGTATTAAATAAGGTGATTTCTCGAACTGCTTATTTAGAGCTGTTGTATGAAAATCCAGGTGCACTAAAACAACTCGTTTTACTATGTTGTCATAGTAAATGGATTGGCGAGCATATTTCACGTTATCCAATTTTGCTTGATGAGTTAATTGACCCAGCAGTGTTGTATAAGCCAACGCCTTTATCTGCTTACAAGGATGAAATTCGACAGTACTTTTTACGTATCGACAGTGCTGATTTAGAATTACAGATGGAAGCATTGCGACAATTCAAACAAACTCACCAATTACGAATTGCTGCAGCTGATGCAACGGGTGTCTTAGATGTGATGAAAGTCAGCGATCATTTAACAGCACTTGCAGAAGCGATTGTTGAGCAAGCAGTAAATATTGCATGGCATCAAATGGCACAGCGCTTTGGTATACCACCAAATACAGATGACGAAAATAAAGGCTTTGCGGTAATCGCGTATGGTAAAACGGGTGGTTTTGAAGTGGGTTATGATTCAGACTTGGATTTAGTCTTTGTGCATAATCATGACGGGACAGATCAAACAAGCGGAACCAAAGCTATCGATTCTCGTCAATTTTATTTAAAACTAGCACAGCGCTTATTACACTTATTTAATACACGTACAGCATCGGGGATTTTATATGAACTAGATACCCGATTGCGCCCTGAGGGTGCTTCAGGGTTAATGGCAATCAATCTAGAGAGTTTTAATCATTACCAGCAAACTCAAGCGTGGACGTGGGAGCATCAGGCTTTGGTGCGTTCTCGCATGATTTTAGGGCAAAGTGAGTTACAACAACGTTTTGCACAGATTAGATTAGGTATTTTATGCGATCAAAGAGAACCACAAAAGCTAAAAGATGATGTAATCAACATGCGAGAAAAGATGCGCACGCATTTGGCTAAAGGTGATAGTGAGCTGTTTGATTTAAAGCAAGATGCTGGGGGAATGGCTGATATTGAGTTTATCACTCAATATTTGGTGCTCAGTAATGCCCATACATTTGAACAACTGACTACTTATTCGGACAATGTAAGAATTTTAACGGATGCCGCACGCCTTGGGTGTATTAGCAATGACACAAAAGAAGGGCTTATTGCAGCCTATATTGACTATCGTTCGTGCTACCACGTATTAAGCTTAGATCAACGAGGGCGATGTGTCACAAGAGATGAGTTTGCCACACATATTTCGTTTGTTACTCGTACGTGGCAGCAGATATTTCAACTAGCTCTTTAGGCGCCTACAGTTTTGACGTACATATTCAGAGGGCAGTTCGGTGATCACCGCTGCTCGCTGTCTATAACAAAAAAAAGTATACACTTCGTTTTCAAAATCATCGTTAATGGCGCGACCAACCTGATATAACGTTGAGTTGAAATTACTATCAACACGAAAATGATCTTTAACAACATAATCTTTGCTTAAATACCAATACAGCACGATATCTTCGCTGCGAGCATAGTCAGAAAGCACTCTTCTTAATGTTGAGCCGTTTTCAAAGCGACGTGCAGTTACAGCTCCTGACCAGCTAGGTGAAGAGGGATCAACCACTTTTGCACGATCAGTTAATACTTCATCAATCCCCATTTCAGGCGTTGGCAAAGTAAGTACGTATTTGTCACGTTCATTACTTTTATTTACCTGATTACGTAAAGATGCATAAAAGCGTGATAAACCTTGAGCTGCAGCATTTTGTGTCTCTTTTATATCGACAACTGGACCATGACCAAATAAAAAATAGATAGCTGCAGCTATTAAAATAACAGCTAATGATAAATGCCTAACCCAAAACCACATGGCTAATACCCTTGTATTGATATTTGTTTATAAAAGCATATTAACGAGAAATTGTCACTTGTAATAAGAGGGCGCGTTAATATCTGGGCGTGTTTTAAATCGTCGGTGTAACCACATATATTGTTCTGGAGCGGCATTTACAGCTTGTTCAATTCGTTGGTTAACACGCGTTACATCTGTTTTATCATCACTACTGGGAAAATTATCTAAAGCAGGAAGTACTTCTAAGTGATATTTACCATGTTTATCACGACGACTGATTAAACTGACTGTTTCACAATTTTTGCTTGCAGCAAATAGGAGTGTACCCGTGGTAGTGGCGGCTTCTGAGACTGCAAAAAAAGGAGCGAACTCACAGCGATTTCGACCATAGTCTTGATCGGGTAAATAGTAACAAACCTTTTTGTTTTTGAGTGCTTTTAAAAGACCTTTCACATCACGTTTGCCGATTAAATATTCGTTTGAACGTAATCGGCCACGGGTCATAAAAAATTCCATCAACGGATTATTGTGAGGGCGATAAAAGCCAACGCCTTGATGATGAATTCCCATTACACGACTCGCCATTTCAAGATGCAAAATGTGTGGTACCAGTAATAATACACCTTTCCCGGATTGTTGAATTTGGTCAAAATGTTCAAGGCCTTTTACTGAGCCATAAACACGCTTAATACGCCAATTTGGCCACCACCACGCCATGCCTGTTTCAAGTGTTGCAATGCCAGTGTTTTCCATATTCTTTTTAACCAGAGCTTGTTGCTCTGTATCGGGCATGTCAGGAAAACATAGCTTAATATTGACCTCTGCAATATGGCGGCGTCTTTTCATCGTCCGATATACTAAACGGCCAAGTTGTTTCCCTAACCAAAGCTGAAATTTAAAAGGTAACCAAGATATAGCGTATAAAAAAAACACGCCAATCCAAGTAAGCCAATAACGCGGGCTTAAAAAAGATAATTTAAATGCAGATGTGTTGACCACGAAAGTATCTCAAATCGAAAAGAAGCTAGTTTAACTGTATGAATGTAAAAATACAAAAAAGCCAGCAAGTTGCTGGCTTTTGAAGTATTTATCAATCATTACCTAAACGAAGGGATTAGATTGCTTTTAAACCTTTGTTGATCGCTTGTAAATCGTTGCTTGTTAACGTACCAGCGGCTTGTTTTAAGCGCAGTGTTGATACGACATAACGATAGCGTACATCAGCAAGATTACGTTTAGCGTTGAACAGGTTTTGCGTACTGTTTAATACATCAACAATGGTACGCGTGCCTACTTCAAAACCAGCTTCAGTGGCTTTTAATGCACTTTCTGCTGATACAACGGCTTGTTCAAGGGCTTTAAACGTCGCAATATCAGAAACCACTTGGTTATAGGATGTGATTACTGAACGAGTTACGCCGCGTAAGCTAGATTCTAAATCTTGGCTCGCTGATACATAAAAAGCACGGGCTTGCTCAGTTGCCGCCAATGTAGCACCGCCGGAGTAAATCGGAACGTTAAAGTTCAAACCAACAGTTGTGCTATCGCCACGTGGTTTCATATGGTTACGGTTTGAATCACTAAGCGTATCACCATAGCTGGCTTTTAAAGTCAGCGTTGGATAATGACCAGCTTGCGCTAAATCAATTTGATCCTTTGCAATATCAACGGTTACTTTTGCAACTTGAAGGTTCAAGTTGTTTTCTTTTGCGACTTCAATAAAATCAACCGATTTCTTGCTTGGGGTAACCGTCGAAAAAGTTTCAGTGTTCAAAGTATCAAGTTTAGCGTGGTATTTACCTGTGATTTCACGTAGTAATTCTCGGGCTGTTTCAACACCGTTTTGAGCAACAATTTCACGAGCAACTGAATTATCAAATTGTGCTTGGGCTTCATGAACTTCAGTAATAGCTGTTAAACCAACAGCGTAGCGTTGTTTTGTTTGCTCAAGTTGACGTTCAATTGCACGCTTTTCAGATTTTACGAACTCTAGGTTATCAATAGCACTTAATACATTAAAGTAGCCATCAGCAACACGGACAATCAGGTCTTGCTGAGCAAAATCGTATTGTGCATTTGCTTGTAATGCTTGCTTATCTGCAATGCCTAAAGAGTTCCAAGCACCTAAATCGAACAGCGTTTGGTTTAAGCTTAAGCCGCGGGTGAATGAGTCAGAATCACCTTTTAATTTTTCATAGCCAGTCAAGTCAGAACCATCATAAGAAGTACTATCGCTTTTGCTATAACCCATGCTAAAGCCGATTTGAGGTAATAAAGCGCTCATAGCACGGTCACTGTTATAAGATTGCGCGTCCGCTTGGGCTTTTGCCTTTAATACAGTTGGATCGTTAACCGTGGCAATCTCGTAAACTTGAATTAAATTTTCAGCATTTGATGCTGTAGCAGTTAATGCGCATGATAAACCGATCAGCGCAGCAAGAATGTTCTTTTTCATTATTCGTTCAGTCCTTAGACAATTTGCATACTAAAAGCATGGTAACCTGTTTTAGCAAATAACAAAAAAAAAATTGCATAAAACACCGTGATCAAATGTAACAGAATATAATTATTTGTATGCACAGTATAATGATTTATTTTGTTGTGCTTACTAATTTAAGGAAAGTAGAATATGGGCAAGCAACTTGCAAAATTTAGCAAACACGATGTTAAAGTCGCACCAATAGAGTCACTGTATAAAGGTTTTTTTAATATTAACTTGTATCAGTTTGAACATGCTCTCTTTGCCGGTGGTCAATCGGACACGATTCGTCGTGAAATACTAGAGCGTGGCGACGCCGTGGCTGTGCTACCTTATGATATTGCTTTAGATAGTATTTTATTAATAGAACAAATTCGAATCGGTGCAATTAAAAGTAAGCCATCGCCTTGGTTGTTAGAGTGTATAGCAGGAATGACGGATGGCAGCACTGATTACGAGAATGTCGCTAAGCGTGAAGCGTTTGAAGAGGCAGGGTTAGAGCTTACTGAATTAGAGTTTATGTTGTCCTACCTTTCAAGTCCCGGAGGTTCCACTGAACGTTTGTATCTATATTTAGCTAAAACCGATTTGAGCCAGCTTAACAGTGGGATTTATGGACTTGAGACCGAAGGTGAGGACATTAAAACCCACATAGTGAGTTTTACAGATGCGATGGCGCGTTTAAAAAGCGGTGAGATAGATAATGCTGCTACGGTTATTTCATTACAATGGCTTGCACTAAATCGCGAGCGTATAATAGCTGAATGCGTAAAATAACAGTTCACAGTGTTGAATAATCTAAAGTACATTTAAAATTGATTACGTTTAATTTCTAATTTAATGGCGGCAACTTGACAGCATTTGCAGTGAAACAACGATATATTCAAAATCTACCTAAATACCTTACGTTATGTGAGCACAATTACTTACGTGCTTTAAAACTATTACCTAGTGATAGGGAAGTAGGGAGTGCTCGGGACGTTCAGTTGGGCAATAATCAATTTACGATTAAAGTGGATGGTTGCGCAAAGTACACAATGGATATTTCAATCAGGCAATTAACAGGGATGCTAAAGGGGTTTAATCCACTCTTTTTAACTGTGCGCTTGTATCATGATGCGAAGGTCGCAGAAATAGTTCACCATGATTACCATCAAAGAATAAAGCCATCTTATGGTTACCCTAATCCACAAATGCACCAAAAAGATGAAAAGTACCAACTTAATGCATTTTTGTATGATTGGTTAGTTGCGTGTGTTGAAAGTGGCCGCGCAGTTCTCAACTGGGATGTAGATAATGGCTTGGTTTGATGAGGTTGCAAAGTTTAATACTCCCCAGTTACGTTTAGCCCATATCACCGACTGCCATTTATTTTGTGATATTGACGGTGAGTATTTTGCCGTGAATACCGCAAAGCATTTTTCTAGCGCGCTGACACATATGGCGCAGCAACCTCTAGATGCTGTGATTTTTGGTGGCGACTTAACGCAAGACCACAGCTTTGAATCCTATTTATTATTTGCCCAGTTAATCGCTGATTCCCCTTTAACATGCCCCGTATTTTGGGTGCCAGGTAATCATGATGAAATAAGTTTAATGCAGCGTATTTCTGGTGGCCAAATAAAAAGTGCTAAACGCCTTATTGCTAGTGGCTTCGATATTTTGTTGGTTAACTCTAAAGGGCCAACGCCTGCAGGTTGGGTGAGTGAGCAACATATCAATGAACTCTCAGAGGTATTGGCAACATCGCAACAGCCTGCAGTGGTTTTTTGTCATCATAATCCATTGCCTATAAATGGTTATTTAGATAAACACATGCTAGAAAATGGCCCTCAATTACTCAATGTATTGCATAACAGTGGCCTAGTTAACCATTTGTTTCATGGTCATGTACATAACGATTATCAGTTTAAATTTAGAAGTGTTGATATTTTATCTACACCAGCCAGCTCGGTGCAATTTACTAAGCATAGTATTGATTGGCAGCAGCAAAATATGGGTGCTAGCTACCGTTTAATAACACTTGAAAGGCTAAATACAGCTGAACCACTGTGTGTGAAATCGGAGTTGATATGGCTCAACGAGTAATTTATATTCACGGTTTTAATAGCAGTGAAAAGTCATTTAAAGCTGTGCGCTTTGGTGAGTATATGGCACACTATGGCGTTGAATACTGCGTACCGCGGTTGAGTCATGAACCGTTTCACGCAATTATTCAAATCGAGCAACTACTCACGCCAAATACAGTGTTGTTAGGTAGCTCTTTAGGTGGTTTTTATGCCACTTATTTATCGCAAAAATATCAGCTGCCAGCTGTAGTGATCAATCCTGCAGTTACGCCTTTTTTATTGTTGAGTTCATTCTTAGGGTCAAATTATAATCCATATCAGGATACCCACTACGAACTAAATAAAAGTCATATTAGTGCGCTAAAGTCACTGTCTATTTCAGATTTACAACAGCCATCGCTACTGTACTTATTACAGCAGACAGGCGATGAAGTATTGGCGTTTCAACAGGCAGTTAAATATTATTCACAATGCAAGCAGCATATAGAGTTTGGAGGCGATCACAGTTTTGTTAACTTTGAGAGCACCTTTGCGAGCATTGTCGATTTTCTTAAAATCACGAAAAATAGCCAAGCATATAAAAGATAAAAACTATGAGTCAGCAAAATTATAACGCCGAAGCCATTGAAGTTTTAAATGGCTTAGAACCAGTAAAACGCCGTCCGGGCATGTATACCGATACTACTCGTCCTAACCATTTAGGGCAGGAAGTAATTGATAACAGTGTCGATGAAGCAATGGCCGGACACGCCACAAAAATTGACGTCATTCTGCATGAAGATAATTCTTTAGAAGTCAGTGATGATGGTCGTGGTATGCCAATTGATATTCACCCAGAAGAAGGTATTCCTGGGGTTGAGTTGATTTTCACTAAACTGCATGCGGGTGGTAAGTTTTCAAATAAAAATTACCAGTTTTCGGGTGGTTTACATGGTGTAGGTATTTCGGTAGTAAATGCACTCTCTACTCGCGTAGAAGTTGTTGTTCGACGTGATGCGCAGCAGTACATGATGGCATTTGAACATGGCGATAAAGTTGAAGACTTAAATATTATTGGTACTGTTGGTAAACGTAATACGGGAACCACAGTCCGATTTTGGCCAGATGCTAGCTATTTTGACTCGGCTAACTTTTCACTGACTAAATTGCATCACCTATTAAAAGCCAAAGCCGTACTTTGCCCGGGTTTGCGTATTAAATTTGTAAATAAACAAACTAAAGAAACCCAAGAGTGGTATTACGAAACTGGCTTAAAAGATTACTTAAATGAAGCCGTAAAAGGCTATGACGTTTTACCTAAAGACCCATTCACAGGTGTATTTTCAAGTTCAACCGAAGGAGCAGACTGGGCTGTAGTTTGGCTGCCGGATGGTGGCGAATCAATTGCTGAAAGTTACGTAAACCTAATACCAACAGCTCAAGGTGGTACTCATGTTAATGGTCTGCGCCAAGGTTTACTTGAAGCCATGCGTGAGTTCTGCGAATTCAGAAACTTACTACCGCGCGGAGTAAAGCTGACACCTGATGACATTTGGGAACGCTGTAGTTACGTTTTATCAGTGAAGATGCAAGATCCGCAATTTGCAGGTCAAACTAAAGAGAAGCTCTCATCGCGTTCATGTTCAGCGTTTGTATCTGGCGTAGTTAAAGACTCGTTTAGTTTATGGCTGAATGAACACACGGATACAGCAGAGCTGTTGTCAGAGCTGTGTATTTCTAATGCCCAAAAACGCCTACGAGCAGCTAAAAAAGTAGTACGTAAACGTGTTACCGCAGGCCCCGCATTACCAGGGAAATTAACTGATTGTAGCGCTGCAGATAATGACCGAACTGAATTGTTTTTAGTGGAAGGTGACTCTGCTGGCGGCTCGGCTAAACAAGCACGTGATCGTGAGTTTCAGGCTATTATGCCGCTACGAGGTAAGATTTTAAATACGTGGGAAGTTGAGTCAGGACAAATTTTAGCATCACAAGAAGTGCATGATATTTCTGTCGCACTAGGAATTGATCCAGACTCAAGTGATTTATCAACTTTACGCTATAATAAAATTTGTATTCTAGCGGATGCTGATTCGGATGGTTTGCACATCGCAACTTTATTATGTGCGCTATTCGTACGTCATTTTACGACATTGGTAAAAGAAGGCCATGTGTACGTTGCTATGCCACCCTTGTTTAGAATTGATATAGGTAAAGACGTTTACTACGCGCTTGATGAAGATGAAAAATCAGGTATTTTAGCGCGCATAGAAGCCGAGAAAAAACGTGGTAAAGTTAACGTACAACGCTTCAAAGGATTGGGTGAAATGAACCCTTTGCAATTACGTGAAACGACCATGGATCCTAATACCCGCCGATTAGTACAATTAACGCTTGAAGATGAGCAATCGACCTTAGAAATGATGGACATGCTACTGGCTAAAAAGCGCTCATCAGATCGTCGCCAATGGTTAGAAGATCACGGTAATCGTGCCCAAGTATAAACATTAGGATGTTCTGTAATGCTTTTATCAAAAGGAAGTTGTACTGCGTTAAATGTTTTACATCGCTTTTTAATAGTTTTTGTTGTACAGGGTTTCCTCTTTATCAATACGGTAACCGCAAATGACACAACCTTTGATGAGCGATGGTTAAATGCACAGTTAGCTACAGCTGAACAAAAAAGTATTCAGGACCCTGGAGATGCTATTGTTTACCTTACTGATTTACTATCAAAACATGAAAAGGAATTAAATGTTCTTCTACGTACTCAGCTGCAAATTTATTTAGCTGAAAATCATATTTTAGTTGCTGAATTATCTAAGGCGACAGCTTTAGATAAACAAATATCCAATAATTTACCTTTATTAAGTGATGAGTCTTTGATTAGCCATTTGCTGGTGAAGTCAAATATTTATAACTTTGAAGGCAAGCCAGACAAAGCAATAAATGTGCTAGAAGAGGCTAAAAGTAAGGTGGATAAACTTTCTAATAATAAATTGAAAAGCAAGGTTTATTCCAAAATGGCCAGTCATTACGTTGATAATGAAAAAGATATACTTGCTATTCGTTATTATTCTAAAAGCTATGAACTTATCCTTAAAAGTGGGGACTTTCTTCAGCTTGCTTACATTCAATCCTCAATGGCGCAATCATATGAACATTTATTTGATTATGAAAGAGCCGTGGAATTGCAAAAAAAATCATTGAATTATTTTTTAAGCCATAATTTGTCATTTGACGCTATGGTGTCTTATTACCACTTAGCAAATGTGTATTTAAAATTATCACGAAATGAAGAAGCGATTCATTGCAGTGAGGAAATGCTAAAATTAAATAGTAAAGTAATAAATGCAAACCTAGCTTATTATGCTTACATTATTGCTGCAGAGGCTTACATTAATATACAAAAAGTTGATCAGGCTAACTATTATTTAAATTTAAGTAATGATCATTTTGGCGGATTAGAAAATGTAAATAATATTGTTAGGCATTTTTATATTCAAGCTGAAATAGAGATAAAAAGTGGGAAATTAACTCAAGCAGAAGAAACGTTAGAACGAGCTCAGAAATCTGTTGTAGGCCTTTCAGTTGATAATAAAGTGAGTTTAAAGCTGAAATTGACAGATTTAAAAAGCCAATTAGCCAGCGAAAAGAGTAATTACAAACAGGCCTATAATTACCAAAAAACTTATAATCAGCTTAATACAGAATATTTTGATAAAGTGCGTGAATTGACGCGCTCAAGGCATAAAATACAATTTGATTTAAAGCAAATGGAGCTTGAAAAGCAGCTGTTGCGAAAAGATAAGGAGCTTAATGAATTTACACTTCAAGAAATAAAGCGGCAACAGGCAGTTCAACAAACAGCGATGTTGAGCGTGCTATTATTATTTTTATTTGTATTAATATTCACGTGGCGACAATATCGCTTGCGACGAAAGTTTAGTTTACTTGCAAACACTGATTTTTTAACTGGTGTAGCTAATAGGCGCAAGGTTATGGATTTTGCAGAGTTGCAGTGGTTACAACTCAAATCCGACAATCAAAAGCTATCCTTAATTAGCTTTGATTTAGATCACTTTAAGAAAATTAATGATAACTATGGTCACCCGGCAGGCGACCTAGTTTTAAAGGTTGTAACTCAAATATCGCAGCGAGCTATTCGAGAAAGTGATTTTTTAGGGCGTATAGGTGGTGAAGAATTTCTAGTTGTATTGAATAATACAACATCAGTTGAAGCCACTGAAATAGCTTTCCGCATTAAAAGTGATATAGAGAAAGAGCATATAATTAGTGATGGTCAGATCATTAAAATAACGGCAAGTTTTGGCGTTGCACAAAAAAGTTCTGAATTAACTTCATTTAAAGATTTACTGAAAAAAGCAGACAAAGCCTTATATACTGCAAAAGAGCATGGCCGAAACAGGGTAGAAATCAATGAATAAATTACTAACATCATTACTCGCATTGAGTATGTTAAGTACACCATTAGCAGCAAAAAATATGCTAAAAGAACTAAGTGTTGCTGACGGCTTTAAAATTAATATTTTTGCCCGCGACGTCGAAAATGCACGTCAGCTAGCAGTCTCCAAAAAAGGCATCGTGTATGTTGGCTCACGTAAAGCTGGCAATGTGTATGCGCTGATTGATCACAATAGCGATGGTGTTGCTGATAAACAAATACTGGTGGCCAGTGGCTTAACAATGCCATCAGGTTTAGCAATTAAAGATAATGATTTATATGTAGCAGAAGTGCACCGTATTATTCGCTTTAAGAATGTTGACACACAACTCAAAGCACCTAAATACGATGTAGTGTACGACGCATTACCAACTGAGCGCCATCATGGCTGGAAGTTTTTACGGTTTTCGCCATCGGGTGAGCTAATAATACCTGTGGGAGTCCCTTGTAATGTGTGTGCTGAAGATGAACGTTATGGGCGTATATTTTCTTTAGATATCAACACCAAACAAATGACAACATTAGCGCAAGGTGTCCGTAATTCTGTGGGGTTTGATTTTCATCCCAGTACACAAGCATTGTGGTTTAGTGATAATGGCCGAGATATGATGGGCGATGACATACCACCTGATGAGCTAAATCGGTTAACAAACGAAGGGGAGCATTTTGGTTTTCCTTACGTACATGCTGGTGCCATCTTAGATCCTGAATTTGGCAGAGATAAGAGTATTACTGACTATAGCCCGCCAGCATTAGCATTGGGGGCGCATGTAGCTCCTTTAGGGATTCATTTTTATAAAGGCAAGCAATTTCCTGCTGATTATAAGCAACAGCTTTTCGTGGCTGAGCATGGTTCGTGGAACCGAAGTAAAAAATCTGGATATAAAGTGGCGCTTGCCACCATTGAGCAAGGACGTGTGGTAAAATACACGCCGTTTATTACGGGCTTTATGAAAAACGAAGAAACATTGGGTCGTCCGGTTGCTTTTGCAGAACTTGCCGATGGCAGCTTATTGATCTCCGATGATTATGCCAATGTGATCTACCGTGTAAGCTATAAAAAAAATTAGGTAGGCTTTGATGAGTGATACAGATACCTTGCTAATGCAAGGAATTGAACAACAAACAATGGGACGTTTTACCGAAGACGCCTATTTGAATTATTCCATGTATGTGATCATGGATAGAGCGTTGCCACATATTGGTGATGGCTTAAAACCAGTACAGCGTCGTATTATTTATGCGATGAGCGAACTTGGTCTTTCGTCTGCGGCTAAGTATAAAAAATCAGCGCGTACAGTCGGTGATGTGCTAGGTAAATACCATCCACATGGAGATAGTGCTTGTTACGAAGCCATGGTGTTAATGGCGCAGCCGTTCTCTTATCGTTATCCACTAGTGGATGGGCAAGGCAACTGGGGTGCAGCAGATGACCCTAAGTCTTTTGCCGCGATGCGTTACACAGAAGCACGATTATCTAAATTTGCAGAAGTATTACTTAAAGAGCTTGGTCAAGGCACCGTCGATTGGACGCCAAACTTTGATGGCACCATGGATGAGCCACAAGTACTGCCAGCGCGTTTACCGCATATTTTACTCAATGGTATTACAGGTATTGCAGTTGGTATGGCGACGGATATCCCGCCGCACAATGTGCGTGAAGTCGCCAGTGCATGTTGTTTATTACTAGATAAACCAAAAGCAGAACTTAACGAAATACTAGAGTTAGTTCACGCACCGGATTACCCAACTGAAGCGGAAATAATCACCCCCAAAGCTGATATTCAAAAAATTTATCAAACAGGTCGCGGCTCGATTAAAATGCGTGCGGTGTATACCGAAGAGCATGGCGATATTGTTATCACCGCGCTTCCGCATCAATGCTCAGGCGGTAAAGTTTTAGAGCAAATCGCAGCGCAAATGAATGCTAAAAAACTGCCTATGGTAGCTGATTTACGTGACGAATCTGATCACGAAAATCCAACGCGTATTGTGATTATTCCTCGCTCAAATCGCATTAAAGCAGAACCATTAATGGCTCACTTATTCGCGACGACCGATCTGGAAAAAAACTACCGCGTAAACTTAAATATGCTTGGCCTTGATGGTCGTCCGCAAGTCAAAGACTTGCGTACCATTTTGACTGAGTGGTTAGTGTTTCGCCGCGAAACAGTGCGTAGACGTTTACAGTATCGTTTGGATAAAGTGTTAGCGCGACTACATATTTTAGAAGGTTTATTAGCTGCCTTTTTAAATATTGATGAAGTAATTGAAATCATACGTGCTGAAGATAAACCAAAGCCAGTATTAATGGAACGCTTTGGTATTTCAGATATACAGGCTGAGGCAATATTAGAATTAAAACTTCGCCATTTAGCTAAATTAGAAGAGTTTAAAATTCGCGGTGAGCAAGATGAGCTCGCTAAAGAACGTGATAAGCTAGAGCTAACGCTTGGTTCTGATCGTCGTATGTCGACATTGCTGAAAAAAGAAATTCAAGAAGCGGCTGAGTTGTATGGTGATGATCGTCGTTCACCAGTAGTCGAGCGTTTAGAAGCGAAAGCATTAAGTGAAAAAGATTTAATACCATCAGAGTCGGTAACCGTTGTATTGTCTGAAAAAGGCTGGGCACGTGTTGGTAAAGGTCATGATCTGGATGTAGCAGGGCTCAGTTATCGTGCAGGTGATGAATACAAAGCTTCAGCACGGGGTAAGAGTAACCAACCATCAGTCTTTTTAGATTCTGCCGGACGAGCCTTTGCAACTGACGCACATAGCTTACCATCAGCACGAAGCCAAGGTGAGCCTATGACAGGGCGCTTTAATTTATCAGCCGGCGCAACGTTTGAACATGTGGTTATGGGGGAGGATAAGCAAGTACTGCTTATGGCCTCTGATGCTGGCTATGGATTTATCACCGATTTTGCTGACTTAGTCAGTAAGAACAAAAATGGTAAAGCGTTAGTGAGTGTACCAAAAGGCGGGCAGTTACTTGAGCCGATTCGCGTTAATGATGTAGCCAGCGATTACTGCATGGCGATATCAAATGAAGGGCGTATGTTGTTATTCCCATTACGTGACTTACCAAAACTAGGTAAAGGTAAAGGTAACAAGATTATCTCCATCCCAAGTGCCAAGGTTCAAGCACGTGAAGAGTTTGTAAAAGTGCTTGCGGTGGTGCCAAATGGCACAAGTGTTACTTTACATGCTGGTAAGCGTAAATTGACGCTTAAGCCGAGCGATTTAGAGCATTATCATGGCGAACGTGGACGCAGGGGTAATAAATTACCTCGTGGATTACAGCGTGTTGATGAAGCCGTTGTTGAGCTTAACCCTGTTGAAGAGATAGATGTAGATACGAGCGATGAATAATCGCGTAACTACTTAATAAAGCGGCCTGCATTTGCAGGCCGTTTTTGCTTGAGGTGATTGGAATAATTTAGGATACAGGCTAAAGTTTTATTAAGTGAGGGCATTAAAATTGAAACCGATTGGCTCGCTAGTTCGTTGAAATGAAATATGAAAATCAATTTAAGCTTACAAGTGTGCGCTTAACTCTCGTTTAGCGACTAAAATAACGATATAATGTGCTCTGAATTTTTGAGGAGAGTCTCTTTGTTAGCTTTTTTTCGTATAATAATCATGGCTTTATTTATTGTTTTTAGCTGTGTTTTAGGTTTGTTATTGTGCCTTATAAAGCCATTTCATAGTAATAATGTACACATTATTTCTGGTTGGTTTGGTTCGATGGCCAGAATGCTTGGGGTGAATTTAGTGATCACTCGCCACCCAGACCTATTAAATAGCGGACCGGCGGTGTATGTGGCTAATCACCAAAATAACTATGATATCTTTACGTTACCCGCGGCGGTACCAAAAAGCTGTGTAAGTTTAGGTAAAAAAAGCCTGAAGTGGATCCCGTTTTTTGGGCAGCTTTATTGGCTTTCTGGTAATATTTTAATCGATAGAAGTAATCGCTCAAAGGCTGCCGGTACTATCTCTAAATCAGCTGACAAAATAAAGCAGCAACGTCTATCTGTATGGATGTTTCCTGAAGGAACGCGTAGCTATGGGCGTGGCTTATTACCATTTAAAACAGGTGCATTTCATACTGCATTAAACGCCGAAGTGCCGGTTGTGCCTGTCTGTATGAGTACAACTGATAAAACCATTAAGCTAAATCGTTGGGACAATGGTACAATCTATATAGACATGCTAGCGCCGGTGCACCTCGATAAAACTATTGGGGCACGTGAACACGCAACACGTATTCACTCTATAATGGCTGCTAGAATAACTGAATTAGATGCTCAAGTGAGAGAAAAGTAATGGAAAATTGGCGTGAAATTAGTGAAGACATTGTAACTTCGTTACTAGAAGACGGATCAGATCCAGAGATCCTTTATGAAGTTGAGCATCACTTTGTATGCGAAGATTTTGTAAAGCTTGAGCAAGCAGCATTAGCCGCATTTAAACTTGGCTATGACGTTGAAGAGCCTGCGGAACTTGAGCTTGAAGACGGCAGCAAAATTTGGAGCTTTGATATTGTTGTTGAAGCAGAGCTAGACGTTGAAGTTATTATGGAAGACGTTGATAAACTAGCTAAATTAGCTGTAGATACCGACGTTGAGTACGATGGTTGGGGCACTTACTTTCAAGAGTAATGTGTAAATCGCTAGGTCCTAGGACCTAGAGCAATTTCCTATTGTTTAGTTAATAACGATTCTTGACCTCACCAGCTTATTAATACCTATTTCGTATTCTTTATCTTTGTTATAGACATTTGTATTGAATAGTTGATAATTTAAATCATCATTTAGCGAAATAAATTAATTCTTATATGCTCATTACCCTTCCTATTTCAGAACTTATTCCTGGTATGTTTGTTGACAGTGTTAGCAAGCAATTTGAGGGTATTGATAGCATTAAAATTAAAACCCGGGGTTTAGTTCGCGATAAATCGATTATTAAACGTTTGGTATCGGAAGGAGTACAGGAGTTACTCATTGATTTTACGCAAAGTAATGTCGGGGTTCCGAGTAAATATCAAGAAAAGCCAAAAGCAACACCCGTTATAAAGCCCACCTCCAAAACTCAAGCAGACAAAATAAAAAAGATAATTACACTAGAGCAAGAGTTTGCAAAAGCTAGCACGAGTTATGAGCAGCATAATCGTAAACTACAAGGGTTATATGGCGATATAACGTCGGGTTTAAAAATGAATATTTCGCTGCTTGATGACATAGCAAAAGACATTGTTGCTTCAGTATTTCGTAATCACAATGCGATGACAATTTTAACGCGCATTAAAGATAAGCATATGTATAACTGGCAGCACATGATTAATTGCGCCATTTTTGTCACTGTGTTTGCAAAATACCTAGGGTACAAAGAATCAGTAGTACATGAGCTGGCTATGGGGGCTTTACTGCATGACTTAGGTCAAGCAAAGCTACCACAAGGGATATTCTCAAAGTCCGAAGATGTTAATAAGCTTGAAATGCAGGCAATTAAAAAGCATGTAGCGCAAAGCTTAGGGCTTGTTAAGGGGGAGAAGGGTATTACTCCATTGATGCTAGATATGATAGTAAATCATCATGAGCGTTTGGATGGTAGCGGCTATCCGCGTGGTATAGAAGGAGAGAAACTTAGTCGACCTGCTAGGATCATGGCAATTGTGGATGTATACGATGCGATGACGTCCGATCGGCCGCACCAAATTGGTGATGAGCCAATAAATGCATTACGTCATTTGTTAAGTAATAAATTGTTGTTTGATAATGAGTTAGTACAGCGATTCATCAAGTGTTTAGGTGTCTATCCAGTCGGTACTATCGTTAAATTAACCAATGAACGCCTTGCTTTGGTCACAGAAGGAAACCATAAGAATCCAATTCAGCCTAAAGTAAAAGTATTTTATAACGCTAAGCATAACCACCATGTCACATCAAAAGACATTGATTTAAATACGTCAGAGCAAGGGCTAAAGATACTCGCGAGTATCAAACCGCTAGATTATCAACTTAACTTGGCTCGTTTGTTAAAAGAGCATCTGGTGGTTTAACACCTTTTTTAGTGATGGATTTATCACAACGTCTTTTGGCTGATTGCTTGGCTGATAGTAATGCACCGCTAAAGCAACTACACATCAGCAATAACCATAATAATGTACCGTTTTCTGAATGCAGTGCAGCACAGCAGCAAAGTAATGCGACCATCGCCGTTAATATTGCTCCTAGCCAATAGTGGTTTACTGGATTATCACATTCACCCGCTTTAGTGCAGGCGCAGAAGTTAGCTTTGCAAAAACAGTAAACGCTAGCACCACAAAATGCTAATGCAGCAATAATTAATCCAATCTCCATAGCGATCATCCCCTCACTTGATATGTTTGCCAGTCTAAATGCGCTTAATTATCAAGTCAATCTAAATGATAACTAATTGCAAATGGTTTTATCTTGCTCTCATCCGATGTGTTTTAAAAAGTTGTTACTTAGCTGTTAAATATTCGCTTAAATGTGTGTTTTTAACGCTTTGTTACAGTTTTTCGTAAAAAATTGATGTAGTGTATAAAAGTTTTGAATAGAGTAATTACTCATAATAACAACATACATGAGAACCCAAGCGTCGTGCTTGGTTAAGGACACATAATGAAACTTACAAAAACACTTATCGCGGCATCACTTGCTGTAATGTCGGCTGATAGCTTTGCGGCAGCTTTTCAACTTGCAGAACATAGTGCGTCAGGCCTTGGTCGGGCATATGCAGGTGAAGCGGCTATAGCTGAAGATGCGTCTGTAATTGCACGTAACCCTGCGTTAATGTCAGTATTTAAAGAAAAGCAGCTGAGTATAGCTGGTATTGCAGTCGTTCCAGATGTAAGCCTAGAGGGTACAGGGTCAAGTAATGCTGCTGTAAATCCAAATGCACTGAATGATAGTAGTATTGCTCCTAGTGCGTTTGTGCCTGCTGGTTATTTTTTAATGCCAATTAATGATAAGTTCGCGGTTGGTTTTGGCGCATTCTCAAACTTTGGTTTAGCGACTGAGTTTGATGAGAATTACCCAGCCGGTCAGCTTGCGGGTGAAACTGAGATCGTGACTGTAAACATGAATGTAAGTGGTTCATATAAGATCAATGATCAATTTAGTGTTGGTCTTGGCTTAAACTACATTTATGCTGATGCGAAAATTGTCCGAAACTTTGGTGCTAACCCATTTGGTTTACCTGCAGAGACTGAGGCAACTCACTTAGAAGGTGATGATGCTGGCTTTGGCTGGAATGTTGGTGCTATGTATCAGTTAGATGAAAATAGCCGTTTTGGTTTTAACTATCGCAGTGAAACCGATATCACCTTTGATGGTGAGTTTTCAAGTGAGTTGCCGCCAACAATGGGTGGCACGAGTGGGGCTAGTCTTCCAGGCAGCGTAGCAATAACGCTTCCTGCGATTGCAGAGTTTTCAGGTTCTCATCAATTAGATGATAAAACAGGTTTACATTATAGCGTTATGTGGACAGGTTGGAGTAGCTTTGATAAATTAGAAGCAGATGTTGAAGGTCGTGATCAGCCAGGTTTTTCTAAAGATGAAAACTTCTCAAATGCGATGCGTTACTCAATTGGTGGTGATTACCAGTTTAACAAGTCAGTATTATTACGCGCAGGTATAGCCTACGATGAATCACCAGCCGATAAAAATCATATGTCTATTTCAATCCCAGATACGGATCGTTTTTGGTACTCATTTGGTGTGAATTACACGATGAGTGAGCAATCAAACTTAGATATAGGTATGAGTATCTTACGTGGTAAAACACAAAAATTTACTGAGAATGACAATATTGCTCAGCAATGGTCATTTGAATCAAATGGCCACGCATATTTATTTGGTGCGCAGTATAACTACACGTTTTAACTTAAATAACCGAACTTAGGTTAAGGTACTTACCAAGCTCCAGCTGGAGGTGGATGTATTATCCGAAGCTTGGTTAACTATTTAGTTAAAATAAATGAAAGGGCAGTTTTAGCTGCCTTTTTAAAATTGATAACCTAAGTGTATGCCCATTGTTCCTTCTATTTTATCTGTGTCTTTTTTTTCACAAAAAACAAAGCAATCACCGTCATCTTCTTTTACGCCTGCGCTTAAACCTATTACCCAGCTAGCACTATCAACACCTTGAAAGTAATAATTAAACTTAGCAACTAGATAACCATCTTCAGCAACAACAACTTGCTGGCCTAATGCAAGCCCGGCAGTAACATGCTCAGAGAGCGTGTATTCATAGCCTAACGAGTAACCTATAAGACCTGCTGAAGCAGATAACTTATGTGTGTCATCAATTGAGTATCTATATTTAACACCGGTATGACCACCAAACTCATAGAGCCCGACTCCAGTGGAAAACTTACCTTGTGCAAGTGCTGATTGTGACATTGAGGTTATAGCTAGTAGGGCTAAAGCGAGAGAGATTTTTTTCATTTTGGGATGGTTCCTGTGATTTATAATTATTTATCAGGCAGTATAGATGGTTGGACTTAAAATGGAAACAAAAACGCGAGCTAAAAAGCTCGCGTTTTCAAGTCGCTAATTGAAATTTTATAAACTTTCAATTTTAGCTTTTTGCTCCAACAGTTTTGCTTTTGCATCAGAGAACTCAGCAAGCTTCTCGTTTTCTTTAGCTAAAACAGCTTCTGGTGCGTTGTTAACAAACTTTTCGTTAGCTAGTTTATTTTGCACTTGGGCTAGGCCTTTTTCAGCTTTTTCAAGTTGCTTAGCAATACGTGCAAGTTCGGCTTCAACATCGATTAGGCCGGCCATTGGGATCATGATCTCAAGGTTGCCAACATATGAAGTTGCACACGCAGGGGCTGTGTCTTTGTTATCAAGCAAAGTAAACTCTTCGATTTTAGCAAGTGATGCTAAAAATGATTTATTGTCTTCAATACGACGTACATCATCATTCGATGCATTAGCTAGTAATATTGATAACGGCTTACTTGGGCTGATATCCATTTCACCACGAATGTTACGAATGGCTAGAATGAATTGTTTAACCCACTCCAAATCATCCATTGCTTTAGCGTCAACGTTTGCGTCATTAAATAATGGGAAGGCTTGTACCATTATACTGGTATTAGCTGTTTCAAGACCCGCTAATGGTGCAACACGTTGCCAGATAGTTTCAGTGATGTATGGAATCATTGGGTGCATCAAACGTAGCAAGCTTTCAAGCACGGTAATAAGCGTATGGCGCGTGCCACGTTGTTGCGCCTCGTTACCTTTAAACAATACCGGTTTAGTCAGTTCTAAATACCAATCGCAGAATTGGTTCCAAGTGAACTCATAAAGCGTATTAGCCGCTAAGTCAAAACGGTAGTTATCTAAGTGCTCAGTATACGTTTTAATCGTTGATTCAAATTGACCTAAGATCCAACGATCAGCGAGTGAGTATTCTTTCGCTGCGTCGTTTGCAAAACCACAGTCTTGCTCTTCTGTATTCATAAGTACATAACGGCTGGCGTTCCATAACTTATTACAGAAGTTGCGGTAACCTTCAAGGCGGTTCATATCCCAGTTGATATCACGACCAGTTGAAGCCATTGCCGCTAATGTAAAGCGCAGAGCATCAGTACCATGTGCTTCAATGCCATTATCGAACGTTTTACGGGTGTTTTTTTCTATTTTTGCAGCGACCTTTTCTTGCATCAAGTTACTGGTACGTTTAGTCACTAAGCTCTCAAGGTCGATGCCGTCAATCATATCGATTGGATCTAGTACGTTACCTTTTGATTTTGACATTTTATCGCCATTTTCATCGCGAATAAGGCCAGTTACATACACCGTCTTAAAGGGGACTTGTGGTTTGCCATTTTCATCTTTAACAAAGTGCATCGTCATCATGATCATGCGAGCAACCCAGAAAAAGATGATGTCAAAACCAGTAACCAACACGTCAGACGGATGGAAGGTTTTTAAGTCATCGGTATTTTCAGGCCAGCCTTGGGTTGAGAATGTCCACAGTGCAGATGAGAACCAGGTATCAAGTACGTCGTCGTCTTGGCGAAGTGCAACGCCATCCGCGATGTTATTTTCACGGCGAACTTCTGCTTCATCACGGCCAACAAATACATTGCCTTCGTTATCATACCAAGCTGGAATACGGTGGCCCCACCAAAGTTGACGTGAAATACACCAATCTTGTACGTCGTTCATCCATGAGAAATACATGTTCTCATATTGCTGTGGTACAAATTTAATGTCGCCATTTTTAACCGCGTCTTTTGCAGGTTCTGCCAGTGGTGCAACACGTACATACCATTGATCGGTAAGCAATGGCTCAATCACCACGCCAGAGCGGTCGCCATAAGGTACAGTTAAAGCGTGATCTTCAATTTTTTCAAGAAGACCAAGTTCTTCAAATTCAGCCACAATCGCTTTACGCGCATCGAAACGATCAAGCCCATGTAAGCGCTCAGGAATTGGTGCATCAAATTCAAGCTCTTTACCGTCAAAGGTGTAAGTTTCACCTTGGTTTAAAATTGCTGCATCTTTGTCGAAGATATTAATCATCGGCATTTGATGACGCTTACCTACTTCATTATCGTTAAAGTCATGAGCTGGTGTGATTTTTACACAACCCGTGCCTTTGTCTTTATCGGCATGTTCGTCAGCCACAATTTTAATACGGCGATTTACAATCGGTAATAAAATATCTTTGCCGATCAAATCTTGGTAGCGTTCGTCATCAGGGTTTACCGCAACACCTGAGTCACCTAGCATGGTTTCTGGACGTGTTGTTGCTACAACAATGTAGTCTTTACCGTCTGGTGTTTTTACGCCATCAGCCAATGGGTAACGTAAGTTCCACATGTGGCCTTTTTTGTCTTTGTTTTCAACTTCAAGATCAGAAATTGCCGTATGAAGCTTTGGATCCCAGTTTACTAGGCGCTTACCACGATAGATTAAATTCTCTTTGTGAAGACGTACGAAAACTTCTTTAACCGCGTCTGATAAACCATCGTCCATTGTAAAGCGCTCACGATCCCAATCAACCGATGCGCCAAGACGACGAAGCTGTTTAGTGATCGTACCGCCAGATTGCTCTTTCCATTGCCAAATTTTATCGATGAAGGCTTCGCGACCTAAATCGTGGCGTGTTTTACCTTCTTCGGCAGCAAGCTTTCGCTCAACCAGCATTTGTGTAGCAATACCGGCGTGGTCAGTACCTACTTGCCATAATGTGTTGTTACCTTGCATGCGCTTATAGCGTGTTAAGGTGTCCATTATAGTGTCTTGGAATGCGTGGCCCATGTGTAAGCTACCGGTGACATTTGGCGGTGGGATCATAATTGAATATGCGTCACCTTTGCCTGATGGCTTAAAGTAGCCTTTTTCTTCCCAGTCTTGATAGAGTGACTGTTCAATATCTTGCGGATTGTAGGTTTTATCCATTACACAGAACCTTAAATAAGTACTTAAATGAGTTGGTTTGCTATTTTACCTTGGGCATCTTAGCGATTTATATCTTGCGTGGTGATGTTTGCACCGAGTTGGCGTAGCTTTTTAAAGCGCTCACGGGCGGCTTGTTTAGCTACAGATTCTACGGGTACAAAATCAAAAACTTGGTTAAACCGCCGAATAAAATCCGGAAGGTGTGCAGCCAAGTTTATTAAAACTTTACGATTTCCAACCGGTGGGGTTGTGCCTATTTCAACTGGCGCACCACCTTTTGGGCCTTCACCTTGAAGGTTATGTGGCACAAAACTGTCGGGGTCAAATGACCAAATCGTTTCATCAATGGCGTGGGCAGTATCGGCGTTATCTACAAAAATAAAAACACGCTGGCCAAGACGATACTGTTCAGCTGCAATATCAGCAGCTAAGCTAAAGTGATCATCAGCCTTCGCTTGCGATTCATCTTGTTGCTTTAGAACGAAAAACTGGGCGTTCATGTTCATAGTATCGGGACTTCCCATTGCATTGCATGTTATACGAGTTAGTACACATAAATCAGAGCAGGGATTTTGCCATAGAACGGGGTTTGCTTCAATTAATACACTGCGTTAGGTCTTAATAAAAAAGGCGCTAAAAAGCGCCTTTTTTAATGTTGGTATTAAACTAACTCATTAATCTTGTGCGGCTTCGCTTACACCAGCACGATTTAATAAGTATTGCGTTAGCATAGGGACCGGACGGCCTGTCGCCCCTTTATTTTTACCGCTGCGCCATGCTGTACCGGCTACATCTAAATGCGCCCAGTTATACTTTTTAGTAAATTTAGATAAGAAACACGCCGCAGTAATTGTGCCGGCTGCGCGTCCGCCCAAATTGGTAAAGTCAGCAAATGGGCTTTCAAGTTGATCTTGATAGTCATCCCACAGCGGTAGTTGCCAAGCACGGTCGCCACTTTGCTCAGATGCTTTAAGTAAGTCATGAGCAAGCGGGTTATGGTTTGATAGCAAACCCGTTGCATGTGCCCCAAGTGCAACAATACAGGCACCGGTTAAGGTCGCAACATCAATTACCGTTTCAGGTTCAAAGCGTTCAACATACGTCAGTGCGTCACATAACACTAAACGCCCTTCAGCATCGGTATTAAGTACTTCAACCGTTTGCCCTGACATAGTTGTTAAAATATCACCCGGGCGATAAGCATTTGAACTTGGCATATTTTCACAGCCAGCTAAAACACCAATAACGTTAATCGGTAACTGCATTTGTGCTAATGCGCGCATTGCACCAATAACACCAGCAGCGCCACCCATGTCGTATTTCATTTCATCCATGCCTTCGCCTGGTTTAAGCGAAATACCACCAGAGTCAAAGGTTAAGCCTTTACCTACCAGTACGATAGGGGCTTGTTCTTTTGCGCCCCCTTGGTAATTAATAATCGACATGACCGATTCGTTATCGCTACCACGGCCAACGGCTAAGTAAGAGTTCATACCTAGCTCAGCCATTTTTTCTTCACCGATAATATCAACAGTGATATTGTCAAAGTTAGTCGCAAGTTCTTGTGCTTGTTCACCTAAATAAGCTGGGTTACAGATATTTGGTGGCATGTTTGCTACATCTTTACAAAGCTTACTACCTGCTGCAATCGCTAAACCATGTTCAATTGCGCTTTCGCCAATTGTGAGCTCACGACGGGTTGGTACATTAAATACAATTTTACGCAGTGGGCGACGAGGGTCGCTTTTTTTACTTTTTAATTGATTAAACGTATACAGGCAATCTTGTGTTGTTTCTACGGCTTGGCGTACTTTCCAATAAGTATCACGACTTTTAACGTGTTGCTCTGTTAAAAAGCAAACTGCTTCCATCGACCCTGTTTCGTTAAGGGTATTAATGGTTTTAGAAATAATTTGTTTATATTGTTTATCATCAAGTTCACGCTCTTTACCACAGCCTACTAGTAGTATGCGCTCACTTAATACGTTAGGTACATGATGTAATAACAATACTTGTCCCGGTTTACCTTCAAGGTCACCACGACGTAATAAATTAGAGATATAACCATCGCTGATTTTATCGAGTTGCTCACCAATGGGGGATAAGCGACGTGGCTCATAAACGCCAACTACAATACATGCGCTACGTTGCTTTTCAGGACTACCACTTTTTACGCTAAATTCCATTGTCACTCCTAATTTTGAGTCATAGCTCCCTTTAATAAGGGCAATAAAATAAAAATCTAGTTATTGGTTTAATACTAGCTTATAAAGCCTGACTCATTATGTGTATTTGAACTTTATACTTTTGTCGCTATCAATACCACTAAAGCAACAATATATCGAGCTGCTAGGTATGATATTTAATGTTGATGACATATAATAACGAAGTAAAACGCTAAGTTTACTCACATTTTCTTACTATTGAAGTGAAACACGATGTTTAACAGGGGCGAGCATTGCTAATTTTCCGTTATTTGACCACTGAAGTTTTAAAGTCACAGGTCGCCGTATTCCTAACCTTAATGACTATCTTTTTATCGCAAAAGTTTGTAGATATTTTAAGTGACGCCTCTGAAGGTGGAATTCCTGCCAAGTTAGTGTTGTCGATGATTGCATTAAAACTACCGCAACTTGCATCTTTAATCTTACCTTTGAGTATCTTTTTAGGGATCATTCTCGCGTATAGCCGTATTTATGCCGACAGCGAAATGACTGTACTTAAAGCGTGCGGTGTAAGCGAATGGTATGTGGTGCGCGTTACGCTAATTTCAAGCTTTGTCTTAGCGTTATTAGCGGGTGTACTCACATTGTATGTCGCGCCATGGGCGAGTGAGCAAGAATATCAACTAAAAGAGCAAGCTAAAGCAGATGCGGGTTTATCGGCACTGCGGGCTGGGCGTTTTCAGCAAACGGGTAATGAAAAAGCGGTTGTATTCATTCACAACATTGATAACGGTGGCAAAGAATTAAATAAAGTATTTGTAGCGCAACTACCAGACAGTAAAAAAGATAATTTAGCGCGTTTAGTGTATGCAGAGCGCGGTGTGGTGGTTGAACAAGAAAATGGGGAGCAACAATTGGTGCTCAGTGATGGTAAACGTTACGAAACCGATGGAAAAACGCCGGCTCTCAACCTAACTGAATTCGATGGCTATAGCGTACAAATTCGCGGGCAAGAGATCGAACACCAACGCCGCAAACTAGAAGCCATACCAACTATTGATTTGATGGCTATGAATACCACAGAAGCAATAGCACAATGGCAATGGCGCATGGCTATCCCGCTTTCTATTCCGTTATTAACCTTACTTGCAGTTCCTTTAAGTGTAGTAAACCCTCGCCAAGGAAAGTTTGCTAAGTTAGTGCCAGCAATCAGTTTGTATTTAGGGTATTTTATTTTACTTAATGCGGCTAAATTTGCAGTAGAGGATGGCAAAATACCGCCATCAATTGGCCTGTGGTGGATCCACTTTACCGCATTATTTATCGGTGGCTTTTTGATTATAAAAGGGCGGCCTTTAGGTGCTTGGCTCAAAGCAATTGTTACTAAGCGGGAGTTAGGCGCATGATGAAAATGCTTGATTGGTACTTAGGCCGTAGCATTTTGCAAACCACGGGCTTTGCTTTAATGGTACTGGTTGGTATTAGCACGCTCATCAAATTCATTGAGCAGCTTAATAAGTATGTAGGGCGCGGTAGTTACGATATTTCCAATGCGTTGTTATATACCTTATACAGCATGCCTGGTGACTTAGTGGTATTTTTCCCTATGGCCGCATTAATAGGTGGTTTAACTGGCTTAGGTGCACTGGCATCGAATAGTGAGCTGGTGGTTATGCAAGCAGCTGGTATGTCACGCTTGCAGATTATTGTCTCGGTGATGAAAACGGCAATATTTATGGCACTGTGCATGATGGCATTGGGTGAGTGGGGCGCACCGGCTGCACAACTTAAAGCTAAAGAAATGCGTAACCAAGCGATTTATGGTGGAGATGTATTTAATGCGCAGCAAGGCGTCTGGGCCAAAGATGGCAATAATTTTATTAATATAGAAGATGTTGATCAAAATGGCGTATTACATGGCGTGAACATGTATCACTTTGATAAATCATTGCAATTAACCCAAATAACAAAAGCTAATCAGGCCGTAGGGCGCAAAGATGGTTGGCTACTGCGTGATGTAAATAAAGTGCAGCTTGGCGAGCAGCAAATAACGACACTACAGCTAAAAGAAGAGTTTTACGAATCACAATTAACCGCTGAAAAACTCGGTGTAGTATCAGTAAAACCTGAGTCGTTATCGTTTACTGGTTTGTGGTCTTATTTGAGTTATTTAGAGCAAAATGAGCAAGACACCAGCACATATGAATTAGCGTTATGGCGTAAAATCATGCAGCCGGTTTCTATTGCGGTGATGTTATTAGTTGCACTGTCATTTATATTTGGTCCGCTTAGAACAGTAACAATGGGCGCACGAATTGTTATGGGCGTTGTCACGGGTATTGTATTTCACTTAACAAATGAAATATTTGGCCCCGTGGTAATGGTGTATCAAATTCCTGCGGTGGTTGGCGCCACCTTACCAAGCGTTATTTTTATTGGCTTTGCGACGTATTTACTTAACAAGCGAAACTGATAGTTAGGGGCTAGGAGCTAGAACCCTAGCTCCTGAGTAACTTAGTTTTAATCTAAAGATTGATAAATACGCTTATTCTCTTCTTTAGTTAGCGATACCATGTCTGTTTTTGATATGTAATCTTGCAGAGCACGTTTATTTTTAAAATCAATTAATACCACTAACGTGCCAAGCCCAAGTAATGCACTTAAACTACGAATAACGGCTTGTGGCCAACTTATTAACGCGCCATCACGTGTTTGAACTTTTAAACGCCATGCACGCATCCCAATTGTTTGACCACTTTTAGTCCAAAAATAAGCAAAGAACACCACGTTAACGCCAATAAATAACGCACTTCTAATACCATACAAAAGCGGTGAATCTTGTATAAACGCAGCAGGATCGTCAGTTTTTGCAATAACACCCAATGCAATTAAAGCCTGAATAGCCGCAAAATAGAGTATCGCTGTAAGCATTGATAATGAAATGACGACTAAAGAGTCGTAAATCAATGAAGCAAAGCGGCGCCAAAACCCCGCACGAGGAAACTCATCAGACATAAATACACTCACAAAGTTAATATGCGCGCTAGTTTAGCAAATAGGCTGATAAATACTAGGCTCACACAAACACTCAACACAGTTACAAGCCTTATTGAATGTTAATGGTTGCTTAATTGTTAAGCGGTTGATCGTTGTTTTGTAAAAAACGCTTGCCGCAGTGTTTATTGTTTGTATAATGCTTGGCATAGAGACGAAGACGGCTAGATAAGTCCTAGCTCTAAAGTGGTTTTTCTTTATCTTCTCATGTTAGAAGGTTAAAGAAAAATGATGCCAGCGTGATGAAATTGGTATACATGGGGGATTCAAAATCCCCTGCCGAAAGGCGTGCCGGTTCAAGTCCGGCCGCTGGTACCACTTTTAATAGCCCTGACCAAATTGGTCGGGGTTTTTTTATGTCTAAAGAAAAGTGAAAACGGCCTAGGGTCTGTTGTTTCAAACACTATAGACAGTTTTAGCAAATAACCGTTACTTTTTTAAAAGCTTGGTAAACATAGCTACGATAGGCTGAGGCGTATTGATAAGCAGAGTGAAAGCACCCGCAATAATTCCCCAAAAGGCAGAGCCGATGCTTAAAAATGAGATACCAGAAGCGGTAATCAAAAAGGTTATTAAAGCCGCTTGGCGGTTACGTTCATCAATAACTGCAGATGCTAACGCATTACCTATTGTGCCTATTAATGCCAGCCCTGCAATGGCTAAAATTAGCGATTGAGGGAATAAGGTAAATGCCTGAACAACAGCAGTCCCAAATAGGCCCGTTACTATATAAAAGAAACCCGCGGCAATCGCTGCGATATAACGCTTTTTGGGATCTGTATGTGCTTCCTTGCCTACACAAATAGCAGAGGTAATGGTGGCTAAGTTTATGGTGTATGCACCAAATGCAGCAAGTAACGTAGTTGATACGCCTGTCCATGCAATGAGTGGGGAAACGGGAGTATCTTTATAATCAGAAGCTCGTAGTACAGTTAACCCCGGTAGGTTTTGCGAAGCCATAGTGACAACAAAAAGTGGCACAGTTATACCAATGAATGCCTGTAAGCTAAACACCGGCATAGTAAATACCGGTGTTGTGATTGAAAATTCGATTGCCGCAGGTTCAATTAAACCTTGTTGATAAGCAATCATGCAGCCAATAAGTAAAGTATAAATAACCGCATAACGAGGGCTGTATTTCTGCGTAATAATAAAGACAATAAACATTGTCAGAACTAAAAATAGATCGGATTTCATCGCAGAAAATGCATCAACACCAAAGTTTATTAATACGCCAGATAGCATTGCAGCAGCAATCGACAGAGGGATTTTTTTCATTACACGTTCAAATAAACCACTAAAGCCGCTAAGGCTTATTAAAATCCCAGTCATAATAAACGCGCCAATCGCTTCATTTAAATTCACAGTCGAGGTCGTGCTAACAAGCATTGCAGCGCCAGATGTTGACCAAGCAGTGGTTATTGGCGTTTTATATCTAATAGATAATGCAATACCAGTAACTCCCATGCCTACGCCTAAAGCTAATATCCATGAGCTGATTTGTTGAGGGCTTGCCCCTAACGCGTATGCTGCTTGAAATACAATAACAACAGAGCTTGTAAAACCAACTAAAACAGTAATAAATCCTGCGTTTATTGCTGAAAGAGACACATCTTGGACTATATTTTTAAACAGACTTAATTGCTTGCTCATGCGACTAAAGCGCTCCATATGCTTTGTGGATTAAAGTACTTAGGAGAGTAAGACATGGTCGTTTTACTCTATTTTATTTGGCTCACGAGGTTACAAGGTTATAAGCCTCGCGCCGCAATTGAACAAATGTGAATCCTAAAAGGTAAACTCGCCCTAAAGGCCTTAGAAATTTTACGACTCAAAAGTAATTGCCTTAAAAAATATTAGGTTGCTGATGTAATACTTTCAGCTTGAACAGCCTTTAAAAAGCTTGGCATTGACTGAACTGCCGCAAGCATTTTAGTTGTGCGTTTACCAAAAATGAGTTTTACAGGAAAGTACTGACCCCATGTAGCGTATACCGCTAACATAATATCTGCTGCAGAAAGCATGTAACCATTTAAGGTTTCTTTACTTTCAAGACTGTCTTCAACAACTTGCCATAGGTCGTTAATGTTTTTTTCAATGGCATCGAATGCTTCACGTTTTGCCTTTTGATCACTGATGTTTTGCTCAATAAAAAATAACTTTGAATAGGCAGGGTGCATGGTGGCATTTGCAAACAGGATCTCTTCTATTGCTTTTTGTTGTTTGTTTGCATTAGTTGGAAGCAAGGTATTGTCATGTTTATTAAGCAGGTACAATATTATAGCAGCACCTTCGGTTAGTTTATTATCACCATCCACTAATACAGGCACAGTGCCTACAGGGTTTATGGTATTAAAGTCATCAAGACTATTTTTATCAATAATAGTGACCTCTTGATCCAATTCATGTAATACAACTTGAGTCGCCAATGAGCAAGCGCCTTGCATATAGTAAAGTGTGTACATAATGTTTCCTAAATTTGGTTGAATTAATTACTTTCATGCTGACTAAAGAATCTATGTCAGCAGTGATGAATATTAAGTGTTTAGTTGGTTTTCATATATACCTATAATGTGGATATACTGTCATCAAGAAGGAAACAATCGAGGTGGCTTGGGTATATCCACAATAAAAACCTCAACAGGAGCGAAAATGAATAAACTACGTGCGATTGAGCTATTTGTTCGTTTAGCTGATTTAGGCAGTTTTACGCGAGTTGCTGAACAAACCAATTCATCAAAATCAATGATCAGTAAAGAAATTGCTAGGCTAGAAGATAATCTCGGCGCGCGTTTATTGCATCGCTCTACACGCAACGTACAGCTTACTCATGCAGGCGAAGGTTATTTACAAAGAGCGCGCGACATACTCTCAAAGTTGGATAACGCAGATAGTTTTGTACGAGAACTGCAGCAAGATTTACGAGGCAAGCTTAAAATTAATGCCCCTATGGCATTAGGCATTACTGATTTGGCGAGTTTATTCACAGATTTTATGCAAGCTTATCCGGATATTGAGCTTGATATTCACCTTGGCGATGAGAAGGTTGATCTTGTAGAGCAGGGTTTTGATTTAGGATTTCGTGCATCAAGTACACCAATCGACTCTAATTATGTTGGCAGGCCACTGACTTGCTTTACATATAAAGTATGCGCGGCACAAAGCTATCTTGATAATAACCCTGCAATCGTTTTACCTAAAGATCTACAGCAACATAACTGTTTTGTTTATAGTTATTTTCAAGGTAAAAATGTATGGCCTATTGAGGATGGGATCACAGTGAATGGGCGTTTACGAGTCAACAGTACCTTATTTATGATGGAAGGAATAAAGCGAGGTTTAGGGCTTGGGTTTATCCCTGACTTTGTTTGTCAGTCGGCAATCGATAGCGGCGACATTGTTGAAGTATTGGCTGATGCAAAAAAATCTAAGTTAACACTTTATGCTTTATATCCTGCTAGGCAGTTTGTACCAGCAAAATTAATACAATGTATAGAATACTTAGAGCAATGGTTTGCCAGTAAGCAGGGTTAATCTACTTAACTTTTCGTACCTGATACTTATGTTATTAAGTGTAATTTAATTTTAGGTGAGGTGTAGTTATCTTTTTAACTACTACTCATTAGGCAGCAATACAGTAGCAAGAACGCCTTGGGTTTTGTTCTTGTTTATTAAACTCAAGCTACCGTGATGTTGCTCTATTACGTTACGGCAAAAGCTGAGGCCGATGCCTTGGCCCTGTTGTTTAGTAGTGTAAAATGGCACGAATATGTTGTCTGGGTTGGCGAGCCCTTGGCCGTTATCATCAATGGTGATGCAGTTTACTTTGCCTTGATTATGCACGCCTAGTGCTATTTTTATGGGCGGGATGCTTGCTTCGATGGCATTTTTTACTAGGTTGATCATCACTTGGTGAATAAACGTGCGGTCGGCCTTAAAGGTTGTGGCGTTAGTCACGCAGCTAAATTTAACATCAGGATAAATAGCACATACTTGTTTTAAAAATGCAGCCGTGTCTATTTCAACTATATTGAGCGTCAGTGGTTTATTAATATCGCCATAGCGGGTGACAAACTCATTAAGATAATTACAGCGCTCACTTATTACATTAAGCGCTTGTACTTGGCGTGGCTCGGTGAGCTTCACGGCGAGATTTTCAGCCATAGCAGTAACAGGGGTGAGTGAGTTGCGAATTTCGTGACCGAGTACGCGAATAATTTGCTGCCATGCTTGCAGTTGGTTTTCGCGAAGGGCTGAGGTGATGTCGATCATAACAATAAGCTGATGACAGCTGCCTTGCTCTATAAATTCACTGTGACGTATTTGCCATTGCTGGGCTGTAATAACATCGCTAAATTGCCAATGTGCGCCTTGTTTTGTAAGCCCTAATTGTTCTGCGCTGGTGTAGCGTAAGGTTTGCCATTGTGTCTGTTTAAATTCACTAAACGCATTATTGGCATAGCTGAGTTTATTGTGTTGATCGAGCACCATGATCGGCACATTAAAATGCTCAATTAATTGATACACCAAAAACACATGCTGATCGTAGCGCGACTTCTTTTTAAATAACTCTTCACTTAAATCGATCAAGCTTTGTTGTAATTGGTGAATACTCCCTGCCTGATAGCTGGGCTTAACGAGTTGGTTGTAATCTTCGTTTAAAATGGCATCTAAGTGGGCGTGATTGCGGTTAAAGCTGTTGATCACTTTTTTGTAGGTACGAGTAAACAGTTTAAGGTAAATAGCTAAAAATAGACTTGAAATAACGGCAGAAGTAATAACAGGTAAAGCAAAATATTGGCCAATAAAATAGCAACCCAACGCCGCTAAAGTGCCACTTAACAGTGCAAAGCCAATTAAGCTGCGTTCAAGCGATGAGTGATAAAGGCTATTTATTTTTATACCGTTTGTCATGCCTTTTGTCATGCCTTTTGCCATCCAGCGATACCGTATTTCTCAAGGCGACGATACATAGATGATTTGCCTAAACCTAATAATTTTGCGGCGTTAGGAATATGCCCCTGAGTTTGTTTTAGCGCTAAATTAATTAGTTGGCGCTCAGCGTGCTCTAGTGTCATTAGTGGTAATGTGTTACTGCTTTGATTGCTTTGTAAATTTAAGTCATTGGCGGTCAATGTATCGGTTGCTGCTAGTAATATTGCCCGTTCAATTACATGGCTTAGTTCGCGTACATTACCTGGCCAAGGATAGTGATTCAATGCCTGTTTAGCGCATTCGCTTAGGGTAAGCACGGCGCTTGAGTATTTTTTAGCGTGTAAATTTATAAAATGCTCGCATAAAGGTACTATATCTTCTATTCGTTCACGCAGTGGTGGTATAACAAACTCCAACGTGTTTACCCGGTAGTATAAATCTTCTCTAAACTGGCCTTGATTTATCAGTGTGGCAATATCGCCATTGGTGGCGCTGATCAAGCGTACATTGGTTTTTTTAGTTTGACTCGCGCCAACCATCTCAAACTCTTGGCTTTCGAGTACCCGCAATAACTTTGCTTGTTGTGGTAGCGGTATATTGGCTATTTCGTCTAAAAATAAACTGCCGTTATCGGCCAGTTCAAAGCGGCCAATGCGTTCATTTTTAGCATCAGTAAACGCGCCTTTCTTATGACCAAACATTTCGCTTTCAAATAACGATTCAACAATAGCCCCCATATTCACCGCAATAAATGGTTGTGTATGGCGCGTAGACTGCTGATGAAGCCATTGTGCTAATTGGCTTTTACCCGTGCCATTTTCACCGGTTAGTAAAATGTTGGCATCGGTTTTAGCTACTTTAGCTAACTGGCTTATCAGCTGTTGCATCGCGTGTGACTGATACACAAATGTAGGCGAGGTATGATCGTTAAGCTGTTGCTGCAATTTTTGGTTTTGTTTATTTAACTTTTTAAGCGTGAGTTGCTGATCGAGCAATTTTAATAAACGCTGGTTTTGCCATGGTTTTTCAATAAAATCACATGCACCTAGTTGCATAGCGCGCACCGCCAGATCAACGCTCGACCACGCAGTCATTGCAATGACGGGAATATCTAATTGTTGTTTATGTAAGTGCTTTAAAAACGCCATGCCTTCGTTACCTGAAGTGGTGTCGCGGGTAAAATTCATATCAAGCAAAATAAGGTCAATCGCTTGGCTGTCTTCAATTAGTGTGTGTGCTGTAAAAGGCGAGTCGCATTCGAGCACCTGATAGCCGTTATCTTCTAAAATAAAGCGCGCGCTTAGGCGGATTTCAGGGCTATCTTCGATGATCAAAATAGTGGCAGACATAAACTTCCAAATAGGTGAATAAGCGCAGGATGATTGTAGCGTATAGCGATTTCTATGCCAGTGATTTTATTTTTGTATTTCAGCTTGTTAGTTACTTAGGTTTTATTTCATCATGTGTTTTAGTCCGATTATGGACTATTTGAGTCCGGTTTTGGGGTTGCTGTTTTGAGCATATTGAAAGCGCTAGATCATAGCCAGTTTCAAACTGGTACTGGGTAGTCCGGTATCGCAGCTCTATAAGGGTTTTTAAATAATGTAAATTTATAATGCTATGTATTTATTAGATTTTAATGTTGGCATGTGTTTCGCAATAGCTTAAACATACAAAGCATAACGCGGTGAAATATGGACATAGCAAAAACAAAAGTAGTAAAGCAGTTATCGCTTTGGCATAAGTTAATTTTACTACTGGCTATTATTTTAATTGCAGGAGTGATTTATCAGCGCAGTAGCCAAGTAGGGGTGTCTGTGGCGCGCAGTAATATAATTGTCGCTAATGTACGTCAAGGCGCGCTTGCGGTTACAGTTACAGGTTATGGCGAGCTTAAATCAGCGCAGCAGCAATTGCTAACGGCAAAAACACCCGCCACAGTACAGGCTATTTTATTAAAGCCCGGTGCAATTGTGACCAGTGACTCGGTAATAGTGCAATTAGCCAATCCAACACTTGAGCAGCAACTTGAAAGCGCCCAACAAGAGCTTAATAAACTCAACGCTAATTTACGCCAGTTAAGGTTAAATAATACCCGCGAACTTTTAAATGAACGCTCTCATGTAGCACAAAGCCATGCCGCTTACGAAAATGCTAAATTACAATTAAAAGCTGAAACAAGTTTAGTTGAGCAGGGTATTGTTTCAACGCTTAATTATCAACGCAGCGTGCTAGACGAGCAACAACTGAGCCAGCAATTAGTGATAGCCAAGCAGCGTGCTGAGCAACTAAAAGCCGTGCATATAGAATCTGAAAAAATTCAGCTTGAGCAAATAAAGCAGCAACAAGGTTTAGTGGGTATGGCACAAACACAATTGGCTAACTTATCTGTGGTGGCTGGGATGAATGGCGTATTACAGCGCTTACCAGTAGAGCTTGGGCAAAGTGTAAACGCAGGGCAAGAAATTGCGCTTATCGGCTCGGTTGATTCACTCATTGCGATTATTCAAGTACCACAAAATCAAGTGGATGATATTCGATTAGGGCAGCTAGCAGAAGTAGATACACGCCGCGGTATAGTAACGGCAAAGGTAGCACGTATAAGCCCGGTGGTGATCAACAATACAGTAGAGGTAGAATTATCTCTGCCTAAAGAACTTCCTGAAAATGTCAGGCCGCAATTAACAGTCGATGCCAACATTAATGTCGCGCAGCTCAAAAACGTGACTTATATTGAGCGCCCAGCAAATGTAAAACCGCACACTGAAACAGCGCTGTATCAGGTAAACGCACAGCAACAAAGCGCACGCTTGGTTAATATAAAATTTGGCCGCGAAGCTGGGCGCTTTATCGAGATACTTAATGGCGCAAAGTTAGAACAACAACTAATTATTTCAGATTTAACCAACCTTACTCGCAGCAATAGCGAAATCTTAATTAACTAATGAACAGGATGAAAATAATGACAGAGCAAAAAATAACGCACCCCCAAGCCGATGTCGTATTAGCAATGAAGGGCATTAGTAAGGTATTTGAAACCCAAGAACTACAAACCTACGCACTGCGCAGTATTGATTTGTGTATTTATCGTGGTGAATATTTGTCGATATCGGGACCATCTGGCTGTGGTAAATCAACATTACTTTCACTATTGGGCCTACTTGATATGCCAACCAGCGGCGAGTATTTAATTGAAGGGAAAAATGTGTCGGCGCTTTCGCTTAATCAAGCGGCTGAAATTCGTAATGCAAAAATAGGATTTATTTTTCAATCATTTAATTTAATTGACGAGCTAAGCGTGTTTGACAACGTAGCGTTGCCATTGCGTTATCATCAGTCTAAGCCGAGTAAGCAAGTAATTGCTGAAAAAGTAAAAGTGTGCCTTGAAAAAGTAGGGCTGGGGCATCGTATGAGCCATAAACCGAACCAGTTATCGGGCGGTCAGCAACAACGCGTGGCGATTGCGCGGGCGTTGGTGGTTCAACCCGCAATCCTGTTAGTGGATGAGCCAACGGGTAATTTAGATTCAAAATCGGGCGACCAAGTAATGCAAGTTCTCAGTGAGCTAAACGCTGCAGGTACCACTATTTGTATGGTCACACATGACCCGCGTTACGGCGATATGGCCACTAGGCAATTAAAGTTATTAGATGGCGAAATGCTCGGTGCAGTAAATACCAATGAGGCGTTAAGCGCATAATAAACAGCTAATTTAGTGAGAACTTTATGCAATACTTTTTGCAAACAGCGTGGCAAAACCTAAAACAAAAACCACTGTTAAATACCAGTTTTGTATTAACGGTAGGCTTAACACTTGCGGTACTTATTTGTGTTATTACTTTGGCGTATAACGTTATTTTAAAGCCATTACCGTACCCAGATCAGTCGTCACTTTATAAAATAGAACAACAACAAATAAAGCAAAATGGCGCAATTGATAATAGTGCATTCACTTACCCAGGTGTACTTGATGTTTATAATAATCAAAGTGAGTTTGGTGTGGCAGCCCTTAATTATTATGACGAGGCTATTATTAGCTCGTTGCCAAACCAGCCTAAAGTTTTTGTGAGTTATGTTACCCCGCAGTGGTTTGACTTACTCGGTTGGAAAATGCACCTAGGGAGCCCTTTAAGCCTAATTAATGACACGACCGCTTTAGATCAACAACTGCCTCAAGCGGTGATTAGTTATCAGTTTTGGCAGCAACATTTTGCTGCAAATACCGACGTGATAGGCAAAACCTTAACCGTTGGAGGGAGCCATTTTAGTGTCAGCGGTGTACTTGACGAGTTTGCTCATGAACCGCAAATGCACCGACCTTCACAAACACGAGAGGTATGGCTGCCGTTTAGTTATAACCCACGTAAAGATCAAACGCAGAGCTGGGCTGGTATCAGCCCAATGATAGCTATGCTAGCTAAATTAAACACTAATATTGACCCTGCACAACTTGCTTTAAAGCTTGCACAGCGCGCTAATCAACTATGGCTGCCACAAGTGACCGAGCGTGCCTTTTTAAAAGGTTGGCAGCTTAATATGCAAGTAACGCCATTACACACAGTTATTTTAGGCGACAGTAAAACTATTTTACAGGTGCTTATTGCAGCGTCAGTGGGTTTACTACTGATTGCCTTAACAAACGTAGCTAATTTATTGTTAGCTAAATATCAGCTGCAAAGTCACACCATTGCTATTCATCATGTTGTTGGGGCAAAAACACAGCATATTTATATGCGTAACTTAGTGGATATTGTGACTTTGTTGATCATTGCTAGTTGCTTGGCGTTAGTATTTGCACAATTAGCGTTAATGCTGATAAAAGCACAGTTTGGCGAGTTTTTACCAAGAGTGAATGAGCTTGCGCTCGGCTGGGTTTCTTATTTTACAGTTGTATTATTTGTGGTGTTTGCGGGTGCTATTTTAGCAAAGGTGAGTACGCCACATTTAAATTATGGGCAACTTCAATCACAATTGAGTGGCTCAGGAAAAGGGCAAAGTAGTCAAATTAACAACGTCAAACGCCAAGTATTTATTGTTTTACAGATCACTTTTGCCAGCGTGCTGATGTTTGCGTCAACACTGGTAATAAACGACGCGCTTAAAAAAGTAAATCAACCACTGGGTTTTGCTGTGGCTGATCGTTATAGCTTATCAGTAGAAGCCGTAGGCGCGCAGCCAATAAGCCGCGAGCAAAGTAAAGAGTTTGTACAAGCAACCGTTAACGCACTCAGTAGCCTGGCGGGTGTTGAGGCCGTATCGCGGGCGCGCTCGCCATTTGCACACCATTGGGGCTGGCCAATAAACGATGTAAAACGCCAAGAGCGATACACCAGCTTTATAAATCTAGCCGACGAACACAGCTTTTCATTACTTGATTTACCACTGCTTTCTGGGCGCAACTTTAATCACCAAGAGCTAATAGACGGCGATTCAGGCATTGTTATAAATCAATCGTTTGCTCATTATCTAAGTCCAGAAGGCAACGCCGTAGGCACGCGTATTACACCAACACAGCGTGAGTTTACAGTGATTGGCGTGGTTGCAGACAAACACTTACCTAACATTGATGGCGAGCGATTTGTAATGTATCAAGCCTCAAACCCTGGGGCACTTAATTTTTTAATTAAAACGAAAGCAGGACAAACAAATACCGAACAAACAATAACAAGGCAACAGCTATTAAGTGTGCTTAATAACATTGATAGCCGCTTAGCAATTAGTGAATTTATAAGCCTTGAACAGCAACATGCGCAGCAGCTTAGCCATAGCAAGCTCGCACTCTATGGTGCAATTAGCACCGCCGTAAGCGCATTGTTTATTGCCGCAATTGGTTTGTATGGTGTGCTAAGTATTAGCTTACAAATACGGCTTACTGAAATTGCTACGCGAATGGCTATAGGTGCTAAGCCTTATCAGGTTGTGCTATTAATGCTGTTTGATCATGCCAAGTACCTGCTGTTTGGCTTTGTGAGTGCCTTTACCATTGTGTTAGCTATTGTGTTTACAAAAATAGGAATTTTTAACTTAACCACAGCCTCGTTAGCAAACCCATTAAGTGCTGCTTTAGGCGGGTTTACTTTACTGGTTATTACCTTACTAACTTTTATGACTATTGTGCTGGTAATGCAAAAATACGTCACTAAGCCGGTTAATCAATTACTAACGGGGGCACAATAATGAGCTACAACCTTAAAAGTGCCGTTGCTAATTTAATTAATCATCGAGTTTATAGCCTAAGTGTCATTACAACATTAAGTGTAGTGTTAGCTGCATTAATTACCGTACTCACACTGGCTTATATTATGCTGTTAAAACCGCTACCGTATCCTGACCAAGCGCGTTTAGTCAAAGCTGAATACGCTCAAATTGACCAAACAGGCACGCTCAATACCCGCGCTTTTAATTACCCAGCACTAATTGATTTATATAAAAATCATCATCTTTTTGAGCAAGTGGCATTGGTGTATTACGCAGAACAACGCTTAGATGATGTGGCGGGCTTACCCATAGTAAACACCTCATTTGTTACCCCGCAGTGGTTTGATATGTTCGCCATTAAGCTGCATTTAGGGCGTGGTTTTACGCAAACCGAAGCCCTTGATAGCTTTAACCCCGTTGCAGTTATAAGCTATCAAACTTGGCAAAATGACTTTGCCGGCAAAGATAATATAATAGGCCAAACACTGAGCGTAGGTGCTCAGCAGTTTAAAATTATAGGTGTGGCAGCGGCTGATTTTAAATCGCCTGCACTGATCAAAACGGGGCAAACCACCGCTGTGTGGCTCCCGTGGGATTACAATTTAACCTCAGCAGAAGCTAAGCCGTTTTGGTGGAACCGTTATTCGCGCAGTCATTTTGTAGCCAAATTACCAAGTAATATAAGCCTTGAGCAGGCAAGTAAAACGTTATCGCAGTATGTGGATAACGTATGGCAGCAGCATATTGATACAGAAGCATTTTTTGCAGGTTGGCATATCGAGCTTGAGCTAAACACCTTGCAAACAGTGATTTTAAAAGAAACGCCACAAAATATTTATTGGCTTATTTTAGCCGTAGCTGGTTTGGTTATTATTGCCTGCGTAAATATTAGTAATGTGTTTATAGTACGAACCGCAGCGCGCAAACATACATTAGCACTGAGTGCGGCACTGGGTGCAACACGGCTTACTTTGTTTAAGCAATTTTGGCTAGAGGTTGCCTTACTCATCGCTTTGGCAAGTAGCATTGGGCTTGCGCTCGCGGCGGTTTTTTTAGCAACTATAAGCGATTTTGCCATGGCAATATTACCGCGCGCTAATGAACTTTCTATCAACGCAGTATCATTTCTTATCACACTGTTTAGCGGTTTAATATTAACCACGCTGTTCGCCTTTTTATGTACGCGAATTATAAATTATCAACAATTAATTGGCGGTTTAAAATCAGCAGGTAAAGGTACAGCAGTGCAGGTAGGTAAGCGCGTATGGCAAGGCTTGGTCGCCTTTCAAGTAGCGGTGGCGTGTACATTATTATTTATTAATTTTTTAGTCTTTAACGTGAATCAAACCAATATTGACGATGCTTTTACAGTGCCACTTGATCAACTAATCAGTCTAGAGGTTAATTTAGCAAGCCATGTAGCGGCAGATAGAAACCAAGCAAATCAATTATTAAATCAAGTAGCTAACGAGATTGCTTTATTGCCCGAGGTTAGGCAAGTAAGTCGTTCTTCATCACCGATTAACGATAATTTAATTACCTGGTCATTGGTTGAGGTGGCAAGCAATCAAAGCGTATTACCCTATGGTAAATCAGTTGATGCACAGTATTTTTCATTACTTAAACAACCCGTGTTACAGGGGCGAGGTTTTACAAACGAGGATACTAAAAGCAATACAAAGGTCATTATTATTAATGATGTGTTTGCAAAGCAGCTATCGCCAGATGGCAATGCGTTAGGCAAGCGGCTAAGTTTTGATATGACTTCAGGGCGCGAGAATGACCTGACAATTATAGGCATAGTCAAAGCAATGCCCATTCCAGGGCAAAGCAAGGCACAACCAAAAGCGTTTTTAGCACGTAAAGGCTATCGTTCATTTATTGTAGCGCTTAAGCAGGGCCAGCAATTAACAAAAAATACGCTTAATACGTTATTGCAAAATAGCAACTCAGGGTTGTCGGTGCATCAGTTAGAGCCGTTAAATGCACAGCGCGACACGGCACTGTTTCGCCATTATGTGGTATCGGCCACAACGCTGATGATTATCGCAGCAACCATTGCCCTAACCAGCATTGGTTTGATAGGCATTATGCGTTACTCGGTATTGTTACGCCGCGCTGAAATAGGCATTCATTTATGTATTGGCGCAAAGCCACTGGCATTGTTTTTGTTGGTATTTAAGCAAAATGGCAGCGCAATAATAGCGGGCATAATACTGAGTATTACGTTACTGCTGACCTTACAGCAACCATTGCAATTCATTGCTGGTGGCATACCACAAATTATACAGTTTGGTATGTTATTTATGACGTTATTGTTTGTAATTAGCCTCGGTGCACTAGCGTGTTACTTACCTTTAAATGCCCAGCTAAAACGCCCTGCAATTTACGGTGTGCAAGGGCGAGCTGAGTAATGTAGCTGCTCAACAAATAAAAGAGTAACAAATAAAAGGGTAGTCATAAAAAGGCAGGTAAAGTGAACCTGCCTTTTTTGTTTTTTAAAATACGTCGCACCCTAAAATATTACTATTCAAAGCATCCGCATAGGTTGAGTTGAGTACCACTAAACCCAACGAAATTCACAACAAACTATCAAAGTAACTAAACAAAGGGGCAAGTGATCTGCCCCTCTTTTTCTTGAAATGAGCGACTTAACTTCATACCTCAAACCATACTCTCCCAGAATGTTTTACCGATTTTCGAATTAAATAAAGCTTAACAGACATTTTGAATGTGAAGAGTACTGCGCATTTTTTGTATCACTAAAACAAGGGTAAATCGTACCCTTAATTTAATAGGGAGGGGGGGATTTCGATACTAAAATTCTCGGTATGTAATTAGTTTTAATTCTCGCTTTGTATTTTGCGCTGGTCGTAACTTATTGATTTTATTTTAATGTACGTTATTTATTCTCGGTTAACAAAAATGTCGGTTCTTGATTAAGTAAATTCTCGGTATGGTAGTGCTAATTTTTGTTGTCATCGTCATCATAAATTAGTAAGTTAATAATATTATTATAAATTTTAATGCGTATTTACGTGAGTACGGCCACTTTTAGCAAAGTGTTTATCGGTATTCTTGGTAAAACGCTGTTAGCTCCCAAGAGAGTCTTTACTTTTAATTAAACAAAGGACGTTATGCTTGAGAAATGTAAGCTATGCCTTAAACATAGCAATTTATGCAAATCGCACGCAATTCCAGATTCATTTTTTAAAAAAATTTTTAGATCCAACAATGGCAAAGCTATAGAGTTGTCCTCAGTTGAGAATGAAGAAATTAAGCATTCACAGGATAGCAGGGCTTCAACGCAGTTATGCGAAGGGTGTGAACGAAAACTTAATCAACACTACGAAAGTTACGGTATGCTTGTACTTTCGGGGAAAAAGGCTTTAAAAAGCCAAGATGAATCAGGCATTATCCTATCAGACTTCAACACTAGAAAGTTCAGAGACTTTTTAGCGTCAATTCTTTGGAGAATGAGTGAGTCATCGCACCCAAGTTTTAGCAATGTTAATCTTCCTCCAAAAATACAGCAAAGTATCAGAAGTGGGCTTAATACGAAAACTGAGCTCTCAAAAGGCACATTTTTAGTAAGAGGCTTTCGCTTGATAGATAGTACTGAAAATGGTTTTAGTGAAAAAGATCTAAGAGATTTTATAGTAAGTCCATTCGTAAGAACTGATTATAGGCTTAATCATAACCAAATTGGTCAAGCTATATGTTTTTGCTTTACGGGTTTTCTTTTTGAGTTTTTTATTAGTGCTCGTCCAACTAGTAAAGAGTATCACCAAGATTTTATTGGGTTTAATAAAAAATGCTATAAATTCTGCTTTCAAGAAATTACAGAAGTTCCTAAATTATTTGATTTAATGTTACTGAATTTCGCTAAGCAAAAAGAAGGCTTGTCACGTATTAAGAGCTAACAAGGCCGTTAAACCAAGGACACAAAACAGCAGGCTTGAACAACAAAGATGACACCCATCCTAAAGTTTGTATTTTCTATATTTTGCACTAACTTTTAATTGGTTTAAAAAATAAACAGGTTGTCCTATGGCTATCGCAAGAAAGCGTCAAATAAGTTTGGTTGATACAAAATACTATCATTGTATTTCTCGCTGTGTACGCCGAGCATTTTTATGCGGTGAAGACTGTTTTACAGGGAAGTCTTATGAGCACCGCAGAGGTTGGGTTGAAGAGAAACTACTGAGTCTAGCCAAGGTATTTTGTATTGATGTGTGTGCTTATGCTGTAATGAGTAACCACACGCACTTAGTGCTCTATGTTGATGATAAAAAAGCAAAGAGGCTGAATGATAAAGCGATTGTTATTCGTTGGCACAAGCTGTGTAAAGGCACCGTACTTAAGCAAAGATACATACAAAGTGAAAAGCTAAGTAAAGCTGAACTTATCTTTTTTAATCAAACAGTAAAACAATACCGTGAACGGCTAGCAAGTATTAGCTGGTTTATGCGATTATTAAATGAAGATATTACTCGTAAAGCGAATAAGGAAGATAACTGTACAGGACTATTCTGGGAAGGCCGCTTCAAGTCACAAGCGCTTCTTGATGAAGCATCATTGGCAGCCTGTATGGCATACGTTGATTTAAATCCTATCAGGGCCAGAATGGCAAACACGCCAGAAGAGTCATCACATACGAGTGTTCAAAAACGATTAGAAAGCGCAAAAGACGGCAAACAACCAAAACATCTAATGCGCTTTGCAGGTATGTCAAGGCAGCACATGCCAAAGGGCTTACCATTTGAGTTAAAATCTTATTTAGATCTTGTCGAGTTAACAGGTCGTTGTATACGAGAAGATAAGCGCGGTTATATAGATAATACTCATTCACGGTTATTGGAGCGGGCAAATATCTCAGCAGATAATTGGTTAAAACTCACGACCCACTTTACACGGGTGTTTGATGGCGCAGTCGGGAGGCCAACATCGCAGGAGGGATACTGTGAAGATTTAAATAGAAAGCGACGAGCAAACGTGAGTAATTGTGAAAAGCTATTAGCATAAAATAGAACGATATAATAAACCATCAAAAGCAATTCAAGAACTGCGAATTTGCAGCCTTATATGTTTAAAATTCAGTATTCAGCGGACATTAGTCACGTTATTTATTACAAACAACATTTCCTCGAAAAGTAATTGCGGGCAGGTAGTTTTTTGCACGGTTAAGTTTGATGATTGCAGCATTTATTTATAAGGGTGTTAACTTTGTTCCTACCCTTAAATCTTAATTTATTTTCAACTAGCTAAATGTGGTGGTCTATTTTATAAGCGGTAATGTAAAAGGATTATTTATTATTTACACCGATGATTATTAACGCTATGGTACCCAAAATGGACAAAGCAATCCAAATGGACTAAGCGGTATTAATTATTATGAAAAAAAGACACATAACCCTTCTGATTTTTTTAAGTTTGATGCTCGGGGCTTGTGGTGGTGGTAACTCATCCCCTAAAAAGTCCCCTCCAGTGATTGTTGAACCAGAGCCAGATCCAATTTCTGACACTCCGCAACAGCTTTTAAAGCCGCAGGTTGATGACTGGCTCACTAAAAAGATAACTCAGTTAAACGCGTTGAACTGTGAAACTGATAATAATGATGAAGCTTGTGAAAAGGTTATTTTAAAATTTTCAGACGGTGAGTTTTCACCAGAAAAGTCAGATCCAAATCAAACCATACTTATTTTGGATTCGGGGCTTGAATTTTCTGCTACTGTTCGTTACCGCAGTCGGGTGAAAGCCGCGTTTAAAGAAGCTGATACAGGATATTATCAACAAAATGATGTGGTTGATTACGATCCTACGTTTGAATTACCCACGTTTGTTGTTGATACGTTAAAAGAGATTGACAACTTTACCGATGAAAATCAACAAGCACGTTTCATTCCCGCAGTGTGGTTAACGCCTTTAAACACGATATTTGATGAATTATATCCTTTTTCAAATTATCAAGCATTTATCGGTCACGGTGGAATACCTTTTACTTATTTGCTGGAACATAACCCGTTAGCTGAATTGGTTATTGCACCACAACCCGAGTTTTTTAAACACAAAACTGATTTGTTTTGTTATCCCAATAAAACAGAAAATGGACAAATTACGACTAATTTACAAAGATTAACTAAGCATATTAGTAATGTTTCAACTGATTTTAAACAAAATGTTTTGGACAAACATGGTGTCGAATACATCAATTATTCAGGTGGTTATACACTGGAAAGTATCGCAAGTTTATGGACGGAATATTGTAGTTTACCGCAGCCGTCAACAACAGTAAAAAAGGCGTTATTTGATACTTTACGACCATTTTATGAAATGCTGTTTAATTCTCAGGGCGTGTTTGGTTTTCAGGCAACCGGACTTAATATGTCGGTAGATAATAATGCGCTTGATATTGAGAAGTCTTATATTAATAGAATGTTGGTAGGGGATTTTAGTTCATTAGATTCAAAGCTACCCAGCACAGGTATTATTAATGATGTAGCAGCACCTGCACTGCAATCTGCTCGGGGTAACTCCAAACAATGGATAGATGTATTTATTAACTTTGGTATCATCCCTATTCGCCCATTTCCTTATAATAAAACGCCAGTAATGCAAACGGATATGTTGGGTTTAAATTCCTATCCTATTTCATCAATGACACCTTCTTGGGCCAGCCCTGTTGCGCTATCAAGAGCGATACATATTAAGAATGCTGAATTTCCAGGTAGCGTGCTTGATCATTTGGTTATTGAGCAAATCAAAGAGAAGATGACACCGCAAACATGTAACTACAGTAATTGGGCACTTTCTGAGTATGAAGGTAAGTGTAAAATGCAAGATCCTTTGCTTTGGCGTCAACATGAAGTTTATCGCTTGAATTACTTAGATTAGGAGCGTCTGGTACTTTACATTTAAATAAATTAGTTAGGACATATATGTTCTAGCTAGTTTATTTAACTTTAGTTCCTCTTATAAATCACCATGTACTACCATGAGAAATTATGAAAAACGTTAGATTTTTAGTGACTATATTAAGCTTTGTTGTATTAACAGGTTGTTCAAGTACAAAATTAATAGTTGAACGTAGTTACACCTACCAATTGTCAGATGTATTTACTCAAGAGGTTATTGATGAAGCGAGCGTTCCAGAAAAAGGGATGTCTCTATTCAAAGCAAGGCTAGAAGCACAAATGAGTCAATTTGGACTAAGCACTAGTAATGATGCTAATAAGAAAATTGAAATTACCTTCATTGATTATAAAATGAGGCATGGCGCAGCCAGAGCGTTAGGCGGTTTCATGGCTGGAACAGATAATATTTCAACGATAGTTGTTATTAAGGATGTAAAAAGCGATGAAACTATCGCTAGGTTAAAGGTTACGTCAAGAAATAAAGCTGCAGTAGGGACATCAAAGGGACTTATTGAGGATCATGCAGATAAAATCGTAACATATATTAAAACAGGGAAGTATTAAGTCGGAGGCCTTTTTATATGTTGTGTAAAAACATTAAAAGTCACCAGAAAGATCTGATACATATGGCATGTTAGTATACTCAGTGTGAATTTCGTACTGATTTGGATGGCTTATGGATTACAAAACATTTTTACCAAGTAAAGATATAGCCTCTTTTGTTAATTTTTTCTGGACACTCGAGGTCTCTCCAGAAGAAAATTCAGAAAAGCAGAGAATTGTACCTGATGGAAGTATTGAATTGGCTTTCATTTTAGGTGATGACATTAAAAGGTACACTTCAGATAATCATTACATAATTCAACCACGTGCAATGGTACTTGGGCAAACCGTTTCCCCTTTTTATATTCAACCGACAGGTTATGTTCATACCTTTGCTGCCAGCTTTTTACCTTATGCTTTTTCTAATTTCGTTTCTGAACCCATCAATAATCTAAAAAATAAAGAAACATCAATTTATGAATTGTTTGAAAGCAATGAATCAGAGGAGCTAGAAAAAAGTATTATTAAAGCTCTAAACACAAGTGAAAGAATTGAAATACTTGAAGCATTTCTTTTTTCAAAACTTAGTAATCCGCGAACTATTGAAAATGTTGTAAAAGCAACCGTTGAGATTCTCTTTTCGAACAATGGCAATATACCCATTAACAAAATTATAAGTTCAGCTCCCAATCAAAAACGACAATTAGAAAGAAAATTTTTAGATATAGTTGGAGTTAGCCCTAAGAAGTTGAGTAAGCTTATTCGCTTACAAACTGCTTTGAAGTTATTAATTAATCATGACGAAAGCCTTACTAATATAGCGTACAAATGCAATTACTATGATCAATCTCATTTTATTAAAGACTTTAAAGAGTTTACAGGGGTAAAGCCGCGTAACTTTCTTGGTGACAAAAGTATGGCTCTTTCTTTGCTTTTCTATAAATAAACGGCCCTGTCGTTTTTTTACAATTTATTATGCTTTCCTATGCCTATATTGAAAATGTGGTCGTTCGAAGAAATACGAGTGAGAACGTTCCCATCAATAATAGTGTTAGTGACTCGGTTTACTGACTGTAAAACGTAAATAATAAGGAGAGTGAAATGCAAAGTTTGGCATCGATTTTTGAGATCCCTGCGACCGATTTAGATCGCGCTGTAAAATTTTATAGCAACATTTTTACTTTAACCATCGAAACTATGGATATTCCAGGAATGAAGATGGGGTTATTTCCATATAAGGATCAATCTACGGTTGGTATCATTATTCAAGGAGAAGGTTATTTACCCTCTACTGCTGGCCTTACATTGTATTTAAATGCAGGTGAAGACCTACAAGTCGTTTTATCTAAGGTTGAAGTGTATGGCGGGAAAGTACTTGTATCCAAAACATCCCATGCGGACGAAAGTGGCTTTTTCGCATTGTTTATAGATACCGAAGGAAATAGACTTGGTTTACATTCACCTAACTAAGTAGTTCATATTTTAGACTGTTTAAATTTGATAAGGGCATTAAGAAGATGACGTTAAGAAAGTGGAGCTAAAAAGCCTCCCACTTTTAATACTGTAAATTTAGATATTTAATTCGGGGAATGGCTTTATGTTGTGTATATACCCAAGCCACCTCAAGATGCAGTTTCAGTTGGAGTTAAAAGCGATTCAGGCAAGGCATTGATTGCAAATAATGGTTGTTCCCTTGTTAAAATCAATAACGCAGTATAAATCGCTTTTAAACCAACCCGTTGGGCGTTTCACAGGCGCTTACTCTCATCGTTGTTACTTCTTAAAAGGGACTGCCATTATTGCAAAGTAACGCCTTGATATTAAACACTTGTGAAACGCTGAAGTCTGCATCTTGAGGTGGTTTGGGTGTACAAGGCGTATCTATTATCAATAAATATTAGGGCTGGATGCGTTACTATAATTGGAATTAAAGGCAATAAAAGAGCTTAAATCAGCTTTTATTGCCTTGTAGTTGGTCGTGCTTAAAACACTGAGCGAAATGAAGAGCGTCCAGATGAGCGACGTTCATTGCGACGACTACGCATGCGGCTGTGTAGTTCGCGACGTTTTGCGTCTAGCCATTCATCACGAGTAACGGTTGCGTTACCATTGCGGCTTTCTTCACGGCTACGATAGGCGCAAAACTCTTCAAATGCTTCAACATCGTCACTGAACTCGCCAGCAACCAGTTCAATCATAATCGCGTCATCTAAAAAGCCTAGTACGGGAATATGATCAGGCACTAAATCTTCAGGATCACTAAAGTAAGCCAACGCACTTAATATTTCTACGCGTTCTTCTTCAGGGATTTGCCATTCAGTATCTTCAATCATTGCGATAAATGTTTCTAATTTTTTGATGCGAAGGCGTACAAACTCAGGCACATTGTCTATTATATTTGAGCTGATTTTTTTAGCATTATTAATTATTACCTGCTCACTTAGTAATTTAGCGCCCTGTTGTGCTTTACGCATCACATCGCGAAAGTGCTCTAAATCGGTATCTGATAATTCAAACTTAACTTCAAACGCCATTATAATTCTCCTGTATTGGCTATATGGTCACAGTAAATAATCGCTATGACAGACAACATTAACATTAGCTTATTGTCATTGTTGAATTTAGCAGATCCTTTGGCAGGCAGCACGTTTAATAGTTGGTTTTTTATAAATTATTTGTAATTTACATGTTACATCGTGCTATTGTTTTATGTATTACTTAATTGATAGTTTAAATAGTCATAGTGAGCTTATGTCTCAAGAAAATCAGGTAGTGAATATAAATAGTTCACTTTCTTCACAAGAAGAAGTCTCCGTTATTAATGATAGTGAGGCGGTGGCTCAAACGCTTTGTGATAATTGCCACCAATCAGTTGAGGGGGCATTTTGCTCTAACTGCGGGCAGTCGCTCGACTCCACGTTAAAGTATTTTTGGGTGGTTATTTTACATCTACTCGATGATATTTTTAGCTTTGATTCCCGTGCCAGTCGTACTTTATGGCCGTTAATATTTCGCCCCGGTTTTTTAACTAATGAGTATTTTTCGGGCAGGCGAGTGCATTACGTGCCGCCACTGCGTTTATATTTATTCATTAGTATTATGTTTTTTTTAACTCTAAAATTAACTGTTTCTGGAGAAGACCAACAAACGATTGAAATGAATAATAACAAAGCTGCTATTACTCAAGTTACAGAGCATATTAAAACGCTTAATGAAAAAAAATTACAAGCTCAGCCGACACCAGATAATAAAAATATAGCGAGCATTGATGCCGATTTAGCGAGGTTTAATCGCTACCTTGATGATTTAAAGCTTGATATTTCTATTGCTGAAAATGCCAAACTGGTGAGTACGACTCGACAGCTTGCTACCATAGAGCTTGAGCGCGCTAATTTAGGTACAGATGACAAAAGTAATAGCATTACTATTTCAAATAGTGCTGATGGTAGTTTGTCATTTGATTTTTTATCCGATGAAAGTAATAAGAAGCTTGATGATTCTGCTAAAAAATTAGCAGAAAAAGCGAAGAAAACGTTTACCACGGATACTAATCGTTTAATCAATGAAGTATTAGGAAAACTACCACAATTAATGTTTGTACTTTTGCCTATATTTGCGCTGTTACTTAAGGTGATTTTTATCTTCTCAAAGCGTCTTTATATGGAGCACTTAACTGTGGCACTGCATAGTCATAGCTTTATTTTTGTCAGTTCATTATCAATTGATCTGTTAGATGTAGCACATGATCATGTTAAGGCACTGGGTGGTGGGTTTGCTACTGCTGCGGCGAGTATTTTAGGATTCATTGGATTTGCTTTGCTGATATGGATACCTATTTACTTGTTTATAATGCAAAAACGTATTTACAAACAAGGTTATATATTCGCTTTTTTCACTTATGGTTTTGTTGGTATTATCTACTTTATATTAATGGCATTAACGACGGTTGTGGCAATTGTTTGGGGTTTAACCGAAATTTAGACTTTAAAATAAATAATAAAAAGAACCGGTGTAATCTTTGTGCACTTAGTATTATTAACCCTAATACCACTTAATTGCGCGTGTTTTAGGCGAGCAATCAGTGGTAAAGGTAAATACACACAAGCTTTAGCTATCTTAGAAAGTAACTTGTAGCCTCGAAATATGGCTAATTTTTATAACCTTATATTACTCATATCGCAGTGCGTTAATTGGTCTTTCCTTAGCTGCAATGGCTGATAGCGAGCCAACTGTTACCCATGCAATCACGAATGCTAATAATGCTGCTAACACAAACGGGAATATCGACAAATCAACACGGTATACAAAATTATTTAACCATTGCTGCATGATAAGGTAAGCGATAGGCCAAGCTATAACGTTGGCGATTAATACCTGCTTTGAAAACTCTTTATTAATCAGCATTACAATATCAAATACCGAGGCGCCTAATACTTTACGAATGCCAATTTCTTTAGTCCTACGCTGGGTTGTAAAAGACGCCAGACCAAACAACCCTAAACACGCAATAAATATGGCGAGTAATGAGAACAGGTTAAATACAATAAATTCTTTGTCTTCTTGTTGGTACATTTGTTCGAATGTCTCTTCTAAATAAGCAAGTGATATAGGTTGCTCAGGGATTAAAGTTGCCCACGTTTGCTCAATAAAGTCGCGAACTTGAGTTGCATTTTTGTCGTACTTAATTGACATTGAATAGCCCGCGTCGCTATTTAATAAATGATAAGTGGGGCTAATCTCAGTTTTTAGCGATGAGAAGTAATAATCAGTTGATACACCCACAATCGTTGCAATGCTTTCTTTGCCGTGGCGTCCGGCGAGTACTTTAAATTGCTTACCTACCGCTTCTTGCGCACTAAATCCTAAACTTTTTGCCGCCATTTGGTTTACTACTACAGAAAAGGCGGGGGCTGGATTTTCGTCACTTGGTTGCTGGTATTTATCTGCAGGAAAATCAAGACTAAAGCTGCGACCGCTTATAATATTGATGTTGTAACCAGTAAAGTAATCTTCATCTACCGATAATACTGGCATCATCTGAAATACATTTGTGATTGGGTTTATAAGACCAAAAGAGTCGGTTAATGTGCCTGTAGGAAAACGTGAGCTGGCAGTTACATTAATAATGTTGGGGTGTGATTGCAGCTGAGTTTTTAATGCATCACGTTTACTGCTCGCTTCGTTAGTATATAAACCTCTTATTACAAAGGTGTTCGACTTATCATAGCCAAGCTCGATGTTACGTGCGTAGTTTAGCTGTGAACTGGCAACTGTGGTCGCAACAATTAAAATAATTGCCACACTAAACTGAAATACTACTAGCCCTTGGCGAAGGAGTGCCCCAGCTTTACCTTGAGTTACTTCGCCTTTGAGTACCTTTGCAGGTTTAAATGCACTTAAATAAAATGCGGGGTAGGCGCCAGAAATAACTCCAATCACAAGACCCAATAATAATAAAGTGAGTAGGAGTGTGCCATCTAAATAATTAAAGCTCAGTGTTTTGCCAATAAAGCTCGCAAACATGGGTAAGCTTGCTTCAACTAACGCCATTGCAATAAATAGCGCAATATAACAAAGCATGATTGCTTCAATCATAAATTGCGCAATCAGGCTGTATTTTTTAGCGCCTAAGGTTTTACGAACCCCCACTTCTTTGGCGCGTTTGGTTGCGGTTGCAGTAGAGAGGTTCATAAAATTAACGCAGGCAATTAATAGGATCAGCGCAGCGATAATACTGAACGAATAGACGATATTTATGTCACCATTGTTTTTAAGTTCACCATACAAATTTGATTTTAGGTAAATATCAGTCACAGGTATTAAGGTGTAATGCAAAGAGTCACTGGTGTTAGCCCGAATGTGATTGTCTAAAAAATCAGGGATTTTTGCTTCAAGTGCTGCTACATCAGTAAGTGGCGCTAACTTAAAATAGGTCGAATAGTTAAAGCTTGGGTTTTGATCCCAGTTTGGATTATTCAAAAATGCAGGCGCTGTGCTCATACTAATGAGTGCAAATACATCTAAGTGGGTACGTTTAGGTAAATCCTTGATAACACCCGTTACTTTAAGTGAAATACGGTTTGCTAATATTAATGTCTCACCTACCGCATTTTGATTTGAAAAATGTTTCTGGGCGGCAGATTCAGTTAGAACAATTGAATTAGGTGCGCTTAATGCTGTAGCACTATCCCCTTGGAGTAATTCTAATGAGAAAAAATCAAGGGTATTACTATCAGCCAGTAGTATGCCGTCATCGCTAAAGTGCTGGGTGCCGTAACCTAAGGTTGCACCTATTTCGCGAAGGCGAGCAGCTTCAATTATCTCATCAAAATAAACACTAAAACGCTCAGCGTTATACACAGAGCCCGGAGCAAAATTTTGCTCTGGGGAGCCCGGTACAGTTAATTTTAACGAAGTACGGTAAATGTTGTTATGATCTTCAATAAAGGTGTCGTAGCCAAGCTCCGACTCTACAAAAATAGCCATGCTAATACAAATAGCAAGGCCGATTGCTAAACCTAAAATATTAATACTTGAATATAGCTTTTGTTTTAAAAGGCTTCGATAAGCGATGGTTAAGTAATTACTAAGCACTACGCGCCTCCTGCATATTCTGAGATACAATATGGCCGTCTAATACGTTGATCACGCGGTGTGCATAATTAGCATGATGATCAGAGTGAGTGACCATGACGATGGTGACTCCTTCACGGTTTAATTGCGCTAAAAGTTGCATCACTTCTTCGCCGTTTTTAGAGTCTAAATTGCCAGTTGGCTCATCGGCAAGCAGCATTTTTTGCTCAGCAACTATCGCTCGTCCTACTGCAACTCTTTGTTGTTGTCCCCCTGATAACTGCTGCGGGTAATGATCTTTACGATGGGCAATATTTACTTTTTCTAAAATAGCTAATACGCGTTGGTCGCGTTCTTTTTTGCTAATTCTTTGGTAGACCAAAGGGAGTTCAACATTTTCAAATACGGTAAGTTCGTCAATTAAGTTAAAACTTTGGAAGATAAAGCCAATGTTGTCTTTGCGAATATCAGCTAATTTGTTTTCGGTAAACCCACTGATGTCCTTGTCGTCAAAAATATACTCACCTTGGTCTATGTGGTCTAACATACCGACAATGTTCAGTAAGGTTGATTTACCTGAGCCAGACTGGCCCATAATAGCTACAAACTCACCGCGTTCAACGGTTAAAGATACACTGTCTAGGGCGTAGGTTTCGACCGATTCAGTTCTAAATATTTTGCTGATGTTGTTAAGGTTGATCATGGCAATTGCCCTTAATTTATTAATTTGATTGATTCTATGTTTTTATAATTGCTGTAGCTTGAGGTGATCACGCGATCTCCTACATTTAAGCCCGACAGCACTTCAATGAATTTATTATTTATTTGGCCAAATTTTACCTGTTTTTTAACAGCCACTTGGCTACCTTCTTCAATGACAAATACCCACTTGCCCGCAGTATCTTGGTAAAAACTACCATTTGAAAGCATAGTGGCAGGCTTTGCATCAGCGAGTAGTAACTCCATTTGCAAGCTTTGCCCTCGACGAATACGCTGTGGCAATAAGTCATTAAAGGTTAAATCAACTTCAAAACGACCATTTGATACTTCAGCGTAAACCTTGCTCAGGGTTAAGGTATAGGCTTGTCCAAGATGAGTAAGCGTGGCAGTTTGCCCCGCAAAAACTCGGCCAAGGTAGAATTCATCAATAAAAGCGGTGACTTTATATTCATTCATAATGTCAACTTGGCCAAGGCGTGAACCGCGTGCTTTAGATTCTCCTAACTCGGCATTAAACGAGGTCAGTTGGCCATCAATAGGGGCTTTGATTATCAAGCTTTCAAGGTTTTTACGTGCAAAGCGTAGATTTTTATTTAGCTGGCTCACACTGTCTTCAAGTTGTGCTATTTGCGTCGTTCTTATTATTTCATCCTGATCTTGTTGTTCTACCACAAGCGTACGGCGATCTTTTAAATACAGTGTTCTATCAATCACTGTTTTTAGCTCATCTTGTGAAACAAGGTTGTTTGCTACCAGTTTTTTGTGTTGCGCCATTTTTCGCTCGCTTTGCTTAATTTCAAAGTCGAGCTCTAACAAATTGCGTTTTAGGTTTAGCCTATTTTGGTCAATGGCCAAACGGGTATTGTGTAAGTTGTTAAGCTGTTCTGAGATCTGTGCTTCACGGGAAATTACATCTAGCTGTAAACCTGTGTTACTCAAAGCGAGGAGCTTATCGCCTTTTTTAACGATTGCTCCTTCTTCAACAAAGCGTTGCTCTACACGGCCGCCTTCAATAGCATCAAGAAAAACTGATTTACTGGGGGTGATATTACCCCGTAATGGGATCATATCGCTAAATTCACCTTTTACCACAGTGCTAACTTTTACCTTGTCGCTTGAAACGTTATACCGACTACCACTGCCACTGACCGTATTGCTTAACAGAAAGTAGCTAATTGCCACGGCAGGCAAGGCCAACCACCAGAGTTTAAAAGTACGTTTTTTTTTAATCTGCTTATCCATAACTACCCATCTAAAACTCAACGTTGGTATAGATATAACAAGTTGTGTGCCAAAAAATATAACTCTTATAAAACATGTTGTTACTGTTTTTTTTACTAATTTAAAAAATAAAGGTGTAAAAAAATTAAACACTTGATGTACGATATCGTACAGTTCGATTGAAGGAATAACCCATGAGCCTCTCAGATAAAGCAGTTTTAGTGGTAGACGATAATGCCGAAATTTTAATTGCCACTAAAATGCTATTAAAACAGCACTATAAAAAAGTAATGACGCTGGATAACCCTCACGATATTGCGCAAGCTTTTGCCAAACAGTCTTTTTCTTTGGTTCTGCTTGATATGAACTTCACCCGTGACTCAACCTCAGGCGCAGAAGGCTTTTACTGGTTGAAACAAATTAAAGCGCTTGATGAAGATGCCGTGGTTGTGCTGTTTACCGCCTTTGGAGATATGTCGATGGCAGTTGAGGCCATTAAGCTAGGCGCTAGTGACTTTGTACTTAAGCCTTGGCAAAATGAAAAGTTACTGGCGACGGTGGCCAATTGTATTGACTTAAGTACACAGCGACAAAAAACGAAAAAGCTTAATCAAATAGCCCAATTGTCGCTTGCAGCACAGAATCGCCCATTTGAAAACCTGATTGCAGCAAGTCCCGCTATGGAGCAGGTTTTTACAACCATCGAAAAAGCAGCAAAAACAGATGCTAACGTATTGATTTTAGGTGAAAGCGGCACAGGTAAAGAGGTGATTGCACGGGAGTTTCATAAACATTCATTGAGAGCAAAAGACACATTTTTATCAGTTGATATGGGGACTATCGCAAGCTCGCTTTTTGAGAGTGAGTTGTTTGGGCATACCAAGGGGGCTTTCACTGACGCCAAAGAGAACAAACAAGGGCGATTTGAATTGGCCGATATGGGGACTTTGTTTTTAGATGAAATAGCTAACACTCCCTTAGAATTACAAGGCAAACTGTTAACAGCCATTCAAAATAGAGTGATCACTCCCGTTGGTGGCAGTAAACAAATAGAGATAGATATTAGGCTTATTACTGCCACTAACGTGAACCTTTACGATAGGGTGCGCGAAGGTAGCTTTCGACAAGATTTGCTCTATCGAATCAATACCGTTGAGATCACACTTCCGCCACTGAGAGATAGGCCACAAGACATTCCATTACTGGTTGAGTTTTATACTCACTTATACAGTGAAAAATATAAGCTTCCTGTAAAGAGTATTAGTGATAACACCTTAGATGAATTATTTACCTATGCATGGCCTGGTAACATTCGAGAGTTGCAACATTTAGTTGAGCGGGCGGTTATTTTATCAGATGGTAATCAATTACATTTTCAGCTTGCAAATACACAACACAGCGAAGCAATAGCACTTAAACCGATTACTTATAATTTAGCGGAGATTGAACAAATAACTATCGAGCAGGCGCTTGCTGATTTTAAAGGCAACATCAGTCATACAGCTAAAGCACTGGGGATCACCCGTCCTTCTTTATATCGAAAAATGGAGAAGTACGGTGTTTAATAAAACCAGCTATCATGTATTAACACTATTTATTGTTGCATTAATATTCAGTTGCTTAGGTTTGTATGGTGTGTTTTTTAGTCATGCAATATTACTCAGTACCATCTCCTTTATGGCTGCGTTAATTTGTGTGGGCTTGACCTTAAAAATATTTTATAAACAACAGGCGCAATTTAATGAAGTTATCAATGCGCTTAAGTATCAAGATAGCAGTTTTAGACTGAGTGCAGAGCATACACTGGGCGCTAAAGAGCAAGCAATTTGCAACGATCTCATTCAGCGTGTTCAAGCCGATAAATTCCAACAAGCCGAACAAGTCGCGCTTTTTGAGACCATGCTGCAACACGTTGATGCAGGTGTTATCCTCACTAAAAATCAGCGCGATATAGTGGTGTGTAATAATAGTGCAAAGCAAGCATTGGACATTCGTAATACCAACACGGTCAACGAACTTATGGCATCACTGCCTGTCCTCGAGCTGGCAAAGCAGGGAGAGAGTGTTGCAAATGATATGTTGTTTAAATACCTTGCCTTTACCTATCATAATAACCAATATGAATTATGGCTGTTTACGGCCATTTCTCAACAAATAGAAAGCACCCAAATAGACGCTTGGCAAAAGCTGATTCGCGTTCTTATTCATGAAATAGGTAATTCAGTTGCACCAATACATTCATTAGCAAACACGCTTGTCACTATCACTGAGCAGCAGCTCGTCCATGAATTGGCAGATCAAGATTTAGTAGATGACTATCTACAAAGCCTTAATGCGATTGGTATTCGTAGCCAATCTTTGTTGGGTTTTGTGGAAGACTACCGGAAGTTGACCCATGTACCGCATTTAGATTTACAGCCAATATTAGTTCAGGATCTTTTTGACGATTTGCAGCCTTTGATTAACGCTCAGTTATTCGACTGCGATATTACATGCAACTTTGAAATTGAACCTAAGCAGCTTAGTATCTCGGTTGATAAAAAAATGTTAGAGCAAGTGCTTATTAACCTGCTAAGTAACGCAGTAGAGGCCCTAAAGCTGAGTTGTAAGCCTGAAAAAACAATATCGATTTCGGCAAAAATTAATCGCTATGGCAAAAGTGAGATTAAAATTAACGATAATGGCGATGGCATAGAATCAAGTGCATTAGAGAAAATTTTTATCCCCTTTTTCACCACCAAAACAAAAGGCTCAGGAATTGGGTTGGCGTTGAGCCAACAAATAATCCATCGTCATAAAGGACGGATAAAGGTCGAGTCTGAAGTTGGTTTGGGGGCTAGTTTTACGTTGGTTTTATAATGGGGGATTATACCCAAAACGCATCTTGAGGTGGCTTGGTATATAGGTCGATCATTTAGATGACGATCATTGAGATAGTAACCATCTCAGATGCTGTAATAGTGATAAGTATTGAATCTGCACTCTTCAAATAAAAAGCTTACCTAAAACATTCAAGCGACAGCTTTTTTAACCTCAAAAACTAACGCTTATAGTGCGATAAGGCAATAAGGCAATTCTCAACGGCGATAATGACTATAAAAGTAGAAAACGACTAAACGATTGAACCAAAATAGGAACTCGGCTATGGTTGATGCATCAATAAAAATAAATTTAAAAACGAGCAACTTCATTGGCTCGTTATTGGTACATTAAATGAAAACGGTCGATAAAAAGTCACGTCTTATAGCGCGCATTTTTGGTTTAGCTTTTAGTTTTCTTTTATATAATTTATTAGTTGTTGGTGCGCTTTCTTACAACTCTATGGGGCGTGAAATTACAATCACAGCAAGTAGCAACCCCGTCAAATTTTACTTTGGTATAGTTTGGTGTTTCGTTATGGTTTTGGTATGTGTTTATTTCGGTATTATTGCAAAATTAAAAACCGAAGAGTCATGTAGTAAATAGTTATAGGTGGTGTATCTAGTATTGAAGCGTCTTGAACCTAATGTTATAAACGTTGCTTTATTTTTGATAAACAGTCATCTAAGCGCTAGAATACAAGTTTGAATGGATTGTACATAGGCACAACCACAGTTAAGAATTTAAAACACGTGAGTGGATTGTTGTATTTAACTAAAGTAAGTGACAACAGGGATTTAAGTAAATGATTGCAAAGTTAGATAGCACCAATGATTCAATAGCAAAGCAAATTTATACTACTTTTCAACGTTCTTATACAATTGAAGCGCAGCTAATCGGGTCGCTTAACTTTCCTCCATTATCTCGCACCGTTAATAATATAAAAAATTCGACAACAGTTTTTTATGGTTATATTGCAGAAGAGTGCCTTGCAGGTGTAATTGAACTAGCGATAACGAGTAAGCAGTTAGAAATAAATAGTTTAACGGTAGACCCCGATCATTTTAGAAAGGGTATCGCAGATAAATTAATAGACTATGTGTTAAACAGCTTTGTAGCGCCAACCAACATAACAACCGCAGTCGTTGAAACTGCCGTGCTGAATGGGCCTGCTATTAAGCTGTATAAAAAACATGGCTTTGTTGAGTTTAAAAGGTGGACGCCAGATCACGGTATAGAAAAGTTAGCAATGCTGGCAGAAAACCTGAATTAATAACCTGAAACCTCAATAATAAGTTTACTCAAAATAGCTTTTTCATTATTCAAGTGCTTGAATTTAAGTATTACTTTGTATTTAAAATGTAACGGTCTTTTAGTTTCAAAAACCAGAATCCAATCTTGACGCGGGGCTGTACTAGGTAATTGAATTATGTCACAAGTAAAGCAATGCTGTTTTATTAATAGGAACTAAATTGTCCGGTAGTCTGGTTTTTTTATGTTAAGTGTTTATTATATTTAATAATTATATTAACTTTGAGACTTAAATGAAAAAAATTATAGTAGGGGGAGCTCTTTGTGTGCTTCCTTTATTCTCTCACGCAGAAACAAAAATAATAACAGAAGTTTTAATTGGTAAATCGAGTAACGATATTTACTCTTTAACGGAATCAGAAAGCGCTAAAAAGCATTACTCATCCAAGCAAAATACGAATTCTACCGGTTTTAGGGTAGGTTTAAATTTTACAGATTACTTAACCCTAGAATTATCGAAACATAAACATGGTAGTAGTGATAATATCGCTACAGTAATTATTCCTGAGCAACATGGTTTTTTAGAGCACCGTTTCGAGGCTGAGATTCCAATAGATATAGAATCGATACGATTTGGTGTCAAAGGCGAGCTTGAATTATTTGATGATTTTTCAGTTAACGGGCGGTTTGGTCTTGCTCATTGGAATTATACTGGGAGCACCCCTTTAAAACTTTCTCATCCTTCATCGCATTATGATATTGGCAAAAGTGGCAACGCTCCATATGCTTCACTTGGGTTTGATTACAAATTAACAAAAAATTTGTATGTAGGTTTAGAGTATTCACTATTTAAAGCGAAAGACAAAGCAGAGGTAACAGATCTTGGTGTTGCCACTCATTCATATGAACATAAAGTAAAAGACCTATTATTAGTTGTTGGTTGGAAGTTTTAATTACTAAAGCAAGATAACTTGATTTCAAAAACAACCCATTTGAAGCGCAAAATGGGTTGTTTCTTACTTTTTTCTTTTAGGCATTAATACATCGGATTAAATAGCTGCTCTTCATATTTTGCTGAGCTATTAATACTTTTAAGTGCAGTGCTTATTTCATCAGGGGCGGGGGTACGTATCCGCTGATCACTATGGAAGGTTTATCTTGATTCGGGTATCATCTGTGCAACTTTGATTCTCAGTTGCTATTTATGACCACGTTAAGTGCCAAGGAAAACATTCAAGCCATTGTTAAGGCTATTAAAAGTGAAGAAGCACGGCTTCGTCAAAAACACCCACTGTTAACCCACCAAAATACCTTAGGGTTAATTATTTTGCTCTTATCGCTTAGTGCATTTATTGGTGTGGGTACTTTATATTACTTTGCAATCATCCCTGCGTGGTTGTGTATTATTTTAGCTGCTATTGCCGCGTCGATTTCGCATGAGCTAGAACACGACCTTATTCATAAGCAATATTTTAGTAATCAGCCATTTATGCATAATTTTATGATGCTGACAGTATGGCTTATGCGACCTAATACGGTTAACCCGTGGTATCGCCGTAAAATGCACTTACATCATCATAAGGTGTCCGGCACAGAGCAAGACCTCGAAGAGCGGTTAGTCGGTAATGGTATTAAAAACCCATTCTTACGCGTATTAGTGATTGTTGATGGGTTACTTGGATTATTAATTAACGCTAAGCGCTTTAGTAAAGAAATCAAAGGCTTTAGTTTCTTAAACGTATTTAATGCAGGTTTCCCTGTCACAACGGTGTATTTTGCTATTTTATACAGTGTGATTGTGTTTCATGGGGTTAACGTATTTATGCCGCTTGAGCAAAGTTCACCTGTATGGCTTTTGGATATTATGGCTGTGTTTGAGTTTTTAATGGTGGTATTAATCGTGCCTAACATTATTCGCTCAAGCTCACTTAACTTTGTTACCTCATCAATGCATTACTACGGGGGAGTGAATAACATGCTTGAACAAACACATGTGTTAACTAGTCGTGTGTTTATGCCATTTAACCTGTTTTGTTTTAACTTTGGTCATACCCATACTATTCATCACTTTGTGCCTAATCAGCCGTTTTATTTACGCCAAATGATCAGCAAAAAAATCCTTGAAGTAATGAAGCATCACGGTGTGCGATTCAATGATTTTGCTAGTATAAAACAAGCTAATCTGTACCAAGTAAATAATACGTAAGGCGTTCGTATTTCTTTAGCACTTTATTGCACCGAAATTGACGCTACTGCGTATAAAATCAATTTAGGTGCAATATGCAGTTCAGTGACAGTCAAAAATCTCGAATTATTGAAATGGCGTGGGAAGATCGCACGCCATTTGAAGCGATAGAAAACCTATATAGTTTAAATCACTCCCAGTTAGTTGGCTTTATGCGCAGCAATGTATCTGCGGGTTCGTTTAAAGTATGGCGTAAACGCCATGCAGGGCGAACAACAAAGCATCTTAAGTTACGCGATCCCGCCGTTATGCGAAGCCATTGCAAAACACAATATAAAAATCGTTAAAGCTTTTGTTGCTTGAATTCAAGTATTAAGTAACACTAAATCACACAGCGCTAAAAGAGCTGAGACTGTTTTGCTCATTATCAAATCGTTATTTTAATGATGCTTGAAATAAAAACACATCACGCCATGTCTTCTATATAAGTAATGCGAGTTATTTGGAGATAATAATATGTGTTCATCAGTGAAAAGTAGCCGAGCAGTAAAAAAATCGCAGATAAACTTTGATAACGAATTAAGTGATCAGCAGCGACTAAGCTTTGCCGCAAAAGCTAACTTGGCGCAAGTGCGCCGTGAGCAGCGTGAGGCTATTAATAAAAAGTGGGCGCAAAAGCATGCTGTAAAATCGCCCAAAGGGTTGGTTTAAAAGCGATTTATACTGCGTTATTGATTTTAACAATAGAACCACTATTATTTGCAATCAATGCCTTGCCTAAATCGCTTTTAATTCCAACTGAAACTCGCATTTTGAGATTGCTTGGGTATAGAATGGTTTAAACGTTATTTGGCATGGTGACATTACGTCCACCGAGGTAGCCAAATATGGCACATAAGCCGCTGGCGAACGCGCATAACCACAACGTGGTTGACCAGCTACCAAAGTGGCTATGTAACGAGCCAGCTAAAATAGGCCCTGATGCGGCAAGTAAGTAACCAAAACATTGCGCCATACCTGAGAGCGAAGTCGCTTGGCGAGAATCATGCGTGCGTAAACTTATAAACGACAGCCCCAAAATAAAGCATGCCCCAGAGCAAAACCCTAATGTGATTGACCAAATAGATGCAAACTCAGGCAAGTATAGTAGCCCCAGTGAGCAGCAAGCTGCTAATAATGCCAATATACAAGTAAGTAAACGTTGATCTTTTAATTTTGCCAATAAAGGAATTAGTATGATACCTGGTATCGCTGATGCTACCTGAAAGCTCCCTTGCAGTGCCCCAGCTTGCTGTGCACAGTGGCCACCTTCAATTAAAATACTGGGTAACCAACCAATCATTATGTAAGTAAAAAACGAATTTAACCCGAGTAGTAAAGTAATTTGCCACGCCAGCGGTTGACGCCATACTTTTATGCTGTTGGTATTATTGAGTAGTGCTTTATCAGGTTTTGTATGTAGCTTTAATTGCGGCAACCAAATGACAAGACTTACAATCGTGAGTAAGCCATAGCAGGCTAGCGCCAGTTGCCAGCCCATATTTTTGTAGTCGGCCAAAGGGATAATTAATGCTGAATAACTGCCACCAAAAATACCCATGGCAAGTACGTAAGAAGAGGTCATCACAGCGACTTTATGAGGAAAATCACGTTTAATTAAGCTTGGTAAGAGTACATTGCCAATGGCTATACCCACTCCAATAATCGCTGTACCGAAGTAAAGAGCGGAAGCAGAGTCAATTAATCGAGAGCTAAGGCCTGCACCAATAAGTAAAAGCGCAATAAAAAGAGAGATTTCAAGCCCTTGCTTTTTGGCTAAGCTTGCTGCCATTGGGCTGGCTAAAGCGAATGCAATTAAAGGTAACGTGGTGAGCATACCGGCTTGTGTTGGCGTTAAGCTAAACGCCAAAATGATTTGATCAAGTACCGGTGCAATTCCTGTGACAGGTGCGCGTAAGTTGGCGGCAATAAAAAAAATACCGAGAATTAAAATAGCAGAAGAAAATAAAGTGCGATTAGCGGGAGTGGAATACAAAACTAACATCATCAATTATGAAAAACGTAGCCCTATGGTAACTAATCGTCAGAGAACTTGGTAATAAATGAGGTGAAAGTAATAAATTTGGAGGAATAAAATATTATTTAATTTATTAGTTAAAAATTTAACCCCACTTCCAAAGGTCATCCGTTAATAGCATTAGTAGCAGTGTATTAAATAAGGTGACTCTATGAACAACTCTTCAAAAAAAATTAATGGTATAAAATGTAACTATCGTTTAGCAGCAATTAGCTTTAGTGTTTTGTTAGGGCTAACGGCCTGTAACCAAAGCTCAAATAAAATGAGCGAAAAGGCAAATGATGAGAAAAAACAGCAGTCTGAGGCAATTGTAATAATTCAAAGCAAACAAGAAACTAATGCATTAGCCAATGATGCAATACACGCTGATGTACAAACAAGGCGACGTCTGGCTCCTGTTAGTTATGCCGCGCAGCCACAAGGGTTAATGCTTTCAAACGTTATGATAGAAAAACGCCCTGATCCAAGTGATCATATTGTATTTTCGACAGAGCAAGATCGTGAAAAATACATAAAGTCACAACAAAACCCCGTTAAACAGGCTGCTATTGAGCCTGTCTCTACTTTTTCGGTGGATGTGGATACAGGCAGTTACAGTAATGTTCGTCGTATACTAAATGCAGGTAAGTTACCACCGGTTGATGCAGTGCGAGAAGAAGCGTTTATTAATTATTTTAGCTACGATTACAGCGCGCCTACAAGTATAGACACGCCCTTTAACGTGCATACTGAACTGGGTATTGCACCGTGGGATGAACGTAGGCAGCTTGTAAAAATTGGTATTAAAGGATTTGAAATTGAAAAAGCAGATTTAAAAGCTGCTAATTTGGTTTTTTTATTGGATGTATCGGGTTCAATGAATACGCCAGACAAATTGCCTTTATTAAAAACCAGTTTAGCCATGTTGACTAAACAACTCGATGAAAATGACTCCGTGGCAATCGTTGTATATGCCGGCGCAGCTGGTGTTGTGTTGCCTGCCACTAAAGGTAATGATCATCAGGCAATAACCACCGCGCTAAAACAATTAGCTGCGGGAGGCTCAACCAATGGTGAGCAAGGCATTGAGCTTGCGTATCAAATAGCACAGCAAAACTTTAAAAAAGAAGGTGTGAACCGAGTGATTTTAGCCACCGATGGCGATTTTAACGTCGGCTTACAATCGACCGAGTCGCTTAAAACGCTGGTGGCCGACAAACGTAAAACAGGGATTGCGTTAACTACGCTGGGTTTTGGTCAAGGCAACTATAACGATGGTTTGATGGAACAATTAGCCAACATTGGCAATGGACAACATGCTTACATTGATAACATCAACGAGGCACGTAAAGTACTGGTTGATGAGCTAAGTAGTACGATGCAAATTATTGCCAAAGACGTAAGAATTCAGGTGGAATTTAACCCGCAGCAGGTGGCTGAATATCGCTTGATTGGCTACCAAAATAGGCTACTTGCAACGGAAGACTTTAATAACGATAAAGTTGATGCAGCAGAGCTTGGCGCGGGGCACACGGTAACAGCCCTTTATGAAATTACACTTGCAAACTCGCCTAATAAACGTATTGATGACTTACGTTATAAAACCACACAGCACAAAAGCAACGATAGCCAAGAGCTTGCGTTTGTTAAAGTGCGTTATAAACAACCAAATAGTGAGCGCAGTGAATTAATCAGCACTCCAGTATTTATGCCAAAAAACGATAGTGACTGGTTAGATACAAGTACAGATTTTAAATTTGCGACTGCGGTTGCTGGGTTTGCTCAGTTACTTAAAGGTGCAAAATACACCAGCGACTGGCACTATGAAGATTGCGCTAAATTAGCGATAAAAAATAAGGGGAATGACCCGTTTGGCTATCGTAGTGAGTTTATTCAGCTGGTAAAAACTGCTGATGTCCTTCACTAAAATATAAAGTACTAATGTAAGAGGCTAATATATAAAAATCAGCCATTCATAAAGGGGCGCCATGAAAGACGAGAAAAACGTAGCAGATGAAACGCTAATGCTTAAATATGGCCAAGGTGATGTGCAAGCATTTACACTTTTGTACACACGGCACAAAAGCAGCCTTTATCGCTATTTTGTTCGTCAATGCTCATCGGTAGCGCTAGCCGAAGAGCTCTTTCAAGAGGTGTGGAACAAACTGATTAAAGCGCGTTCAAATTATCAAGTCAGCGCAAAGTTTACGACTTGGTTGTATCGGATCGCCCATAATGAGCTTGTCGATTATTACCGCCGTAGTGCTACCTACAATAAAGTAATAGCTGCGAATGATGACCACAATATTGATGATAAATCAGGGAGTAGTTTGGAGTATACCCCAAGTGAATGTGTGTCGAGTGAGCATGCAAGTATTCAGCGTGAGCATGATGAAGCGCTTTATTTATCGCAACAAGCACATTACTTAAAAGCATGCTTAGCTCAATTACCACGCCAGCAAAAAGAGGCCTTTTTATTAAAGCATGAAGCAAGTTTTACATTAGATGAAATTGCTGAGTTGGTAGGGGAGTCCGCTCATAATATTAAAAGTAGGATACGTTATGGATTGGCCAAACTAAAACAGTGCATCATGCATAAAATGGGGGGAATAGATGACTGATAAATTCACTAGTAATAACATTGCTTCGCTTTATCGTGATGGTGCAACAGAGCAACCAAGTTCAGCGCTGGATCAACAAATATTGCAAAACGCAGTGAATGCAGTGCAGCCCAAAGTAAAATCAAAACGTTTTTATCAAACGTGGTATGGGCGGCTATCAACAGCAGCATCGTTAATGTCAGTTAGTTTACTGTATTGGCAAAATACAGATCAATTTACCTCTGTAAATGACTTGCCAGCTCTCGAACCTGACGCGAACATTAATTCAACGCCAGTCATTAAGCGAAGTGAGCGTGCAGCCCCAGCCTCGTTACTCGCAGAACCAATGGCTGATGAGCTAAAGCTTGAAGTGCAAACAGAGTTACTGCGTAGTCGTAGCATGAAAAAGCAAGCACCTGCGAATGACTTTGCTGTTACGTTAAAGCAGGTTGATATGTTTCTTGCTAAAGGCCAGCCTGAAGAGGCCAAGTTATTGCTAATTGAGTTATTGGAAAAATACCCCGAACAAAAAGTACAGTTAGCGCCTAAATATAAAGAACTGCTTGGCAATAATATGGGTTTAAAATAATAAATAGCAGATAACTTAAATTTATACCCAAGCCACCTCAAGATGTAGAATTCAGCGTTTCACAGGGGCTTAATATCAAGGCGTTACTTTGCAACAATGGCAATCCCTTTTAAGAAGGAACAACGATGAGAGTAAGTCCTTGTGAAACGCCCAACGGGTTGGTTTAAAAGCGATTTATACTGCGTTATTGATTTTAACAATAGAACCACTATTACTTGCAATCAATGCCTTGCCTAAATCGCTTTTAATTCCAACGACGCTCGCATCTTGAGGTGGCTTGGGTATAGCTTCACAATTGTGATAAATGTGGCGTAAATATTCAATAATAACGTTAGCTCAATAGGTAATGTGACTGCATATATTTTATGTATTTACCTATTGATAAAGTGAGACGTTATTTTGAATTTAGCAAATCAGCCCCAAGCTCTTTCTACCACGGCAAAGGTGTTTAATCTTAAACACCAAAGTACACGAGTTACATTTGAATATGAGATCTCAATGCAGTTGCGCAAAGATGGCTTATTTGAAGCTAAACGAGTGTGGCAGGGGAATACGTTACCATGTGAAAAGTCACCTTATATTGCCATGGAAACAGCACTTTGGAGCCCTGAAGCAGGATTGCTACAGGCTACAATGCATCAACCACACCTTGATGAATCTGCTAGTTTGGACATTAATCACGATAGCAGCACCAGTGTGCTAAACAGCAAAAAAACGAACTATCAACAAAACATCAAGCAACTAACTTTTACACGCCGACCATGCACTTTACTGAGTATATTATTTGAAATTACACATCATTGGACGTCGCTTTTAGCGGGGGAAGTTGTGTCATTTGATTATGCTGTACTAAAAGTCCAAGCACATACGGGGGTTAGCCTTCGTATGCAAAAACAAGGAGCTTACCGTGTAGTGAGTGTGACTCCCAATAACTGGTTTTGGCGTATGTTATTTGGCTCAACCAACTATTATTTTCAAGGCGATGTCCCTGCACTTGTTAAAATAGAGGGCTTGCTTGAGCCTAGGGATCGTAATTTGCGCGGTAAATATGTGGAGTATTTAGGCCGATCAATTTTTGATAATCCCGTCGACCTTTCTATTTTTAAGGAGTACGGTAATGAATAAAACCGTATTGATCACCGGCGGAACGAGAGGCATTGGTCGAGCTTTAGTTAAGCAGTATTTAGCGGCGGGTTACAGCGTTTATGCAACGGGTAGTAATGAAAACAGTGTGGCTAAAAGTAACCTAGAACTTCCTGATGTGCAGTGGCTAGTATGTAATCTAATGAGTGTTAAAAGCATAGAAAACTTAGCGTCTTCTATTATTAATAGGTCGTTTGATGTTGTGATCCATAATGCCGCAGTGCAGCAAAAAAGAGATTTATTTACGGCTAATAACGAACTTATTAGTATTGAAAACGAAACCATGATTAATTTTACCGCGCCCATTTTATTAACTCGTTTATTATTTTCAAACGTGCAGAAAGTGGCGGGTACGTGGGTATTTATTACAACTGGCTTGGCTGTATCGCCTAAGCAAAGTTCGCCAATATATTGTGCGAACAAAGCCGGTATTCGAGCGTTTTGTAAATCATTTAATGGTCAGGTTACACGCCATAAAAGCGGTATAACCGTGTGTGAAGCAATATTGCCTATGGTTGAAACTGACATGACAAATGGCTATGGCCGAGGAAAAATAAGTCCTGCACAAGCAGCGCGCGAAGTCATAAAAGGTGCAGCAAAGGGCCAAAAAGAGATTCATGTTGGTAAGGTGCGTATATTAATGAAAGTACGGGCTTTATTTCCTAATTTGATCGAAAACGTTATGATTAAGCTATAAAAGGGACGAACATGAAAAAGCAGCAGTCCGTTTCAAGACGAGTTATAGCATGGATAGGTAAAAATGGTGCTAAGCCTAATGCGATCCCTACATTGGCATTTGTCTCCGTAGGTGATTTTTTTATACCTGCATTACCGACGCAAACATCCGTTATATTACTGGCATGGCTACAACCTAAAAAGGCGGCGTTGACAGCACTGGCGTTTGCCAGTGCTGCTGCAGTTGGGGCGTGCATTTTACTGTTTTTAGTAACGGTTTTAGATAGTTACTTACAATTAATTGTTCCAACGCAAGATAGCAAAATGTATTCACGGTGGGTGGAATTGCAAGGTTATATAAAAGAGTATGGCTTTATTGCATTGGCAGCTATGTCGTTATTGCCCACTCCGCCACGATTGATGGTGGTACTGAGTTTTTTAAGTGGTTTAGGTGTACCTACCATTATAAGCACTGTTTTTATTGGTAAGTTGGTTTGGTTTTTCAGTGTTGTAAGCGTCATAAAAATAGCACCAAATTGGTTAATGAAACTTCCTATAATAGGAAAGAAAATAGAAAAGCTGATTAGCCCCAAATTACAGAGCGATTAAGTTTATATAAAATAGGGAACGATTAAGTATGGTGGCGATGCTCATTAATGAAAAAAGTAATTCAAACGCGTTTGCTAGCAAAGCCATGCTTAATATTTTATGTGCTGGGTTGGATATATTATTGGAAAAAGTGAATGAGCACCCACCACTACAATCCAATGCACATATCCCCTTAGCGACTAAGCGGGCGTTTATAAATGCAGTGAGTGAGCAATATGGGCTTGCTGCGTTATTAAAGATAGGCGCAGGGGTGACTAAATTTGTAGATTCGCCCATAGGGCAAGCGCTACTGCATGATAAGGACCCGCTGCTGCTTTTAAAAAAGTGGCAGCGGCTGGAGCGTTATGTTCATAGCCAGCATTTTGTTGAATTCGAATTTTTTGAAAACTGTGTACAGGTAAAGCACAAATCCACAGCAATAGAGCAACCAAGCCTTGAGGAAGACTTAGTTGTTTTAGGTGTGTTATGTGCATTGTTGCATGAAACCTCGGCGCACACTGTTTACTTAAGTCGCAGCGAGTCAGTAAATACAGGAATGTTTAGCTATCCTGCATTAGCATGTGACCAAGCTGAATTAAATTCAGATGAGCCTTGGTATATTCACTGGAGTACATCAATAAATACGAGTGTTACGAGCCATGTTGCACAGGGAAAGCAGGCATCATCTCAGGCTATTGTTGATAACACTAAACAGGCAATCATCGCACTGGGTCTGTTAGATATTGAGTTAGATAAAGTGGCGCGTTATTTAGCACTCTCACAGCGCTCGTTACAGCGACATTTAAGTGCTCAAGGTCATAGCTTTGCTAAGTTATTGCAAGAAGTTAGGGTAAATAGCGCTAGCCACTATTTACTAGAACAGTCATCGTGCGCAGCTGAAATTGGCTTTATTTGTGGTTTTGCTGATCAGGCGCATTTTTCGAGAATATTTAAGTTATGGACGGGCATGACACCAAAGCAGTATGCCCAACTTTCTATGCAAAAATAACATTAAGCCTTTACCATAAAATAGTGTTTTCAATTTTTGCTATCGGGTAACTTACTTTAGAAGAGGCTGTCATATTTAAGTAGCTCATTTTACCCGATAGGGATGAGGGGGCTGGTGTAATGCCTTTATAAGCTAATACATAAGTAGCATCGTTATTTAAAATCAATTCAATATTATCCATAAAAAACCACATACCAAAAGACCCTGGACCAATATTAACAATTAGTTGTTCTGGGGTTTGTGATAACAAAGTTACTTTGAAAGGCGCTAGTTTTTTGGCTTTTAAAACAGGACCTACACAGGTAATGGATTGCTCTTTTTTAAGTTCGGTTAAATTAGCGCGAATAAACTCAGCAAAAAGCTCAGGTAAACACACTTTATTATCTAACCTATCATCTTGCCAAAGCGGCTCACCTAACTCATTAAAAGCACTGACCGAATTGCGATTTATAACTATTTTACCGCGCTGAGTTTGATGTCCAACGCTAACGTTAAGTACAACATCGGATGCACTCCACTGTGTATTAGCATGATAAAGTAAATGGTCGTTTTTTATAATTTTAAGCTGGTGGCTATTAGGTTTAACTAATGTATTTATGGTCACGCTATTACTTGCTGTTGTAACAAAGCTAATACTGAACAGTGCAAACAAACTGAGCGATTTTAATTGTGGATTCATAGTGCTGCTTTTCGTGTATTGGATTTGGATATAAGCATAATGTTTTGTAATGAACAAAAATTGTAGATTCACGCCATTTAATATTTATTTTGATTCGCTAAATCATATTGCTGTAATGAGGTTGAGATAATAGTTATAGCGTCTATTTTGACTGTAAACGAATGTAAAACACTCTGTATGATCTATTTATCTTTAGTGTTTTTTAATTCATTGAATTTGATTGCTTTTTTGATGATGTAAAATTTTCATCCAGTATTTTCATTGTTTATTAAACGTGATTAATCTGCGTGTTAATCTGACTGAAATATTTCTGTAATATTTGAGTGTTCTAATGCGTCGTGAAACAAAAACGTCATCAAAATGCCATAATTGGTAAGACAAAAACCGAGATTTAAACATGAGTGAATCAAACCAGAACACGCTATTAATGAAAACGCTTAATTGGGCTGCCATTGCCTTTTTAGTTTATTTAGTACTTGTTGCAGTGGGTAGTGTAAGTGGTGGTTTTAAACTAGCGTCGGGCGGTACACAGGGCGCACAAGAAATTTTTGCTTTTGCAACTAACCCATTTGTGGCGCTGTTACTTGGCGCACTTGCAACCGCATTAGTGCAATCATCTTCAACGGTTACGTCGGTTATTGTGGGTTTGGTCGCAGGTGGTTTACCGCTTAGTATTGCAATTCCAATGGTAATGGGTGCAAATATTGGTACCACGATTACCAACACTCTCGTATCGATTGGTCATATTCGCTCTAAAGAAGAGTTTCAGCGTGCATTTGCAGCGTCTACAGTACATGATTTTTTTAACTTACTCGCGGTTGCTATATTTTTACCGTTAGAAATCATGTTTGGTTTATTACAAAAGATGTCGGCGAGTCTATCGCACTTATTTGTTGGCGATGCTGATTTGTCATTAAAGAGCTATAACTTTATCAAGCCACTTGTAAAGCCTGCAGTGGGCTTGATTAAAGATGCGTTTAGTTTTTTAGACACTAAAATGCTTGGTGTAGCCATGGTACTTGCTGGTATCGGTTTGATTTTATTTGCAGTAACAGCATTGGGTAAGTTACTGAAAAAAGCACTTGTTGGTAAAGCTAAAAACATATTACATGGCGCTATTGGTCGCGGTCCTATCGCGGGTATTACCTCTGGTGCGGCAGTGACAGTCATGGTGCAATCATCGTCAACAACAACCAGTTTAATGATTCCACTGGCCGGCAGCGGTGTATTCACGACACGTCAAATTTATCCATTTACGCTAGGTGCTAACATTGGTACAACAATAACAGCATTACTTGCTGCAACCTCAATTACAGGTCCAATGGCTGAAGTGGCGCTAACAATTGCTTTGGTGCATGTCATGTTTAACGTATTTGCAGTGGCATTAATTTACGGCACACCCGTATTAAGAGAAATTCCAATTACGCTTGCTGAAAAATTAGCTAAAGTGGGTGCAAATAATAAGTCTGCGGCGCTGGGTTATGTATTAGGATCTTTCTTTATAGTACCAGGATTAATCATGTTAGCGGTACGTTAGTCAATATCATTTGAGCGAATATAATAATTAAAAAGCGCTATTTTGAATTTTCAAAATAGCGCTTTTTAATACCCAAACAATATGCGAGCGTCGTTGGAATTAAAAGCAGCATCAATGGCGTTATTACCACGTATAACTAGCTGAGAGCATAAAGCTGCGAGGTTTTCCTGGAAAATAACGCTCACCACTAAAGCTCGTGTAGTCAGCTCGTTCTGCGTAAGCTTTGTTGGTAAGGTTAGTAATGCGTGCTGCGAGAGTTAGTTGTGGTGTTAGCTGCCAAGCACTTCGCAAATTGAATAGATGATGACCCGTATATTCATGACGATTTTCAGGATCAGTAAAATAACGGCTGACATGATGCCATTCTAAAGCGAGTTGTGTTGTATCCGTTGGCTGGTAGTTTATTTGCATGTTAGCGAGGGTACGCGGTGCGGTGTCTATATCATTCCCGTTAATATTAATGTCGTTTAAAATTTGGTTATAGCTGTAACTGTGTTTAGCATGTGTGGCAGCAAGAGCCAATTGTATCGATTTACTGAGTGCGTAATTAAGTTCGACCTCGACTCCCCTATGGTGTGACTTGCCGTCATTCACAGTAAAAAAATCACTGTCACGAAATATACTGTGTTGTTTGTTCATCGCATATGCTGAAAGCACATAATGCAACTGTTGATAGTGGCCTTTTAGCCCAAGCTCTAAGTTATCAGCGGTTTCTGATTTTAGTTCAGCTACTTCTTGATCTCGTTGTAATTGATATAACTCTGCGGCTTGCGGTGCGCGGTAACCTTGTGACACGTTCGCGTAGATATAGTGATTGTTATTTAATTGATAACTTAGCCCCAGTTTAGGCGATAAATTGCTAAAGCTATTTTTGCTGCTCGCAGGACGGGAGTAACGACAGCCACCTTTTTCGCATACTGTGCCATCATCACGAGTGCGGCCAGCTAGCATGTTATTGTCGTAATCATAACGTATATGTTCAAAGCGAGCGCCTGCGCTTATGGTAAGCGCCTTAACGTGCCAATTAACACTAATAAAAGGCGCGTAAAGCGTGCTATTTACATCGTAATCATAATGCTTGCCTTGGGGGACTGTTGCGACTAAGAACGCAGATCCTTGTGTTGGCTCGTTCTGGTTTTGTAAAAAATCAGCCGCGGTGTATTCAGTATCAAAACCAAGGTGAATACGAATGTCGTTATTGTAGTTATGCTGCCATAAAGACTGAATACCAAAGCCTGTTTGTGCATTTTTTTCAAGCGGTGTGCCGGGTAAAAAATGTTTTAAAAAGTCCATACTTTGATTACGAAAATAGGGCGTAATAGTGACGATATTATTACTTGATTGCCACTGTGCTTTTGACCAAGCACGAAATGAACGCGCTTTACGAAATGCGTCTGGGTTGAGGTTAGCTTGTGCAAGGTTTTGATCTTTGTAGCTTTCAAAGCCAGTAATAAACCCAGCAGTTTGCTGGTCTAAATGAGTGTAAGTAAGCCCAGAGGTGAGTAGCAGATCGTTACTCTCAAAGCGATAACGAAGGTTGATTTTTTCTTGATATACACTTTCATCATCTCTATAACCACTATCGCGAGTGATGCTGGCATTAAAGCCTATTCCTTGTGTGCCAAAGTCTTTACCGCTGCGTAATTTTAGGCGTTTATAGCCGTACGAACCGGTATCAATACCCAGTAAACTATCGCCGTAAGTTGTATCAGGGGTGATGACATTAATGACACCATGCACAGCGTTTGAGCCATATAGCGCAGAGCCTGGGCCTTTTAAAACCTCAATACGCTCTGCCATTTCGGTGTGTGCTTCAAATAGCTCGTTGATATTACAAAACCCAGCAGCGCGTAAAGGAATGCCATCCTCAGCACTAAGTAAGCTGGCGCAGGCACCAGCACCAGTTAAAACCGCAGAGCGTAACGCGGGTAAATATTCTTGGCCATTGCCGTGCTGAATATTCGCACCTGCTATTTGCTTTAATACTTGCTCAATATGGGTCGGGGCAATGAGGGCCAGTTGTTGCTCACTGATAGTGCTTACTACGACAGGCAGCGGATCAGCTAATGTTTCTGTGCGCGATGCGGTGGTTGTTATGCGTTCAATTGGGCTTTGTGTGGCAAATGAATTAAAAGCCAGTGGTGTAATTATTACCATGCTCAGTAAGCGATATAACATGAAAACCCTTTACCTAATTAATTCTAAAGCTAAAGGGTATATAACTTTTTAGTTGTTACAAAGCTTTAGTCTTTAATATTTGAAATAAACCATTTACGTTGCTTGATTAGAAATACGCCACTGAGCAAAGCGAGTAGCCAAAAAATGCTTCCGCCACTACTGCCATTTTTGTGGGTTACTTTGGCAATTTTTTCTTCTTTAACGCGTGTTTTAAAACGGCCAAGCTCTGCGTCTAAATTAGCTGCCATATCATCAACCGCTAAGTTAAAACTGTGCTGAGATTGCGTATTTAAAGTATCATCAATACCAACGGCAGTGCTTCGCTTGTCAACTTTATTAATACCAGGGGCGCGAAATAACATTTTTTTACTTTTTACATCAAACACGGCTGTATCAACAAAGGTTTGTACCGTATTTTCATTACCCGGAATGACGTATAAACCGACGATGGTGAGATATAAAAAAGCGGCATTATTTTCCAGCGTTTGAGCCACCTGGTCGTACGACACAAGCGCCATAATGTCGACATCATACAAGCGAGATACTTGCTCAAGGGTTGTGAATCCTTGACCTCCCTTTAAATAGCTACTTGGAATAATTTCAATCCGGTCAATATAGTCATACTGCATAAATTGGTTTTTAACTTTTTCAAGTAAGGCTATTTCATCATTGCTGCGTATACCGGAATCATATTTGTTTGGAATAAACGCAATACCTACTGTTGCAGGAAGATTCAGCGTTGGCATACTGGGTAGATGTGCCTGACGGCTTTGCTCATCTGGGTATAAAAAATCGACTAAACTGCTAGAGCGAGTTTTTTGATTCGTATTTTGGCTGAAAAAAGTGCTACAGCCTGCTAAAGAGGTGATGATAATCACCAACATCAATTGCTGAACTTTCATATTATTCCTTATTATTCATTATTATAATGAACTAATACGAGGTAATTTAACCTCACATTGGTGTGATAAGCGATCCGATGAGTTTGAACGTAAAATACCTAAAAAGTTCTGTTAGTCTAGGCTTAAGTCGATTTCAGCCGTGACATTACATTGCAAAATAAACTCCTCATCGTGGCTTACCAGCATAAAGCTGCCTTTAAACTCGGATAAGCAGTTGGCGAGTAACTGCTTATTATCAAGGTCTAAATGGTTGTCGGGCTCATCAAGTAACAGTAAATACGCTTGTGCGTTGTGGGCTGCTATTAACATTGCTAGTTGCATTTTTTCACCGCCGCTTAATTGACTTATGGGGCGGTAAATATCATCGCCCTTAAAACCAATATTTGCCAGTAAATGACGCATGTGCTGCATGTCGAGGTTACTACAATATACCTCTAATGCATTAACTAAATTTTGTGATGATGTTAAAAATGCGCAGTGTTGATCAATATAAAGTATCTTGCTATTTAATTGTACTGCGCCTGAAAACGAACGTGACGGGGGGTTAACTGAGTTACTTATAAGATGTAATAAGGTTGATTTTCCACAGCCATTTGGGCCTTTAATATGCAGCTTATCATTGTTAAATACGCTAAATGTTATCGGCGATGCAGATTTAAAAGGAAGCACTAACTGTTCAACAAATAGCAGCCGTTTATGTGTTGTTTGTAGGTTAAATTGCAGCTTCATGGTGCTACTTGTGGGCAGTTGCTCTTTCAACGCTTGGCGTTTATCTATTATGGCTTGGTGTTTTGCTGTTGCTAAACGTTCGCTATTACCTTTACTGGCTTGTGCATTATTTTTTTTAAAATCCAACATCATTTTTGGCTGACTAGCATTGTTACGGATTTTATTACCTTGTGCTGCGCGCTGTTGGGCTTTTTCGTGATTTAGCTGCGTTTGCTGTTGGTGCTTTTTTTGATCTTTTTCAAGGTGATTAATCTGTTTTATTAACGCGGTTTGTTGCAGCGCTTTTTGCTCGCTAAAATGTTGGTAATTACCCGTCATATAATGAGCACCTTGTGAATTTAGCTCAATAATTGCATCACATTCATTAAGCAGTTGCCGATCATGGCTTACTATAATTACCAGCCCTTTAAATGCGTGTAATTGTGCTATTAGCCAGCGCTTTGCTGGGATATCGAGGTGATTACTTGGTTCATCTAAAATAAGTAAATCTGGCGCAGCTTGTAATGCGCAATATAGCAGTAAGCGCCTTTGTTGGCCGCCGCTTAATTCAGTCAGCTTGTGTTTTAGTGGTGCATCAATACCGAGGGTTAAAAGTTCTTGTTGGTAGCGTTGCTCGCACAACCAATCATCATTTACAGCGTTAAAGTCAGCTTCACAGCTGCTGCCTTGTGCAATACGCGTAAGTGCAGCCAGTTTTGTATCTATAGCGAGTAATTGTGCAATTGTTTGCGAAGCTGCGCTTTTGGGCTGCTCATTTACCTGTTGCTGTGAAATGAGTAACACATTGGCGCTAAATTCAACACTCCCAGCTGTTGGTTGGATCTTATTAGCTAGTATGTTTGCCAATAATGATTTACCGCTGCCATTAGCGCCGATGATTGCAGTGAGCTTTTCAGTGACTGAAAAATTAAGCTGCTTGAATTGGTTGTGACCATCAGGGTATTGAAAACCCAAATTGTGAACGTGTAATGTATGCATAATGCCTCTGGATAGTGCAGGGCATGGCGCGCAAAAATAGTATTTTTATACTGTGATAGGTCGAAATATGACGAATTTTGCGCCCACTAACCCTGTAAATTCAAATAAATAAAACGAATTTCAACAGGTGTTAGTTATTCATTAATGCGCAAACTCCATTAGGAAAGTGCGATTATCTTAAACAATAAAGGATAAGGTTGTCACGCTTTTATTTTTTAGAGGTGGTTTTAGCATATTAATAGTTTAGATAATCAACTGTTTATATTGAGACTATAGGGTATGATTATTGAAAGTGGCAGCTAGAGATGCAGGGATTCGTGAGGTATATTCAATTGTTTTGATTACTTGGCGATTAAGGTTTAATAGTAAAGGAGTGTTAAGTCGTGTCCGTAGATATTGTGAAAACGCAGGTGCCAGATAATAGTCAAATATCAAAAGTATTGCATGACGCTTATTTTTTTGATGTGTATTCATTTCACTCACATATTAAAAATAGAAGCTCACTGCAAGTGTGGTTAGATCATGCAGCTACCACACCTGCTTGGGTTAATTTTTTAATGACAACTCGCAATAGAGTTGTTGGCCTTTTTGGTCTGAAAAACCTGGGTGCTTTAGGTGGTTTCGATTCAAGTAAACCAAAGAGTGATTATAAAGTTGGTGATAGGGTTGGTATATTTACCTTACTTTATTTAAGTGATGAAGAAGTTGTTTTAGGTGATTCAGATAAACATTTAGACGTGCAAGTTTCTATTTTTAGGGATGAGATACAAGGTAATTTCATTTCAATTTCGACAGTGGTTCATGTGCATAATTTTTTAGGTAAGCTTTATATGTTGTTTGTAAAACCAATGCATAAAATGATAGTACCGGCATCGATTAAAAGAGCCGAGCCCACGTCGGATAGTTAGGTTTGTAAACAGGTGGTTTATATTTTCAAGATACGGAATATTTATGCGTTATATTTTTACTTTATTATTTTTTATAATCTCATACAGCGCGCATAGTGAAGAGATTAAGCCTTTTACGTCAGATGGGTGCAGCGCTTTTCCTGATGGTACGTTTGAGCAAAAAGAGCTATGGCTAAATTGTTGTACAGAGCATGATTATGCTTATTGGCAGGGGGGCACGTATGAGCAGCGTTTAACAGCTGATCAGCAGTTACAACACTGTGTGGCTCAAGTTGGCGAACCTGCAATAGCACAGCTTATGTTAGCGGGTGTTCGAGTGGGAGGGAGTCCTTATTTACCAACATCATTTAGGTGGGGATATGGCTGGTCCTATCCACGCTGGTATCAGCCGTTAACCGATGATGAAAAACAGCAAATAAAACGATAAAAATAATGTTAATAGATAGAGAAACTCTTATATTTCTTCATCTTTAATTCAGATGATCTTGCTAGGCTAATAAATTTAATGAACAGCCTGTACTGTATATTATTAGTTAAAATGGCTTTATACCCAAGCCACCTCAAAATGCAGAATTCAGCGTTTCACAGGGGCTTAATATCAAGGCGTTGCTTTGCAACAATGGCAATCCCTTTTAAGAAGGAACAACGATGAGAGTAAGTGACTGTGAAACGCCCAATGGGTTGGTTTAAAGCGATTTATACTGCGTTATTTTTATAAGGGATTGATTTTAACAATAGAACCACTATTACTTGCAATCAATGCCTTGCCTAAATCGCTTTTAATTCCAACGACGCTCACATCTTGAGGTGGCTTGGGTATATATTTAACCTAATTAAGGAACTAACGTGTTAATAGCAGAGATAATAATAACCACTATTTTATTTATTTTTACTGTATTACCTATGTCTTATAGCCAGCATTACTTAGTGAGAAGTTGTGATTTTGTTCGCCTGCAGGTTTTTTATTTGGCGTTGTTTAACCTTGTTATAGTTATGTCGATGCTCCTTATTTTTGGTGGAGATTATTTGTGGTGGGCAGCAGTAGCGGTGGCCAACAGTATTATTGTTAGTGTTCAAGGTTGGTGGATATTTCCTTACACATGGTGCGCTGCGCATGAGGTTAAAAGTGCCCAAAGTAACGCGCAGCATAGTATTCGTATTATGTCAGCCAATGTATTAATGTCGAACCATAATAGTGATGCATTGCTAAAGTTAGTTGATAAGCATCAGCCCGATTTACTGATCACGCTTGAGTCAGATGATTGGTGGCAGCAAAAGCTCAGTGTGCTCAAAAAAGACTACCCTTATACAATTGATTGTCCAAAAGATAATCGCTATGGCATGCATCTATTTAGTAAATACAAAATTAAACAGGCGCAAATTTGTGAGCTTGTTGAAAGTGATGTGCCTTCAATTCACATTTTGTTTGTTAATGATGATGGTTTAGAGATACAAGGTCACTTCATTCATCCAGCACCGCCGAGCCCAACAGAAGAAGATTCCTCTCGCCCGCGAGATAGTGAGTTGATAATGGTGGCCAAAGCGCTTAAAGATGCTACGCGCCCTGTGATTGTCGCTGGAGATTTAAACGATGTGGCTTGGTCTCGCAGTACTCGTTTATTTATGCAAGTAAGTGGCCTATTAGATCCACGTAAAGGGCGTGGCTTTTTTAATACATTTCATGCGAGTTACTTTTTTATGCGCTGGCCGCTGGACCATCTTTTTCATAGTACAGGGTTTACCGTCAAGCGCATTAAGCGTTTGGCCAAGTATGGCTCTGATCACTTTGCGTTACTCACTGAGTTGGTTTATGAAGATATTGAGCAGCATTCAAATCTTGATGAGAATACCGAGTTAGAAGAGGATGTTGATGCATTAATGATGGAGCATTTAGATAAAGGCCAAGTGCCTACATTTTAAAGGGTGTGTCATTGTAGCAAAGTAATGCCTTGATATTAAACACCTGTGGAACGCTGCATTTTGCATTGTGAGGTGGCTTGAGTATATACATTAAGGTGATGGACGCATAAAAAAAGGGCCAATAAAGGCCCTTTGCAATGATGTAATCAATTAGCTAATCATAATTATTTTAATATTTACAAATTCTCGTATGCCAAAACCGCCGTGTTCACGGCCGTGACCACTGTCTTTTACTCCGCCAAATGGTAAATTTGGTTGCGCTAAACCATAGCCGTTTATATTGATCATACCGGTTTCAAAATGATTTTTGGCAAGCTCAATAGCTTTGTTTTCATCTTTTGAGAAGATACCACCACCTAAACCATAACGTGAGTCGTTAGCGATACGCATAGCGTCTTGGTTATCTTTAGCTTTAATTAACGATGCTACAGGGCCAAAAAGTTCATCATCGTATGCGGGCATACCTGGCGATAAGTTTTCAAGTAGCGTGGGCGGATAGTAAAAACCCGTTTGCTCTGGAATGTTGCCACCTGCGACGACAGTAGCCCCTTTTGCAACTGATTCTTGCACTTGCTGATGAATTTGATCGCGTAAATCCTCGCGCGCCATTGGCCCAAGATTAGTCTCCTTATCCATCGGGTCGCCCATTTTCATGCTTTTAAGTTGCTCGCTGAGGGCATTTTTAAAGTCATCATAAAGTGCATCAACAACGACGAAGCGCTTAGCCGCCACACATGTTTGACCATTATTTACCATTCGCCCTTGTAAGCAGGTTTTTACAGCAAGCGCTAAGTCTGCATCATCAAGGACTAAGTAGGCATCGTTACTTCCCAGTTCTAATACCGTTTTTTTAACGTATTTACCTGCACGTTCAGCTACTTTTTTACCTGTACCGTCACTGCCAGTAAAGGTCACGCCACGAATAGCTGGGTGGCTAATCAACTCGCTGGCAGTTTTACCGTCAATTAATAAATTAGTGAAGCAGTATTTTTCAAAGCCCGCTTCAATAAAGAGAGATTCGATTTCTTCAGCCATGCCAAATACATTACCGGCATGTTTAAGTACGGTAGTATTACCTGCCATTATGTTAGTTACAGCGTAGCGGATCACTTGATATAGTGGGAAGTTCCACGGTTGAATGCCCAATAAAACCCCGGTCGGTTGGTAAGTAATAATTGCTTTACCATTTTGCATTTGACGTGTTTCATCCGCTAACTGCGACGCGCCATTTTCAGCGGTATAACGACAAATTGCAGCGCATAGCTCGACTTCTTGTAAGCCTTGTGAATAGAGTTTACCCATTTCTAAAGTCATTAACTCGGCCAGTTGTTGTTTATTTTTTTCAAATATACTGGCAAGATTATTGAGTAAATCAGTGCGTTCAGAAAATGATGTTTGGCGCCATTTTAAAAAGGTATCGTGGGTTTTATCCACTGCTTGCTGTGCTTGCTCCAATGTTAGTAATGTATACTGAGCAATGGTTTCTTCAGTTGCCGGATTGATAGTGGTTACTGTGTTAGTCATACTTATCTCCTTACAAATCATGTGCAGAAGATATTGCAAAGCTAACGCCACTTTATTTTTTAGCTAAATAAGCTTTTTAACCACTTGTTAATAATGGGGTTTGTGTTTTGTTTGGTTTTATTTATATAAATTATTAAGTAGCTGTATTCTGTAAAAAATGCACGTAACAGAAAATGTTACAAGGAGAGTCTAATGATAAGGTCACTTTTTAATATTCCCCTTGCGCTTATTCAAGCGCCTATGGCCGGCGTGCAAGATGCAAAGCTTGCAGCAAGCGTGTGTGAAGCCGGTGGGCTTGGCTCATTACCATGTGCGATGTTAAGTGAGCAGCAACTTATAGCTCAATTAACTCAACTTACACAAATTACTAATAAACCTTATAACCTTAACTTTTTCTGTCATGCGCAATCAGATTATACGCCAATCCAAACACAGCAGTGGCATTGTCTTTTAGCTCCCTATTTTGCAGAGTATGGTGTTGATGAAAGAGCACTAAGTAGTGAGGCATCCCGACAGCCCATAACTCAAAAAATAGTCGATGTTATAGCCCCATTTAAGCCGCCAGTAGTGAGTTTTCATTTTGGTTTACCTGCAAATAATATAGTGCAACAAATCAAGAGTTGGGGGGGCAAAATAATCTCAACCGCGACGACTCTCGACGAGGCTATTTGGCTTAATAACAATGGTGTGGATGCAATTATTGCGCAAGGTTTAGAAGCCGGAGGGCATCGTGGGCATTTTTTATCAATGGATTTGAATTTACATAAAACAACCACAGAGCTTGTTAAAGAATGTGTGGCTAACGTGAGTGTTCCTATTATTGCTGCTGGCGGTATTGCTGATGCGGATGACGTACTGAATATGAAGCTACTAGGCGCCAGTGGTGTACAGGTTGGTAGTGCTTATTTACTGTGTAATGAGGCAACAACATCTGCACTTCATCGTGATGCAATATTAAAGCAAGGCGATGGATCTACATCATTAACAACGTTGTTTTCAGGGCGTGTAGCCAGAGGCATTTGTAATCGTGTAATGAATGAACTCGGCTCAATACCTGAGCATGTTCCGCCATTTCCTTATGCAAGTATTGCAATCACGGCGCTTAGATCTAAAGCCGAGGAGCGTAAGGAAAGTGGTTTTTCACCGCTTTGGTGTGGGCAAAAGTATATTCCTCGAGTGAATGTGAGCGCAGCTGAAGTGTCGTTGGTATTAATGAGTAAGTGGTCTGTATAGATGCCACAATCACACATATTACCACTGGGCGATAGTAACCGTGAATTAGCGCATGCTTTGGCTGATAAATTAGCGGGGCGTTATCCGACAAAGCAATTTGAGCGTGATGACGTGTTAGTGCAGCAAGGGCAAAAACAATATTATGGGTATTTGTTACTTGATGGTGTGCTTGGGGCATTACATGCAACTGCTGATGGCGGCCAGAAGTGTAAAGAGTTTTATTTTAAAGACGAGTTTGCATTGCTATTTACTAATTGGCTAACGGATACTGATGCTTTTTATCAATTGAAAGTTATTAAATCTGCAAAAGTAATTGTTGTGCCACTTAGCCTTTTTACTCAGCCTGCATGGCAATGTTTAAAGCAGCAATTAATTACTCAACAGCTTATTTTTAAAGAAGCAAAAGAAGCATTTTTACTGCTCAATACACCTGAGCAGCGGTATTGTTATTTAGTGAACGAAAAACCTCATTGGCTTGCTCAACTGAATTTAACTGAAGTCGCACTGTATATTGGGATATCGGCTATATCATTATCAAGAATTCGTAAGCGCCTTAACTTAAGTTAAGGGGAAACGACATAAAGCTAGTTAGACTGCTGTTTTTACAGGAGTCGCTATGTTCATACTTTCACAATGTTTGGTTGCAGTTGCCACACTTTTAGATTTAGCATCGTTTCAATTTAAGTCCCGAAAATTTATATTACTGTGCTTGTTTAGTTCGGTGCTTTTAACTGCCACTCATTTTTTCTTATTGAATAAAATGAGTGCCGCTTTATTGATGCTGATTGCCGCTACACGATACTTTTACTGTATTTTTAACCGTAGCCAATGGGCGATGTTAGGGTTTATGTTATTAAGCTGTGTTGCCGTGGCTCTAAGTTGGCAAGATTGGCTGAGCGGTTTGGCGTTAATCGCAACCTTGATACAAACATTTGCTTCATTTCGACAGCGGGATGTATTGTTGCGACTATTTATGGTGCTCGGTACTGCTTTTTGGATAAGTCACAACATATTGGTGGGTTCACCTGTTGCGGTATTAATGGAGTGTTTATTTTTAATGAGTAACCTGATTGGGTTGTTTCGTTTTTATGTGCTGCCTAAGGATATTAAACCTGCAAGTTAGCAGGTTTAATTTTTATTCAGAGCATTAAAGTTGTTTTACAATTTCTTTTAGTAAGTAAGTTTCGCGGATAATTGATAGCCCTTGTTTATCGCTGTTGGCCAGTGTGCGCTCGTTGTGGGCTATGGCCTCATGAATATCAACCCACTTAGCAACCATGCCATTTTGCTGCTCGTAATGCTCAAGCTGCGATTGTCCTAACTGCGCATCAATACTGCAAAAATAACAGTAAGATTTAATGTTTATAACGTCAAAGTCATCTTTGTACCAAGGCCTAAATTCTTCGTATAAACCAAACTCACCAAGTACTTTAATATTTTGGGCGCCGGTTTCTTCTTGTAGCTCGCGGATAAGCCCTTGCTCAATAGTTTCACCTTCGTCAATGCCGCCGCCGGGTAGGCTGTAATCTTCATAGCGTTTAGTAAACATAAGCAAAATAGTATTATCACGTAGGACAATTGCGCGACCCGTTAAGCGAGTAAACTGCGTTGAAGTTGCATTACTTATACTCGGGTGGATTGCTGTTTTTAATAAGCGCATAGAGTTCCTTGTTTAAATTTAAAAAAATACCTTATTAAGTAAACCAATTGTATCAGTTAAGCGTACATATATAGTTAAGTGCGTATTCTATGTCATAAGAGAAAGTCAGAACCTTTTATTTATTTATTAGGGTGCGTAGAATAGGAAAAAAATCATAGGGATTTAAAATGTTAAACATACTTTTAGTCGATGATGACGCCGAGTTTAGTGATGTTGTATGCCATATAGTTGAATTTTTAGGTCATAACATTGATACCGCAGCCAATTTGGCAGAAGCAGAACAATGGTTTGTTAATAATACCTTTGACCATGTTTTTTTAGATTTTATGCTGCCAGATGGCAGCGGTTTGCATTTGGTTGAGCACTTAAAAAGTATTGGGCAAACTCCAAAGATCACGTTAATTTCTGGTCATCCTTCAGTTAAAGGTAAATTAGCTGAGATGTGTGAGCCTAACGTAGGGCATTTGGTTAAGCCTTTGCAGCGCGAAGATATTGAGCGAGTACTTAACCCTAAAAAGAAAGCAAATAAGAAAAAAGCAAAGCCGAGCATTGAAAAGCACTTTGGTACGCTAATCGGCGAATCTGAAGTGATGAAGAGTTTGTATACCATGATTGAACGCGTTGCGAATACAAGCGCAAATGTGATGTTAATGGGAGAAAGTGGTGCAGGTAAAGAGGTGGTCGCTCAGGCTATCCATAATGCCAGCCAATGTGAGGGGCCGCTTGTGGCAACCAACTGTGGTGCTTTATCAAAAGAACTAATAGGCAGCGAACTGTTTGGCCATGAAAAAGGGGCATTTACAGGGGCTATCGCCCGTAAAGAGGGGGTGTTTGAGCAAGCAGCAACAGGAACCTTATTTTTAGATGAAGTAACTGAAATGCCTATTGATATGCAGCCAAATTTACTGCGTGTTCTAGAAAGTAGAAAGGTTACACGAGTAGGTGGAAACCGTGAGCTACCTGTTGATTGTCGTGTTATATCAGCTACCAACCGTTCGTTAACTGATTTGGCGCAAAACAATGTTATTCGTGAGGATATTTACTTCAGGTTGGCTGTGTTCCCTATCGATATTCCTGCATTGCGCGAGCGCAAGGAAGATATAGAGCTACTTGCTAAAGCTTTTTTAGATCAGTTAAATGATGAAAATGGTACTGATTTCAACTGGCAAGCAAGCCAGTTAAAAGAGCTTGAAAGCTATGATTGGCCGGGTAATGTACGAGAATTACGCCATGCAATCCATCGTGCCTTTATAATGAGCGATCCAAAAGGGAAAGTAATTACGTTACCAGGTAATTTAGAATCGCCTTTTTCACGTGCAAATAAGCAAACCCAAGCTAATCAGGTTAGTGCCGGTCAAACTATTGAGGAAGTTGAGAAAGAACTGATCCACGCGACTTTAGATAAAGTACAAGGCAATAAGACTTTGGCGGCTCAAATGCTAGGGATCAGTACTAAAACACTTTATAACCGGCTAAATGCTTACGGCGGCATAGGTGAATACAAGTAAACAAGGTAATCATAGAGGGCAATATGAGTGATAAAGAACCTTTAAATAAATTAGTTCATGATGCGCGTGCACCACTTAATCGTATATCAATGAATGCAGAACTGATAAAGCTTGTGCTAGAAAATGACATGCCTAAAGATAAGGCAATTGCTGCACTAGATAAAATCATCAGTAATTGTCAGCAATGCAGTGATAGCTTGCAAAAAATTAGTGATACGCAATAAAGCATATAGGAAATAACTACGCGTGAAGAAACAGCAAGGAAAAACAAACATAGTATGGGCAAGTTTTATCGCTGTTGTGCTTTGTATTATTGTAGGTAATGCTTTTTTAGCATTGAACACAATTCAAAGTTTAACTAAAACACAAGGCAGTTTAGATAACACAAACTCATTGACAGCCGCAATAGAACAGCTTCATTTATCCGTTGTGCAAGCTGAATCCGGTCAGAGGGGTTACTTACTGACAGAGAAAGAAGATTACTTGCTTCCTTATTTTGATGCGATCACTCAGTTAGAGTCACAAACTGAGCATTTGAAGTCATTGCGATCAGAAATCGATGAGCAAGCTCAGCATATAGCTGAATTATTTTTATTGGTTGACGCTAAAATTAAGGGGCTAAAGCTTACTGTTAACTTGGCTCAAGATGATAAGGAGCGCCGTGCATTAGGTATACTTAATACTGATAGGGGCCGAGAACTTTATAAAGAAATTAGAGCGCTTGTAACAAAAATTCAAGATCGTGAAATTATTTTTAAAGCGCATTTATTTGCAAAGTTAAGGCAAATTAAAAATGAAGCAAAAATAACGTTTGCGATTACAGCGATTACGAGTGCTTTGTTAATTATCGGCATGTTTATTTTGACGCGGTTAAATTTGCGAAATGAAGCTAAGTATCGCTTAAAACTTGAACATCAAAATGAAACGCTCGCAAACAAAGTTAACGAGCGCACGCAAGAACTTACGTTGTACTCAGATGAGTTGAGTCGCAGTAATCGAGAGCTTGAAGACTTTGCATTTGTGGCAAGTCATGATTTGCAAGAACCCCTGCGAAAAATTCAGGCATTCAGCGACCGCTTGGAAACAATGTATAAAGACGAGTTAGGTGAAAAAGGCATTGATTACATTGGCAGAATGAAAAATGCGGCGCAGCGTATGTCAAATCTAATCAACGATTTGCTAGAGTTTTCACGTGTAACAACACGTGGTAAGGACTTTACAGACACTGACTTAAACATTGTGATGACTGAGATATTAAGTGATTTAGAAATTGCGATAAAAGAAAGTGATGCACAAGTTAGCGTAGCTGAAATGCCCATTATTAAGGCTGATCCAAGTCAAATGCAGCAGTTGTTTTTAAATTTAATATCTAATGCAGTTAAATTTAGGCGGCCAAATGAAGCGCCTGTAATCACTATTGAACATGAGCATTATAGTGAATTTAGCGATGACCATAATACTGAGTTATCGTGGCAAATTATTAGGGTTTCAGATAACGGCATTGGCTTTGATCCCGAATATACAGATAAGATTTTTGTGCCGTTTCAGCGTCTTCACGGGCGATCGCAATACAAAGGCACTGGTATTGGTTTATCTGTGTGTCGACGTATAGTTGAGCGCCATGGTGGCACAATAACTGCAAAAAGCGAAAGCGGCGAGGGTGCAACCTTCGTCATAAAATTACCTGTGGAAAGTGAGCTTTTCACACTGCAAGGAGAGGCGTAAATGCCATTCACTAAAGTAAAACCAATTACGATATTAATGGCTGATGACGATGAAGATGATCGTTTACTAGCACAGGATGCATTAGCCGAAAGCCGCGTACTTAACGAGCTATACTTTGTTGAAGATGGCGTTGAGCTTTTAGAGTACCTTGAGCGCAGAGGAAAGTTTGAAAGCAAAGAGTCGTCACCACGACCGGGCTTAATTTTATTAGACCTGAATATGCCTCGTATGGATGGTAGAGAAGCTTTACAAGCAATTAAGGCTAACCCTAATTTAAAAGGGATCCCAGTTGTTATTTTGACCACATCTAAGCAAGAAGAGGATATGGTAAAAGGTTATGATCTAGGTGCTGCTTCATACATTACTAAGCCTGTCACATTTGAGGGGTTGGTTGAATTAATGAAAACGTTAGGAAAATATTGGGTAGAGTTTGTTGAGCTGCCGAGTACTTTTAACGATTAATAATAGACACATCCAAACGCCTTAAAAAATAACCGCTTTGATTAAGAGTCGTAAATGTTGTTTTGAGGTGTTTAGGTTTGAGCCTACTTAGATATGTTTAAGTGGGCTTTTTAGCATAGGGAGATATTATGTTAACTAAAGCAACCAAATTGCTGCTTGTTGAAGATGATGAAGATGATTATATACTCACTTGTGATTATCTAGAGCAGTTAAGTTCGCATACGTTTGACATAGAGTGGATCAGTGATCCTCTGAGTGCTGTTGAAGTACTAAGCAAAAACGAACATGATATTTGCCTCCTTGACTACCGGTTAGGTGCATCAGATGGGTTAACAGTATTAAAACAAGCGGTAGAAAATGGGTTTGCTGGCCCAATAATCATGTTAACGGGGCAATCAGATGATGCGCTAGATTCAGCTGCACTTGATGCAGGAGCCGTTGACTACCTTGTAAAAAATGAGATGAGTAGTAGCCGGTTTGCACGTTCAATTCGTTACGCGTTAGCTCGACGTGATGTTGAGGATGAACGTTTAGAACGATTAAAAGCAGAGGCAGAAAACCGCTCGAAAGATCGCTTTTTAGCGCACTTAAGCCATGAATTACGTACGCCATTATCGTCTATTTTGGGGTACACCGAGTTACTTATGCAAAGTGACTTCAGTGAGCATGCAAATAACGAATTGGGGGTGATTTATCGTAACGGTAAGCACTTACTTAGTTTGTTAAATGATGTGCTTGATTTATCAAAAATAGCTGCAGATAAACTTGAACTCAGCTGCAGTAATGTAAACTTAGATAGCTTAATGGCTGATGTATTTACCTTGATGCGCGTATCGGCGTTGGATAAAGGGTTGTCTCTTCGATTTGAGTCACTGCAACCTCTGCCGTTGATTATTAATGTTGATGCGACACGGTTTAGACAAATTCTGATTAATATTGTCAATAATGCTATTAAATTCACTGATGAGGGTGAAATTGTTGTTAGAGCCTGGACCGAGGTGGTTAATAATCGGGAAATGCTATTTTTTAGTATAAAAGATTCAGGAGTTGGTATAGCACCTGAAAAACAAGCCTTAATATTTAAACCATTTGAACAAATTGCGGATGTAGAGTCTAGATCTGTTGGTGGTGCAGGCTTGGGCTTGGCGATATGCTCTGAGTTATTAAGTAGAATGCAAGGAAGCATATCTTTGGAGTCCGCTATTGGTAATGGCTCTAAATTCACTATTTCTCTCTATCCTGGCAATATTGAGGGAGTTGAACGTGAGCTTCTTAAACTTGATTTAACGCCAAATATGCAGCATAAAACCGCGCCATGTCAGGTTACTGGTCGAGTATTAGTGGTTGATGATTTAAGAGATTTACGGGTTTTAGTTGGCCATATGATTTCCTCCGCAGGGGCTAAAGTAGACTATGCAGAACATGGAAAACAAGCGCTTGATAAGGTTAGTAAGGCGCAACAAAATGGCACCCCTTTCGACATTATATTTTTAGATATTCATATGCCAGTTATGGGTGGAAAAGAGGCAACAATAGAGCTCAGGAAAATGGGTTTTAAGGGAGCTATTATTGCTCTGACTGCCGCTACAATGAAAGGAATACACAGTGAGTTATCCGCATTAGGCTTTAATGATGTGATCGGTAAGCCAGTAGATTCAACTTTATTGTATCAGTGTTTGCAAGATAAGCTTATAAATAATAATCAACCCGAAGAAACAGCTATAAAGCATAAAGTAAGTGAAAGTAGAGCACGCTTTTTATTAGTTGAAGATGATGCTGATGCTGCGCAAATAACTCAACTATTACTGGAAAGCTTAGGAGTCGAAACGCTGATCGCATCAAGCTATGTTCATTGTCTTGCGGTTTTAAAAAGTGACAGCCAGTTTGATAAAGTACTGCTTGATATGCATTTACCAGATGGCAGCGGTTTGGAGCTGGCCAGCTATATAAAACAACATTATCCAAAAATACAGCGGGTAATTGTCAGTGGTATGGAGCCAGATCCTGTGAAAATTAAGCAGTTGGAAATAGAACAAGTACTGTTAAAGCCGATTAATTTATCGTTGTTAACAGACCTGATTAATGTTTGACATAAAGGAACATCTTTAATGAATACAGTATTGTGTACTACTGAGTCAATTAGTCCGAATAAAGTTGTTTGTGTAGGACGTAACTTTGCAGCTCATATCGCAGAGCTTGGCAATGAAACGCCCACTGAACTGTTACTTTTTATAAAACCAAATAGCGCAATTAGTACTAATTTAAAAAGCCACCATAACGATGATGAATTGCATTTTGAGACCGAACTGTGTTTTTTAGTACAAAATAATCGCCTTGCGGCAGTTGGAATTGGACTTGATTTAACAAAGCGCGATGTGCAAACACATTTAAAGAGTAAGGGGCTGCCATGGGAGAGAGCTAAAGCATTTGATGGCTCTGCTGTATTTAGTGAGTTTGTGCTAATAGATGACAGTAAAGCCGCATTTAGTTTTAGTTTGAACATCAATGGTCAGGTACAACAACAAGGTGATTGTGAGTTGATGATCACAAAACCAGATGCTATTTTTGCGCAAATTAGTGAGTTTATGACTTTGCAAGATGGCGATATTATAATGACTGGTACGCCTGCTGGTGTCGGGGTGGTAAATGCGGGATCTGAGTTTGTTGCTCAACTGTATTTATCACAGCAGTTATTATTAGAGCAGCGCTGGTTAGCCATTTAGGTTTATCAAATATATTTATGCAGATAGGTATTAGAGATAGCCTAGAAGCCCAATGAGTTATTGGGCTTTTTAGTGGCTGTTTAAAATGGCATTGGGTATTGTCTAAAAACAGTGCCTATATCAGTAAGCGCTTGTTCGCTTAGCTCAATATTAAATGCAGCAATGTTATCTTTTAGCTGGGCCATAGTTGTTGCGCCAATAATTGATGACGATACGCCATCCACTTGGTCGCACCATGCTAGCGCCAATTGTGCCGCTGACATTTTATATGTTTTAGCGATTTCTACATATTGGCTTATTGCCTGTTGTGATTGTGGGGTATCACGAAATAAGCCATTGCGTTGCATTAGCGTCCAGCGGCTTCCCTCTGGGCGTGCGCCGTTAAGGTATTTACCGCTAAGCATGCCGCCAGCCAGCGGTGACCATGGTAGGTATGCAATATCTTCATGAATACATTGCTCTATTAGATAGGGCCAATCTTTTGCGTGGAGTAAGCTAAATTCATTTTGAATAGAGGCCATGCGCGGTAGGTTATGCTCTTCGCTTAAACGTAAAAACTGACTAATGCCCCACGGTGTGTCGTCAGAAAGCCCACAATGCTTGATTTTACCTGCTTTTACACAGTCATTGAGCCCTTCTAAAATATCGAGCATACCGGCAGTGTGCTGCTCTGTATTGGCGTCACTAAAGCGGATCATACCGGGCCATTGTTTACTAAAATGGGGGGATTGTCTGTTTGGCCAATGTAGTTGGTATAAGTCAATTACGTCGGTTTGTAAGCGTTGTAACGAATTATCAACCGCATTAATGATTGCTTGGCGCGTAATATCGCCGCCATCACGGATCCAAGAAAGACCGTTACCTGCAATTTTAGTTGCCAGTACAATGTCATCACGTTTACTTTTATTACGTGATAACCAGTCGCCAATTATTTGCTCTGTTTTACCGTATGTATCAGGAGTCGGCGGTACGGCATACATTTCAGCCGTATCGATAAAGTTAACGCCTTGCTCTAGAGCATAAGCAATCTGCTCATCCGCATCCGCTTGGGTGTTTTGTACGCCCCAGGTCATGCTTCCTAAGCATACCCGTGACACATTGATACCACTGCGACCTAGTGGGCTATAACGCATAATAAATCCTTATTTTTAATTTAATCTCGTGAATAAGTATGAAGTGCGGCCAATAATGGTTCACTCAATAGCGCTTTTTTACCCGTTTTAAAGTTAAACATGACAACTTGTGAAGAACCTAACGTGGTGACTGCATTTTGCTGTTGGCTAAATACGCTGTAATGCATCATAAAACGATCAGCCTGTATGTCACTAATGGTTACGCCAACCAGTACTGTATCAGGAAATGTTACTGGGCGTTTATACCGTGCATTGTTTTCACTTATTACAGGTCCAATCCCTGTGGTTTGCAAATCTTCTAATAAATTTATTTGATTAAAAAAATCAATGCGGGCAGTTTCGAAGTACCGAAAATAAACGACGTTATTAACATGTTGTAAGGCATCCATTTCACCCCAGGCGACATTAATTTGAGTATGAATAGGGTATTGTTTTATAAATGATTGCATTGACTATGACCCGTAAAAACTAAAAACCTAGGTTAGCAATTGCGTGGCGGTAGCTCAAGATAATTAGAATAATGAGGGAAATGTGCTAAGTTTAATGACTAACCTTGACATAAAGAGTCTAGCTGAATTTAAAGGAGCTAATAATGAATATACCTACCAACAAAGCTATAAAATGGTTAGCGCTATTGGCGGTAATTTGTTTAGCCTTCGTGTGTTATGCAATGGGGAATGCCTCAGGCGCAATTGCATTGGTGATCCTTGGTTTTGTACTTGAAGGTGCGTTTTGGTTGTTTGGCAGCCGTTTATTTAATCGTAAGAAATCGTCACAAGAAGAATCATCTCCCTCATGACTTGCTAATAGATCAAAGTTAATTAATAATAACTGTTTATTTATACAGTTGTTTGGTTGGGGAAATGAAAAAGTTTATTCATATCGACATGGATTGCTTTTATGCTGCCGTTGAAATGCGAGACAATCCTGCGCTTGCTAACGTGCCATTAGCGATTGGTGGTAATAGCCGCCGTGGCGTGCTTTCTACAGCAAACTATATAGCGCGTGAGTATGGTGTACGTTCAGCTATGTCAAACTACCGAGCCAAACAATTATGCCCAGATTTAGTGATTGTACCAGGACGAATGCACGTTTATAAACATGCTTCAGAGCAAATACGTGCCGTGTTTCAGCGTTATACAAACCTTATAGAACCTCTCTCTTTAGATGAAGCTTACCTTGATGTTACCGACAGCACGCCATGTCATGGCAGTGCGACTTTAATGGCGCAACAAATACGCGCTGATATTTATGCCGCCACGGGTTTAACTGCATCGGCTGGGATCGCTCCTATTAAATTTATTGCTAAAATTGCCAGTGATGAAAATAAACCAAACGGCCAATTTGTTGTATTACCAGATCAAGTTGATGCGTTTTTAGCTCAGTTACCACTGGGTAAAATACCGGGCGTGGGAAAAGTTACGCTGGAAAAGCTTAATTTAAAAGGGCTATATACAGGCGCCGATGTATGCGCTAAAGGCGTTAATTGGATGCAGCAACATGTGGGGAACTTTGGCGTTTCACTTTATCAAAAGTGCGCAGGGCTTCACATTGGCTGTGTATCTACAAATCGTGTGCGTAAATCATTAAGTGTGGAACATACATATGAATATAACAAAACTAATCTACAAGAATGTCTTGAGCAGTTACCGTTATTGTTAGAAGAGTTAACGCGGCGCTTAACTAAGCAAGGTTTAGATCAGCGAATTAGTAAACTGAGCGTTAAAGTAAAGTTTGCCAATTTTGTCGTAACTTCTGCCGATCAAGCCTACCATCAATTAGATAGCAGCATTTTTACCGAGCTATTGAGTAAAGCTTATCAACGTGGTGTACAACAACCCGTTAGGTTATTAGGCATTGGTGTTGGAGTGAAAAGTGAGCCTCAACAGCATATGCAATTGAGCATATTAGACTAAAGGTTTACAGTCAGCGTTGTTTAAATATTGTTAGTGTAGATGATGGGAGATAAAACATTGTCTTTAAATACGCAATAGTTTGGTTGCTTCCTAATTAATAATAATTTTAACTATAAGAGAGAAGGCTATGCAATCGGTTGTTATTGTACTGCTGGGTATGGTTGGGATGCTTTTTGGCTGGTTTGTTTATTCTAAATTTATCGCCGAGAAGATTTTCAAAATGGATGACAGCTTTGTCACGCCAGCCCATGAACTTGAAGATGGTGTGGACTATGTACCCACTAATAAAGTCGTCCTTTGGGGACATCACTTTACCTCTGTTGCAGGTGCTGCACCTATTGTTGGTCCTGCTATTGCTGTTTACTGGGGCTGGGTGCCTGCGGTTTTATGGGTTGTTTTTGGAACAATATTCTTTGCGGGTGTGCACGATATGGGCGCACTTTGGGCAAGTGCGCGTAACAAAGGTAAATCAATGGGCGCATTGTCTGAAAGCGTGATTGGTAAGCGTACGCGTGCATTATTCATGATTGTGGTTTTTTTAGTGCTACTAATGGTTAACGCGGTATTTGGGGTGGTGATTGCTAAATCATTTATCAGTAGTCCTAATGCTGTTTTTCCTGCTTGGGCCGCAATTGTAGTGGCATTGGTTATTGGCCAGTTATTGCGTAAAAAAGTATCGCTAATACCGCTTTGCTTTATTGGTGTTGGAATTTTGTATTACACCATTTACCTGGGCAGCAGCATGCCAATTTCATTACCTGATGAATTATTTGGTTTAAGCGCAAATGCTAACTGGATTATAATTTTATTTGCTTATGCTGCAATTGCGTCATTGTTACCTGTATGGATGCTATTACAGCCTCGTGACTTTATTAATGGTATGCAACTGCTTGTAGGTTTAGTGTTGTTATATGGAGCCGTATTTATCTCTATGCCAGACATTACGGCGCCGGCATTTAATACCCAAGTTGCGATGGACACACCCAGTATAATCCCACTGTTATTTGTAACAATCGCGTGTGGCGCGGTATCAGGCTTTCACGGCATTGTGTCCTCTGGTACTAGCTCTAAACAGCTTAATAAAGACAAAGATGCCCGTTTTGTGGGTTACTTAGGGGCTGTTGGCGAAGGTATGCTTGCACTTATTACGTTAGTCGCCGTAAGTGGTGTTGCACTGGCTGTATCCCCTGAAGAGTGGCATGAAATATATAGTCACTTAGGAGCTGGCAGTGTAGGTGCATTTGTTAATGGTGGCGCAAACTTAATTGAAAGTGGCTGGGGTATCTCACACGAAATAGCGTCTACTTTACTAGCCGTTATGGTTGTACTTTTTGCTGGTACAACCATGGATTCTGGGGTTCGCTTACAGCGCTATATTATCCAAGAGTGGGGTGATATTTATAATATTAAGATTATAAAAAATGGCGTTATTGCAACGCTGTTAGCTGTCGTTTGCTGCTTGTTATTAGCATTTGGTGCTGGTGGCGCTGATGGAAGTGGCGGTATGATTATTTGGCCATTATTTGGATCAACTAATCAGATTCTTGCAAGCTTAACGTTATTAGTCATTTCTGTGATGCTTATTAAAGCAAACCGTCCAGCTAAGTACACATTGATCCCTATGAGTTTTGTATTAGTGATGGCCTTTTTTGCAGGTGTAATAAAGCTGGGTGAATACTATCAACAAGGTAATTGGTTGCTCGTGACGCTTGATGTTGTGGTATTGGTTATCAGTGTATTAGTGATGCTTGAGGCATGGTCTGTTATTGCTAAGCACCGAGCAGAGAGTAAATCAGCAAGTAGTGAATAGATGATTTATTTTACACTGTAACCACAAGTTGCCAGCGGCGTATTAGCTTGTCTCGCTTTGCTGGCAATGGGTACTTAAATAAATGATAATAAGGTCCTATCTTTTGACAACAGGACCTTTTTTATGGCATATCCTCACGCAGTTGCAGCAGCAACATTTGATGACGCAGCACATGATGCGTTAATTATTATCGGTAATGACTTCTCACACTTAACTGATAGCTCATTAAGCCAGTCAATTGCCGCGCAGATGGCTGTAGATGCACGCATTGGCAAACAAGTTACCCTATTAGTAATCGATTCTAAGCGCGTTATTTTAGCCCCTACGGGTCCGCTTAATCGTGATTACGACGATGTACGCCGTTATTTTGATGCAGCGAAACTTGCGATTAATGAAGCTAAGGCATCAGGCTGCACACAGCCTGCTATTTATTTACCGCAAGCAAGTCAAGAAAGCCGTTATCAATATGCCCTTGAAGTTGCTTATTTAGGTGCTTGCCAAGCCTTGTGGCAACCACTTGAAGCGCGTGAGTTTCATGGTCAAAACATTGAACCAATTACTCAAATTACTTTAATTGGTGCAAATGAAAAAACGGCGAAAGCTGTTGATGCCATGGCCGCTGGCCAATATGCGGCTCGCGATCTATGTGGTACCGAGCCTGAACGTATGGCGCCACCGCGCTTTGCTGACTACTGCGTTGATTTATTCAAAGGCAGTAATGTGAGTGTTGAAGTGATTTCTGATATCGCAAAAATTGATAAAGATTACCCAATGTTAAGTACTGTTGCGCGTGCATCTTATGCCGTTGAGCGTCATCATCCACGCGTGGTTAAACTTGAGTATATTCCGCAAGGCGATGTTACTCGTACGCTGATGTTTGTTGGTAAAGGCTTGGTTTACGATACAGGCGGTGCAGACTTAAAAGTAGGTGGTTACATGGCTGGTATGAGCCGTGACAAAGGTGGTGCAGCTTCTGTTGCTGGCCTTATGAAATCAGTTGCTGATTTTCAGCCTCAAGGCGTAAAAGTAATTGCCTACTTGGCCGTTGTACGTAATTCAATTGGCTCAGATTGTTTTGTACCAGATGAAATAATTACTAGCCGTGAAGGTGTACGTGTACGTATTGGTAATACGGATGCAGAAGGCCGCCTAGCAATGGGGGATTTACTCAGTGAAATGAAAGATTTAGCGAAAGGCGAAGTGAACCCTGAGTTATTCACTGTCGCCACGTTAACAGGCCACGCTGCACGTGCGATGGGCCCTTACAGCGCGTATGTTGAAAATGGACCAGCACGTGCTGCAAATGTGTCGCGCAAGCTAGCTGATTGTGGTGATTTATGGGCTGATGGCGCAGAAGTTTCGCGTAGTCGCCGTGAAGATTATGACTTTATCAAGCCACGTACACTCGCTGATGATGTGCTTTCAAGTAATAATGCAGCTTCAGCTGTCACAGCCCGTGGGCACCAGTTCCCGATGGCATTTTTAGCTGTTGTTGGTGGCCTTGATAAACACGGTACTGATTCTGCAGAGCCAATTCCATACGTTCACATGGATATTGCTGGCAGTGGTGTTGAAGGTGGTGACTGGCAGCATGGTAAACCAACTGCGGCGGGCTTAAGTAGCTTATTCGCACGCTATTGCCTATAACATTCACAATTATACAAAAAAGCCTCGTTTGATAATGTAACGGGGCTTTTTTGTGTCTATTCATTTAGAGGGAGTCCATATAAGAGCCTAGGGCGTGTTGACCTTTGTGGATTGAAATTTGTTCAATCTAGGGGCTATTTAATCGCGGCGCGAGGTTTGTAACCTAGCGGGCTAAGTAAAAACCGAGCAACAAAGAGTTAATCGCCCCTAGAAAGAACCCTTTGGGCAGCGCATGTTTGGCATTTATACTGCGTTATCGCCTATTTATGGGGAACAACCACACGACATAGGCTCTGCCTTGCCTAAATACCAAACATACTGCTGCAAAATCAATCACGAAAAGTCAACACGCCCTAGAACTAATCAAGTTTAAATCGGTTAACGACCTCGGTAAGAGCTTGACTGCTGCGCTTTAAGTTATCACTCGCGCCAGAGAGTTGCGATGTGTTAGCTAGAGATTGTTCAGTTGATTGCGATAATTCACCAATGCGTAAATTCACCTCATCTGCAGCACTTGATTGTTGCTCAGTAGCACGAGCGATCTGGCCGTTCATATCGGTGATCACTGATACTAAACGCTCAATCTCACTTAGCGATATGTTGGCTGTTTCTGCTTGCTGCACTGTATTTGTTGATAACTGCCGACTTGCGGTCACTGCATCAACAGCCGCTTGTGCGCCTGTTTGCAGTTTGGCTATCATAGCCTGAATCTCATCGGTACTTTTACCTGTGCGGCTAGCGAGAGTACGAACTTCATCGGCAACCACCGCAAAGCCACGACCTTGCTCTCCTGCGCGAGCTGCTTCAATTGCTGCATTTAAGGCAAGTAAATTGGTTTGTTCAGCAATTCCTCTGATCACATCAAGTACAGAGCCAATATTGTTAGTTTCTTGCGCTAAATCAGCAGTTACTTGGCTGACCGTTTCAATGTTTTTGGATAAAGTTTCGATGGCTTGGATTGTTTTAGCAACCACATTTTTACCGTCAGATGCGTTGCTTGCGGCTTGTGATGCTGCTTGCTCGGCAGCTTCCGCGTTACGGCTTACATCATGTATTTGGTGGGTCATTTGCTCCATTGCAGTAGCAACTTGGGTTGAGCTATCGTTTTGTAACTCTATAAATGAGTGGTTTGTTTTACTGGCATCGTCTACGGTGTGAGCATGCTGGTTTACTTCATTTGCATTATGAGCGACTTGCTTGAGTGACTCGCGCATTTTTTTTGTATACAAGTTGAAGTAACGAGATAGGCGTGATACTTCATCATTGCCACTTTCATCCAGTGTTTGGGTTAAGTCGCCTTCACCTTGAGATATGTCTTTCATCATATTGGCTGCAAGCTGCGTAGGACGTAAAATGCTGCGACCAATAAAATAACTTAAACTAATTAACAATATAATAATGATGCTGGCATTAATAATCATTAGGCTTTTTAATGAAGCGAACGACTCATCAATTGTATCGATATACACACCCGATCCAATAATCCATTGCCAAGGCGTAAAGCCTTTTACATAAGCAATTTTATCAACGGGTTTATCTTTACCTGGTTTGGGCCATTTGTAAGGGACATAGCCACTGTCATGTTGTTTTACAATATTAACCATTTCAACAAACAGACGCGTACCATCAGGATCTTTTGTTTCAGATAGCGATTTACCGTTTAACTGTGGTTTTATTGGGTGCATAACCATCGCTGGTTGAAAGTCATTAATCCAGTAGTAGTTACTGTCGTCATAACGCATAGCTGCAATGGTTTCTAGTGCTCTAGCTTGTGCTTGAGATTCGCTCAGAGAGTTATTGAGCTGCAATGAGTGATAATGCACAATAATACTATGGGCAGTCTCGACTAGATTTTTAGTTTTTATATATTGCTCAGTTTTGAGCGAACTATATTGCTGAGCGAGGCTGGTGACACTTAATAGTATTAACCCAACGACTACGACACCGACAAGCATAGCCAAACGCTGAAAAATTGTAAAGCGACGTAGATACGACATAGTACTTCCTTAGTTAGGCCGCAATTATTGCGAGTACTATTAAGCGTAGTAAAAAAAGAGTAGAAATCTAGTTAAGGTATTCTTTTCTTAATCGAATTAAGGGTTTTATAGCGTTTATTATTAAACATAAAAAAGGCTGATTTTGCAATCAGCCTTTAGTTATTAAATTACTAATACGTTTTATTTAACATCAAAATGACGATTAAAGAAGCTGGTAATGGTTTGGTGCAAATGTGTTTGCACATTTTTACCACGAAGGCTGTGTTTTGAGCCTGGGTAGGTCATCATTTCAAACTGCTTTTCGTTATCTTGTAATTGCTTAAATAACTTTGTTGCATGCGTAAACAGCACGTTGTCATCAGCCATACCGTGATAAATCATTAATGGACCTTTTAAGCCATCTGAATATGGGAATACAGCGCTGTCCGTGTAGCCTTTTGCATTAGTGTTTGGGTGGCCTAAATAACGCTCAGTATAGTGAGTATCATATAATGCCCAATCAGTTACTGGCGCGCCCGATACACCTGCTTGAAAGTAATCACCGGCTTTAAACATGGTCATTAGAGCCATGTAGCCGCCGTAGCTGTGACCATAAATACCAATACGTTGTGGGTCTACATAATCAAGCGTTCGTAAAAATTCAACGCCTTTAATTTGGTCTGCCACTTCTACAACACCCAAGTTTTTATAAATAGCGTCTTCAAACTTTTTACCTCGATTGTACGAGCCTCGGTTGTCTAATTGAAAAATGACATAGCCTTGTTGCGCCATATATTGGAAATACAGGTTTTTACTGCGCCAGCTATTAGTAACACGCTGTGCATGAGGACCGCCGTACACATTAACAATAACAGGGTGTTTTTTGCCATTGCTAAGATCACTTGGTTTGAATAAGCGATAATGCATTATTTGGCCATCTTCAGCTTTTAATGTGCCGTATTCTGGCTCAGCAAGGTCAGCTAGGTAAGGTGTAAGAGGGTGGTTTTTATCAAGCTTATTTTCTTCAAGCCACGTAATAAACTCACCATTTACTTTACGCAGTGCAGCAGAGTTTGGTTTATTTACAGACGAGCTATTATCAATAAAGGTTTTGTTGTCTTTTGCCAGTACAACTTTATGGTATGCACCTTGTTCAGTGATACGTTTAATATTACCTTTTTTAAATAATGGTACGCTGTATAAATGACTTTCAAGCGGCGTGTCTTTTCTGCCTGCAAAATACACGACGCCTTTTTTCTCATCAACCCCTTTTAGTCCATCTACAACCCATTCGCCATCTGTAATTTGACGAACTAATTTACCGTTGGTACGGTACAAGTATAAATGTTTAAAGCCGTTACGCTCTGATGCCCATACAAAATGTTTTTTATCGTTTAAGAATTGCAGGTCAAAATGCAGGTTGATCCAGGTATCACTGGTCTCGGTCAATGCAACTTTTTGATTCTTGGTCTCGCTGTTATAAAAACGCAGTTCTAGTTTTTGCTGAGAACGATTTTGCCATTGGTAAGCAAGAGTTTTATCATCTTTTAGCCAATTAGCACGGGCGATATAAATATCTTCGTCTTTGCCTAAATCAATCCAATCAACGGCTTGATCATTGAGGGATACGACGCCCAATTGGATTTTAACGTTGTTAGTCCCTGTAAATGGGTAGCGTTGGTTAAACAACTTAACTTCTTCTGCGTAAATTTCGTTACGGATCGCTTCTTTTACTGGGCTTTCGTCAATGCGAGTAAAGGCAATTTTAGATTCATCACCCGACCACCAGTAACCCGTCATACGGCTCATTTCTTCCTGCGCAACAAACTCAGCCATGCCGTTTTTGATTACGCCGCCGCCATCTTTGCTAAGCTGAATTTCTTTACCTGATGTAAGATTTAACGCATACAAGTTTTGTTCACGAATAAAGGATACAAAATTACCTTTAGGTGAAAAGCGTGCGTCCGTTTCAAATGTATCGGTATCGGTTAATTTGCGGCTTTTTGCTGAGGCTAAATCATAGTAATACAAATCACCATTGAGTGGGAAAAGCAGCGCTTTACCATCTTTAGACCATTTATATTCTAATATACCTTTGCCAAAAATACGTTGACGTTCACGGCGTGCTTTTTCTTCATCAGAGAGGTTTTCTGGGCCTGAAAATAACTGTGCAGAGTCAACTAATACACGATTAGATTTATCTTTTAAATTGTATTCCCATAAATCGTAACGGTTGTAGTCATCTACCTTACCTTGCAAGTAAGTAACGCGACTGCCGTCAGGCGAGAATTTAAGTTGTACGGGCGCTTTGCCTGCTAAACTAGGGTCATCAAAGACACGTTCTAACGTCAGTGGTTCGGCCTGGACTGTAATGGCTGTTGCTACTAGAGGTAGCAAGTATGAGAGGTGTTTAATTTTTTTTAACACGTATTTACCTTCGCTCGAATAAAAACTGCAATGATGGTAAAGCCAAGCGTGGGCAACTGCAACTAAATGCTATAAAGTAGCGAAAATGCACTGTGTTTAATTTAAAAGGAATAAAAATGACGGTTGAATTTTCTTTGGCCCCAGAGTTTGTGCGCGATTGTATAGAGGTTGCTGATTGGCCATTGTGCAAAGTGTTGCTAATGAACGACAGCCAATACCCATGGTTTATTTTAGTGCCTCGTCAGGCTGGTTTAAAAGAAAGTATCGATTTGAGTGATGATGATCAAATTGTGCTGATGAATGAGTCAGCTAAACTTAGCCATTTACTTCAAAGCATATTTAATCCAGATAAACTTAACGTTGCAGCGCTTGGTAATATGGTGCCACAACTACATATCCATCATATAGCGCGTTTTAAAACAGACGTTGCGTGGCCTGCGCCTGTGTGGGGGAAGTTTTCAGCTGTGCCTTATAGTGATGCGCAAATTACACTCTTAAAAGAGCTCTTTTAGGTGTTTTAATGATGGTAATGCTTGTTGCTAAGTATAAATATTATCAGTTAGTAGAAACGTTTGAACCAGCTATTTGGCAACAACTAGGTTCACCGCGTTGGCTGAAAGTGCCTTTCGTTTTTATTTCAAAACAGGGTAAACAGTATTTATCAGAAATTACTCACCCAAAGGTATGCCAGCGAGAAAAGCAGTATCGGATCACCCTTATTTGTTAATCACAGTGTTAACTATCAGCATGCTTTATTTTAAGTATGTGTAACAACGCAACTTGAGTTCTGGTTAAATATAAAACCGCCGCAGCGGTTTTATATTTACAAAGCCTAGGGTTAGTTTAACCCTAATACAGCTTTACCTTGTTTAAAGGTTACATCTACCGGGATATTTGCTTGGCTGAGTTTTTCTAAGTCTTTAGCAAGCTCAGTTTTGATATCACCGTGGGTCGCAATTAGCTGGTCCACTTTTTGGTAATCACCATCACCTTGCAGAGTTAAAATTAAGCTAGATAATTTGGCCATCGCCAGGCCCATTTTTTCCATGTTTACGCTATAAAGACCTTGCTCGTTTTTAGAAAATGCACCTTCTTGGGCGAAAAAGTTAAAACGGATCATATTGGCTTTACCGTGAGCGCTTGATGCACCAAAGCGTACTGAGCGGAAGATGCCAGCCATAAAGGTTGTGTAATAATCTTCTAAAGTCCCTTCAGTGATTTCGCCTTTTTTAAGTAACTGTTCAACCATATACAAACCTAGTATATCGGCTTTACCTTCTTCTAATGCGCTGGCGTGTTCTTGCAATGATTGGCGTACAGTGCCTTTATTTGTGATGGTGTTTTTTATGCCCAAACCATGTGCTACTTCATGGAACATTGTATTAGCAAAAAATGCATCAAAAGTAATGTGTTTACGCTGCTCAGGCACAATGAGTTGCTGTGCAATTGGTACTAAGATTTTGTCGAATTTTGCACGCATTGCATTTTTAAGTTGCAGGCGACGCGTGCCTTTTTCTAGTTGCACTTGTTCGTCATTTGGTAAATTGATAGCAATTGTTTTACTGCCCGCATTGGAGTGGCCTGCGTAGTAAACAACGTCGTAGGCATTTAAGTCCGCGTCAGAGCCGGGTACTTCTTGCTTGTATTTAGCATCAACGGGTAAATCTTTTTGTAACTCAGGTAAAAATGCGGCAAATTTTGCTAGACGCTCAGACCATGCTAAATCTTTAACTAATACGTAAGACTCAAACGCTGCGCGAGAGCCAAATAATTGGTCTTCGTAGGTTTCAATTGGGCCGATAACGACATCAATCGGGTTATTCTTCATGTCCATCCAAGCAAAATCTGATGCTTGGTATTCATCATTTAAAAGGGCATCCGCACGTAAGTTGAGGTAGTTTGCAAATTCTTTGTCATCTGCGAGTTTACTTGCTTCACGTAATAAAGACGCTGTTTTTTCAAGTGCTTGTGCATACTCAATAGAGTAAGCGACGCTGTATAGCTTGCCATTTTCATCACGTTTAATGATTGAGTACAGGCCATTTTTGTCTGTAACGCTTGAGTTATTAAGCTCTTCTTTGGTCATATCTGCTGGGTAAAACTGTGCACCAGCACTCTTTTCTTCATAGCCAGATAGAAATACTTGGTCACCATTTAAACGATCCCATGGGCCATAGTTTATATCAGCAAATTTTTGTACTTTTGGGTCGTTTATTTTAGCTAAAAATACGGCTTTATCTTCACCAAAGGCTTGGCGCCAAAAAAGGTCATCCATAATTTTAGATGCATCAATTAGCTTTGCTACCATGGCTTGTTGATTTGTACTAAGGTGAGATAAGTCTGTGGTAAGCGTGAAATCAGTGTAGATATCTAAGCGATTTTCCTCAGCGTTAACTAACTGTGTTACATCAGCATGTGTTGTTTTAGTTTTTTCTGCTGTTTGTGTGGTTGTTGCTTGCTCAGAACATGCACCAATAAAAACGCTACTGGCGAGAATAAGTGCTTGGCTAATTTTATTGAGAGTCATTATGTTGCCCATTAAAAGTGTGTTTAATTTTTGTCTCTGCTAAAAGGAGACTAACGCTTACTTGTTATGTCAGCATTAAAGCAAACCTTGAGCGTAAATAGCAAGCTTACCGAATCATTCGCCGTTACTTCTGGAAGAGTAAAACCGCTAGAATAAATAAATTAAGATAATTTCTTTGTTTTTTCTTAACTTTAGCGGCAAGTTAGACAATACTGTATCTATAATAAACAAACATTCCATGGTTTAGATATATTAAAAACCAATACAGAAGGATGGCACATCTATGTCAACAGAAAACGCACTACTGACCATTTTGGTCGATCGAATAAATAATGACACCTTGGTTTTACCAACTTTGCCAGAGATTGCTGTACGTGTTCGTCAAGCTGCAGATAATCCGGATGTAAATTTAGCGCAAATGGCTGATGTAATATCTCATGATCCCGCTTTGGCTGCGCGGATGATAAAGGTTGCAAATAGTGCGTTTATGGGGCGTTCGGTTAAGGTTTCTAATATCAATCAGGCCGTTACTCGCATTGGTTTAAGACAAATTAAAAATATTGCGACAGCAATGGCAATGGAACAACTGTTTGTTTCAAACAATGAATTAATAAAAGGTTACATGGATAAAGCATGGCAAAAAACCTTAAAAGTTGCATGTCATTCAATTACGCTAATGGAGTTTTTTCTTAAAGAGAATAAGCAAACGTCATTAAATCGCGATACGATTACATTAGCGTCATTAGTTTATAATATTGGTGTATTGCCTATTTTAACAGAAGCTGAGCGTCACCCTGAAGTATTTGCTAATCCGAGTTTTTTAGCTCATGCAATCCAAAAACTCAGTGGTAAAGTCGGTGGTGCTATAATGCGCGCATGGGATTTTACAGATGAATTTGTTGAAGTGTCAGAAAGTTGGGCAAATCCTAATTATCGACCTGAAAACATAAGCTATGTAGATTTTATTCGCATTGGTGCGATCATGGAAGGGATTTTACAAGTGTCTGATAAATCAGCTGCTTTACAAATGTATATTGATAAAGGTGTTATTTCATCAACTGATATTTTCTCAAGTGATGACTATTATAAAATGCTTGATGATGTGAAATCTGTATTTAGTTAATTATTACGAAAAAAGCGCCTCGGCGCTTTTTTTGAAAATCAAACTCTAGGGCGTGTTGACCTTTGTGGATTGAAATTTGTTCAATCTAGGGGCGATTTAATCGCGGCGCGAGGTTTGTAACCTAGCGGGCTAAGTAAAAACCGAGCAAAGCTTCCGCGTCCTGCTCACGCCCCTTACCTACATCCGTGTAGGTAACAAAGAGTCAATCGCCCCTAGGAAGAACCCTTTGGGCAGCGCATGTTTGGCATTTATACTGCGTTATCGCCTATTTATGGGGAACAACCACACGACATAGGCTCTGCCTTGCCTAAATACCAAACATACTGCTGCAAAATCAATCACGAAAGGTCAACACACCCTAGGCTAAGTCTTCAACGTCGCCTAAACCTTGTGTTAGTTCTTCTAGTAGTAATTTAATTTCTTCTGAAGCAAGAATAAAATCAGCGTCTAGTTTTACTAACATATCTTCTTTTGGTATATCAGCATTTTCTTCTTTGAGTGTATCTGAGTAGCTTAAGCGTTTAATTGAACCGTCATTTTGTAACATGAATTTAAGACGTTCTTGCCAATCAAGCGCAAGCTTAGTGACACGCTTACCACTTTCTAAGTGTGATTTTACTTCATCACATGCAAGGTCGTGGCCTTTAAGTTTAACTTGTGCACCACTGTCATCTGCTTCTTCTAACTCGGCGTCTGAGCCAATTGCAAAGCCCTCAGGCGTACTAAAGTTGGTTAGCCAGTCAGTTAAAAACACATCTAAGTCATAGTTAGCAAAAGCAGGGACGACAGGTAATGTACCCAGAGACTTGCGAAGTAATGCTAATAGCTCTTCAGCTTTATTGAAACTGCCGCTGTTAACGACTACCCAACCATTTTCTTGGTCGATAAAGGCAAACTGTAAGCTCGATTTTTTAAATGCTTGCGGCAATAAGCTATGCAGGATATTTTCTTTGAGCTCATCTTTCTCTTTTTTCTTAACTGGGCGATTTTCTTCAGCTTCGATCAGCTCAATTTTTTCTGCAACCATATCGTTGATCACAGCGGCCGGAAGTACTTTTTCTTCACGCTTAGCGCAGACTAAAATACTTTTTTGCGAAAAGTGAGAAAGGGTATCCCCGTGCTTACCAAAGGCTTTGGTCCAGCCAAATGTGCTTAAATCTTGGCTACCGCAAGGGCGAAATAGGTCCTGCTCTAACGCTTTGTCAAAGTCTTCTTGAGTATACGAAACGTCTTGTTTAAAGCGATAACAAATAAGGTTACTAAACCACATAGGTTGATTGATCCAATTGGTAAATTTGTTCAATCATAGCAATAAAAATCGGATGTCGAAATGACTGATTTAGCTAATGCTTAGCAATTGAGCAAAGCATTAGCTAAATATAAGAAGAAGTAACTTAAAAGGGTTTTAACTGAGGCCAGTTGACTTTTTAGGATTGAAATATGTTCAATCTACAGGCGATTTAATCTCAGTATGAGGTTTAACGGGCTAAGTAAAATAGAGCAAAGCTTCCTCGTTTGCTCATTTCCTTTACCTACATCCATTTAGGTAACAAAGAGTTAATCGCCTCTAGGAAGAACCCTTTGGGCAGCGCATGTTTGGAATTTATACTGCGTCGTTATCGCCTATTTATAAGGAACAACCACACAGCATAGGCGCTGCCTAGCCTAAATACCAAACATGCTGGTGTAAAATTAATCACAAAAGGTCAACACGCTCTAATCTAATTACTAAAAATTGACAGTGGCTTTGGCATGTTTTTGGGGAAGCTGATCACATAACTTAAGCCATTACCCGGTGAGCTTGTTGCATCAATTTCACCACTGAGAGTCTGTTTTACTAAATTAAATGTAATGTGGGTACCTAAGCCGCTGCCACCTTGTTCACGTTTTGTTGTAAAGAAAGGGTCGAAAAGTTTTTCGAGTTGCTGTTCTGTAACGCCATTGCCGTTATCGTTAAAGTTGATAATTACATTATCGTCATCATCTTTAATATCAATATTGATAACGCCATTTGTAATGCCTTCAAACCCATGGATCAGGGAGTTCATTATTAAGTTTGTAAAAATTTGGCTGATCGCGCCTGCGGGTAAATTCAAGGTCAAGCTTTCTGGGCAATCTAAATTAATATGATGCGTGGTATTTTTAATTTTAGGATGCAAAGAGCGGATCACTTCACCTAAATACTCTTTAAAATTAATCGTCCTAACAGCTTCACTGGCTTGATCCACCGCGATTTGTTTAAAACTAGCCACTAATTCAGATGCGCGATCTAAATTAGTGGTTAATAAACTGGTGCTTTGCTTGGCATCATTAATGAACTCTTCAAGTGCTTTTGGCGAGAGGGTTTTATTTTTATATGCATTTTCGATTTGTAATAACCGTTCTTGTAAAAAAGACGTGGCGGTTACACCAATCCCCACTGGTGTATTGATATCATGCGTGATCCCGGCAACTAAACCACCTAGCGCGGCCATTTTTTCAGAGCCTACTAGACGCTCCTGAGCCATATTTAGCTCATCTACATAACGCTGTAATTCTGTTTGTTTGGTAAGTAACTCATGCTCGGTATGACGACGTAGATCAATTTCTTCGGTAAGTGTTAACTTTTGCTTTTCGAGTTCATATTTTTGCTGCTGTAAATCCATCATTGCTTGACTCAGGTTTGAAGTTTTACGTGCAACTTCTTGTTCAAGTTGTAGATTTTGCTGATCAAGTTTTTCGTTACTTAGAATGAGTTCTTTTTGTGTATGCTCGAGTTCTTGGCGATACTGCACAACTTTATCAATGAGTTTATTAAATGATTGCTCCATTACTTTTAGTTCATTGTGTTCTGTTGTTTCTATTTCAATATGTTGGCCTTCAAGATCGTTGAGTTCAAGGTCTTCAATTTGCTCTGTCAATTGCGCAAGTGGTTCGGTAAGCAATTTTCTAAATGCCATTAAAAACAAGATGATCAAAAAGGTTGTTTTGATCATTGCGTTGCCAATTAGAAAATAAATTGACAGCATAATACGGCTAAATACAACTTCGCGGCTGGAAAATAAAGTCACGTCGCCTACTTGCGTGGCTCGGCCTGAAAACTCAAAAATTAATGGGAAAGTGTACCCAAATAAACCGGATGGGGTGTCTTCAATAATTGCTTCTTCTTGAACCAGCTGCTGGCTGTATAATTCTCGGATATCAAGAGAACGACCTAATTGAGAAATAATCTCGCCGCTATCGTCACGCACTATAATGCCTTCAATCATAGGAATAGCGAGTAAACCTTCGGCTGTGGTGATTGTTTGTTTAGTGTTTAGCTCCCAGATAGCACGCGTTAAACTGCGACTAAATGTTTTTTGTAGCGTAGTCAGTTCATCACGAATGTAATCTTTAGTATTTACATATTCAGCAATTACTTGTCCGCATGTGACAACAAAAGTCAGCAAAAAATAGACGGATAAAACGCTTGTTAGCAGCTTTTTAGATAGGCTTTTTTGTAGCATGGATTTCCCATAGCTCCTTTATTCATCATTTAATACCCAAGCAGCGAGTACATTCATCTGTAAAGTTAGCTAATAAACGCCTAAAAATAAATAAAATAATCTACTTTTCCTCAACAAATTTATTCATTTTTCTTTTTTTAGCAAAAACTTATGTTTATTTCACAGGAATGATTGTGTTATAAAATCACTATATTGCTGTTAGAGTAATGTTTCTTAGTTACTGAGAACCCACCCGTCATTTATAACCATGTGAGCTAGTAGTTAATCGTATGAATTTCTCTGTATTAGTATGTGATGATTCAACAGTAGCACGTAAACAAGTCGTGCGATGTATAAATGAATGCCTAAGCGCAAATATTATGCAGGCAAAAAATGGCCGAGAGGCATTGGAATTAATGCAAATTCATAGCTTTGATTTATTGTGTCTTGATTTAACTATGCCAGAAGTTGACGGTGTTCAGGTGCTTGAATGCATTAAACAAAGCAGTATTGAATGTTTTGTTCTCGTTATATCTGCGGATATTCAGGCTGAAATGAAACAGCGAGTCGCTAATTTAGGGGCTATCGATTTTATAAATAAGCCAATAGATAAAGTAAGGCTTAATGAAATATTGCATAAATTTGGCATTCATTAGGGCTCTTTATAACCAAATGGCATAATTTATCTTTTAATGTGGGGTTGACAGAATAGCCTTGTTTAAGGCAGTCTAAAGGCTATGAAAATAAATACAAACGTACTGACCATTATTATTACAACCACCATTCTTACTGGATAGTGGCATAGGTCGGTGCAACAAATTTAAAGGCCTGTGTTCACAACGAACACAGGCCTTTTTTCGTTTTATGGGATGAGGAACATAAAAATGCGAGTATTAAAATTTGGCGGGTCATCACTTGCCGACTTGGCATGTTTACAGCAGGTAGCTCAGTTAGTTAAAGCACAGTTAAAAGATGAAATGTTATTGGTACTTTCAGCGCCAGGTGGAATGACTGATTCGTTAGTCGCACTTGCAAGTAGCGCTGAACAGGGATTAGATTATAGCGAACAGTGGGATGCACTCGCGTCTCGTTGTGACAGCTTAAAAGTAGCTGTTGAAGCTGAATGTGGGCAAGTACAAAATTGGCCTGATTTAGATGAGCTGAAAAATAAACTTGCTGGTGTCAAATTAATCCAATGCTGTCCTGATCAGGTTCGTGCTTATATTATTAGTTTTGGTGAGCGCGTGAGTGTGGCACTGATGCAGTGTTTGTTAAGCTCGCACAACGCTCGTTACCTTGAAGCAACTGATTGCATCGCATCAACCAATGGCCACATTGATGCGGAAGCTGATTTAGTAGCGAGCAAAATTCGCTTCCAAGCGGCTTTAAAAGTGAGCCCTGCAACTATTTATATTATGCCGGGTTTTACAGCTAGCAATGAACAAGGACAGTTAACTACACTCGGGCGCAATGGTTCTGATTATTCAGCCGCAATTGCAGCAGCGTGTTTAGAAGCAGAAGTTTGCCAAATCTGGACTGACGTGGACGGCGTATACAGTGCAGATCCTCGTTATATCAAAAAAGCCACTAAGGTTGATTTTTTATCATATAAAGAAGCTATGGAGCTTTCTTACTTTGGTGCCAAAGTTCTTCATCCTAAAACAATTTTACCGTGTGCTAAAGCGGGCGTGCCATGTGAAATTAAAAATACTCATAACCCAGAGGCACAAGGCTCATTGATCAGTAACGATAATGTATCATCGGAGCCAGTTAAAGCGTTATCCAGTTTACAAAACCTTGCGATGCTAACAGTTTCAGGCCCAGGCATGAAAGGTAAGGTAGGCATGGCATCAAAAGTATTTAATGCCCTTGCTCATGATAATGTATCGATTGTACTTATTACTCAGTCGTCATGTGAATTTAGTATTAGCTTTTGTGTCCATGAATCGGACTTACCATTAGCGCTTGATGCACTGCAAACAGCGTTTGAGCTTGAATCACAAGCAGGGCTTATTGAGCCTGTGCAAGTACAACGTAACTTAGCCATTGTTACGTTAGTGGGTGATAACATGCGTGCTCATAAAGGCTTGGCCGCTAAGTTTTTTGCATCGCTTGCTCAAGCGCAAGTGAATATTGTTGCTATTGCACAAGATTCAACTGAAAGTGCTATTTCCGCGGTGATCGACGGTGAACTGTGTAATGATGCTGTAAAAGTGTGTCACGAAAATTTCTTTACTCATATCCCATCAATTGACGTGTTTTTATTAGGCTGCGGCTTAGTTGGTCAAGAACTTATAAAGCAATTAGAGCGCCAGCAAACGTGGCTGGAAAAGCGCAATATTAAGTTAAATCTATACGGTGTTGCTAACTCTCGTCAATTACACCTAGATGGCGAAGGTATTGCTTTTGATGATTGGCAGCAAAAATTAGCCGCATCTGAACAAGCTTTTGATTTAAAACTGGTTGAGCAATTTGTTAGGCAAAACCATTTAATCAACCCAGTATTAGTTGATTGCACCTCATCAGATGCATTGGCTGCGCAATACGTTGACTTTTTAAATGCGGGTTTTCACGTTGTGGCTGCAAATAAAAAAGCGACAACGAGTTCATATGCTTATTACCAAGACCTGATTGCAGCAACCCAAAAGAATAACCGTAAGTTTTTATACGAAACAAATGTAGGAGCAGGGCTTCCGGTAATAGATAACTTACAATCGCTGTTTGGTGCAGGCGATGAGTTGCTTGAGTTCAGTGGTATTTTATCTGGCTCATTGTCTTATATATTCGGTGCCTTGCAAGATGGTTTATCGTTATCTGAAGCAACCATTAAAGCAAAAGAGAGTGGTTTTACTGAGCCAGACCCTAGAGATGATTTATCGGGAACAGATGTTGCGCGTAAATTACTGATCATTGCCCGTGAGGCTGGCATGAAGTTAGAGCTTAGTGATATTGAAGTTGAATCGGTCCTGCCTGTTGGTTTTGCACAAGGTGATGATGTTGCAGAGTTTATGGCTAAACTACCGAGTTTAGATGCCGCATTTAGTGATCGCATTCAAAGTGCAGCCAGTGAAGGTAAAGTATTGCGTTATGTGGGCACAATCAATGCGGGTCACTGCAAAGTCGGTATTGAAGCGGTTGATACAAAACATGCATTGGCAGTTATTCGTGATGGTGAAAATGCCTTAGCAATCTTGAGTGAATATTACCAACCACGTCCATTTGTAATTCGTGGTTATGGTGCAGGATCTGCAGTGACTGCTGCGGGTGTATTTGCTGATATCTTAAAAACGCTATCGCGCTAGGAGGGGACAATGATTGAAGTATATGCTCCAGCGTCTATTGGGAATTTTGCCGTTGGTTTTGATTCATTAGGCGCTGCACTTGCGCCTATTGATGGCACATTATTAGGCGACATTGTTGCAGTAAGTCCTGCAACAAGAGATGAGTTTATTTGCTCGGGCGAGTATGCACATAAATTGCCAAGTGACGCTAATGAAAACTTAGCGTATCAGTGTTTAGTGCATTTTCGTACACATGTTGCGCCAAGTATGCCATGCGTAAAATTAGAGCTTAAAAAGAATTTACCGATTGGTTCAGGGCTCGGTTCTAGTGCGTGCTCAGTTGTAGCGACCTTTGCGGCACTTGATCAATTTGCAGGCACTGCGCTTAGCCAAGTAGAGCTGATTGAATTAATGGCTGATTTTGAAGCTATTGTAAGTGGTGGTCGTCATTACGATAACATCACACCTTGTTACTTAGGTGGTTTACAGTTGACGGGTGATTTGATCCCAGATAAGTCGATTAGCTTACCGGTAGATAAAAACTGGTACTACGTAGCCGCTTTTCCTGGTTTTTCGCTTAATACCGCAAAAGCGCGTTCAGTACTACCAAAGCAGCTAAGCATGCATGCCAGTGTTGAATTTGCACAGCGCTTATCAGCGTTTAGTACATTGTTGTTAACTGGTCGTTTTGATAACGCGTTATCAATTATGAGTGATGAAATAGCAGAACCATATCGCGCACCACTTATTACTGGGTTTAGTGAAGCGAAAGCGGCACTGCCGGAGCTAGGTGCTGAAATAGTCAGTATTTCTGGTGCAGGCCCTACTTTATTTACCGTGTGTAAAACGCTTGAAGCTGCACAGCAATGCGCACAGTGGCTTGAACAAAACTATATCAATGAACAAGGCTTTTGCCACATTTGTAAGCTTGATAACGCCGGCACGCGTCAGTTATAAGAATTTAAGGAATAAATAATGCAATTACATAATTTAAAAGATGATTCACAAAAAGTGTCGTTTGTTGATGCAGTTAAAACAGGTTTAGGCCGAAACCAAGGCGTATTCTTTCCTGAATCCCTAGCGCCACTGGCGGACATTGATGCTTTACTTGATATGGACTTTGTTAGTCGTAGCAGTAAAATTTTATCGCATTTAATTGGCGATGAGTTGCCCGCGGATACTGTTGCGCAAATGGTGCAAAATGCGTTTAACTTTCCAGTAAAACTGGTTGAAGTAGAAGAAAATATTTATTGTTTGGAATTGTTCCACGGTCCAACACTTGCCTTTAAAGACTTTGGTGGCCGCTTTATGGCTGAGTGCTTAGCACAATTTAGCCAAGGTGAAAAAACTACAATACTAACAGCAACCTCTGGTGACACAGGTGCAGCTGTTGCTCATGCGTTTTATAATAAACCAAATATTGATGTGGTGATCCTTTATCCAAAAGGGAAAATTTCTCTAGCGCAGCAAAAACTGTTCACTACATTGGGGAATAACATTCATTGTTATGCAGTTGATGGTAGTTTTGATGATTGCCAAGCGATGGTAAAAAATGCATTTTTAGATGATGAAATTAAATCTCGACTAGGTTTAAACTCTGCTAATTCAATTAATATCAGCCGTTTAGTTGCACAAGTTTGTTACTACTTTGAAGCAATTGCACAATTACCGAAAGAAAAACGTGCTAACGCGCATATCTCTGTGCCAAGTGGTAATTTTGGTAACGTGTGTGCGGCAATGATCGGTGCTGTTATTGGTTTGCCTGTCGCTAAACTCAGTGCAACAACGAATCAGAATGATACTGTACCGCGCTTTATCCATGATAAAAACTGGGCACCTAATGCGACGATAGAATCACTTTCAAACGCAATGGACGTGAGTAAACCTAATAACTGGCCACGAGTGCAAACCATGTTAGATAATAATTGGTTTAGTTATGATGACTTTTATTCAACCAGCGTTGATGAAAGCAATACACAAACAGTGATGAAAAAAATTCAACAAACGGGCTATGTTGCAGAGCCTCACACAGCAATAGCTTATCAGGGACTTAAAGCTAATTTAGCACAAGGAGCGGCAGGGGTGTTCTTAGCTACAGCGCATCCAGCTAAGTTTAAAGATAGCGTAGAAGAGATTTTAAATATAGAGCTCGATATGCCAAAACCATTAGCGGATGCATTAGCTAAGCCATGTTTGGCTGAAGATATTGCAGATGACTACAGTGTGCTTCGCGATATTTTATTAGCTAAATTAGGCTAATTTTTATAATTAGATAAAGTTAAAACAAAAAAGCGATAATACATTATGTATATCGCTTTTTTATTGTAAAAATATTCAAACTTAGACCATGGATCGTGAACGACGATTTAAAATACGTAAACATAAAATTAAAATGCCAATCAAACAGATCATCGCGCCCGCAAGTGTAACGAGTTGATTGGGTACCCGACTAACTAGAATTAGACCAGTAAGCAACAGAATGAAGGGCTTAAATTCATAATAATAATAGTGTTTCCTTACTTTTTTTCGGTTTACTTTATGATCTATACGGCGCGCATTAGATCGCAGACGCCAAATGTTTGCGCCATTTAAGAACAAAGCAATGCCGATAGCCGTCGGCAATAGGGTAGTCGAGAAAAGAATGCAAAACCCACCAAAAATAAAATAGCAGTAGGGAATAAATTCGTAAATAGGTTTAGCTAACATAATAAGCCTATGATCATCCATGATTACATTTCGTACAATAGTAGTGTAAATAGAAACAAATGCAATAAATTAACACATTAAAAATACAAATATTTAGTTGTTTTATTTATTAGTATTATTTATGTTTCTATAAAAAAATATCATTACAAAAACACTGTGAATTAAATTCAATCCCTGTTTAAATATGTTCATCTTTACACCGTAGTCAAATTGACGTTTTCAGCGTACAATATTGCCTTTAAAAACACCATACACGTTGCCCTAGGAGCCCCCATGTTAGAACGTAGCATGAATATTTCGGATTTTGATCCAGAGTTATTTGACGCAATCAACAAAGAGACTGCTCGTCAAGAAGAACACATTGAGCTTATCGCATCTGAAAACTACTGTAGCCCACGCGTACTAGAAGCGCAGGGTTCACAGTTAACAAATAAATATGCTGAAGGTTATCCGGGCAAGCGTTATTACGGTGGTTGTGAGCACGTTGACGTGGTTGAGCAACTAGCGATTGACCGTGCAAATGAATTGTTTGGTTCTGAATACGCAAACGTTCAGCCTCATGCTGGCTCACAAGCAAATGCCGCTGTATTTTTAGCGCTATTAGATGCTGGCGATACGGTACTTGGTATGAGCTTAGCTCATGGTGGTCACTTAACGCATGGTTCACATGTGAGCTTCTCTGGTAAGCTTTATAATGCAATCCAATACGGACTTGACGAAGCAACGGGCGAAATTGATTACGCACAAGTTGAAGCGCTAGCACTTGAGCATAAACCAAAAATGATCATCGGTGGTTTCTCAGCATACTCAGGTATTGTTGATTGGGCTAAATTCCGTGAAATCGCTGATAAAGTAGGCGCTTACTTGTTCGTAGATATGGCTCACGTTGCTGGTCTTATTGCTGCAGGCGTTTACCCAAGCCCAGTACCACATGCACACGTTGTAACTACTACTACGCATAAAACATTAGCAGGTCCACGTGGCGGTTTGATTATTTCAGCTTGTGGCGACGAAGCTATTTATAAAAAGCTTAATAGCGCTGTTTTCCCAGGTGGCCAAGGTGGTCCTTTATGTCATGTTATTGCTGCAAAAGCAGTGGCATTTAAAGAAGCACTACAACCAGAGTTTAAAGTATACCAAACTCAAGTTGTTAAAAATGCCCAAGCAATGGTTGCAGTAATGCAAGAGCGCGGCTACAAAATAGTGTCTGATAAAACAGAAAATCACTTGTTCTTACTTGATTTAATCAATAAAGACATCACTGGTAAAGATGCAGATGCAGCTCTGGGTAATGCGAATATTACAGTGAACAAAAACTCAGTACCAAACGATCCACGTTCACCATTTGTTACCTCTGGCCTGCGTATTGGTTCACCTGCAATCACACGTCGTGGTTTTAAAGAAGCTGAATCTAAAGAGCTAGCGGGCTGGATCTGTGACGTGCTAGACAACATTACTGATGAGTCAGTACAAGCACAAGTTAAAGAAAAAGTTAAAGCAATCTGTAAAAAATTACCTGTTTACGCTTAATTATTAAGCCCACTGTAATTCAGATCACAATAGCGACGTTTTTTGCTATTATAAAGGCCGCCTTAAAGCGGCCTTTTTTGTTTTTAATGGAAGCTGATACCTATGCATTGCCCATTTTGCACCGCAAAAGATACCAAAGTAATTGACTCGCGTTTAGTTGGTGGTGGCCACCAAGTTAGACGACGCCGTGAATGCAATGAGTGTCATGAACGCTTTACCACCTTTGAAGGTGCTGAACTTGTGATGCCTCGGGTAATTAAACAAGATGGCAGTCGCGAACCTTTCAACGAAGATAAACTTCTCAATGGTCTACACCGCGCATTAGAAAAACGTCCCGTTAGTACTGAGCAGGTTGACGAAGTTGTCAATATTATCAAATCTCAACTACGAGCAACGGGTGAGCGTGAGATATCCAGCCACTTAATTGGTGAGTGTATTATGGAAGCGCTTAAAAAACTCGATAAAGTCGCCTATGTACGTTTTGCTTCTGTGTATCGTTCGTTTGAAGATATCCGTGAATTTGGTGAAGAAATCGCCCGCTTAGGGGAGTAAAATGAGTCAAAACGTATTATTCACAGAGCAAGATCATCAATTTATGGCACGGGCTATTGAACTTGCCAAGCAAGGACGCTTTACAACAACACCAAATCCTAATGTTGGCTGTGTGCTAGTTAAAGGTGGTCAGATTATTGGTGAAGGCTTTCATCAATTAGCTGGGCAAGGTCATGCTGAAGTCAATGCGTTAGCAATGGCAGGTAGCCAAGCCAAAGGTGCCACTGCGTATGTCACACTTGAGCCTTGTAGTCATTTTGGTCGCACACCTCCGTGTGCCGAAGGCCTAAAAGCCGCGGGCGTGATAAAAGTGATTGCCGCGATGGTTGATCCAAATCCACAAGTGGCAGGTAAAGGTCTCGCAATTTTAGCTGATGCAGGAATTGAGGTTGCATCAGGGCTATTAGAGCAACAAGCTAAACTATTAAACCGTGGCTTTTTAAAGCGTATGGAACAAGGCATGCCATTTGTTACCTGTAAAATGGCGGCAAGTCTTGATGGTAAAACGGCCCTTAAAAATGGTCAAAGTAAATGGATTACGGGCTCTAAAGCTCGTCAAGATGTGCAACTTTATCGTGCACAAAGCTGCGCTATTTTAACGGGGGCAGATACCGTTTTAGTTGATGACGCCAAGCTTAATGTTCGTATTGATGAATTGCCAGAATCATTACCCACAGAGTTGCCTTTGCGTCAGCCAGTAAGAATTATTATTGATTCACAAAATCGTTTAACTCCTGAACTGGCTTTGTTTAGTATAGAAAGTGAGGTAATTATTCTTACCACTGAGCTTGATAAATCAAAGCAATGGCCTCATTACGTAAGCCATATTGTAGTGCCAAAACAAAATAATAAGGTTGATTTACTGGCCGCTCTCAAGCTTTTAGCACAACGCCAATTTAATCATATTTGGTTAGAGGCCGGTGCAACCCTTGCGGGGAAAATGACAGAGCAGGGGCTTATTGATGAATACATTATTTATTTCGCACCTAAATTGTTAGGTAACGATGCCAAAAGTTTATTAAATTTTGCAGAACAGACAAATATGCAAGATGTGGACAACTTAACAATTAGCGAATGTGCACTAATTGGTGATGATATTCGTATCACAGCTGCGCGGTGTTTAAATACAGCGCCTTAACCTACTATTGAAGAGCAACCTTATGTTTACTGGTATAATAGAAGCAACAGGCACAATTAGTAAATTAGAACAAAAACAAGGTGATTTAGCCATTCGCATTCAAAGTAGCAACCTTGATATGGCCGATGTGAATTTAGGTGACAGTATTGCAACCAACGGCGTATGTTTAACGGTTGTAGCAAAGCACAGTGATGGTTTTAGTGCTGACTTGTCAAACGAAACGATAAGCTTAACCGGGTTTGCTCATTATAAACAAGGGCAAACGGTTAACCTTGAAAAAGCCATGCAACCTGTATCTCGTTTAGGGGGGCACTTAGTCTCTGGGCACGTTGATGGTATTGCGACTATTACAGCTATTACGCCCAATGCGCGCGCTGTTGAATATTGGTTAAGCACCGATGCGCAACTGATGAAGTATATCCCGTATAAAGGCTCGGTATGTATTGATGGTATTAGCCTAACGGTTAATGCGATAGAAGATAACAAATTTAAACTGACTATCGTGCCGCATACGAGTGAACAAACAACCATTGCTGATTTTAAAATTGGCACCCAAGTGAATTTAGAAGTTGACCAAATTGCTCGTTATTTAGAGCGCTTGATCAAAGGGGCAGAACAACCTGCCGGTTCAGATATTTCGATGAATTTACTTGCCCAAGCGGGTTTTATTAAGTAGCCCCAACTCCACAACTTACACGAGCAGATTATGAATTTACACAGCGCACAAGAAATTATTGATGACATTAAAGCCGGTAAAATGGTTATTTTGATGGACGATGAAGATAGAGAAAATGAAGGCGATTTAATTATCGCAGCCGAACATATAAGTGCTGAAGCGATTAATTTTATGGCCACTCATGGCCGCGGCTTAATTTGTTTAACAATGACACAAGAACGTTGTGAGCAGCTTGATTTACCATTAATGGTTAAAAACAATGGTGCAGCATTTTCGACTAACTTTACAATGTCTATCGAGGCATCTAAAGGTGTTACCACGGGGATTTCTGCTGCAGATCGCGCGCGTACTGTACAAGCTGCGATAGCCAAAGGTGCTGTGCCAAGTGATATCGTGCAACCGGGTCATATTTTTCCAATTATGGCGCAACCGGGTGGGGTGTTAACCCGTGCAGGTCATACTGAAGCTGGTTGCGATTTAGCGCGTTTAGCTGGGCTTGAAGCATCGTCAGTAATTGTTGAAATTCTTAATGCCGATGGCACTATGGCGCGCCGTCCTGATTTAGAAATATTTGCCGAGCAACATAACATCAAAATTGGCACCATTGCTGATCTTATCGAATACCGTAACATTAACGAAACCACTATTGAGCAAGTCGCGAAATGTAAATTGCCAACAGAGCATGGAGAGTTTGATTTAGTAACCTATAAAGATACTATTGACGGCCAGCTGCATTACGCACTATTAAACGGTGACGTTAAAGCGAATGAACCAACTTTAGTACGTGTTCATCTGCAAAGTACTTTTAATGATATTTTGTTATCAGATCGCAGTGCTGATAGAAGTTGGGGCTTATCAGATGCTATGGCCTATATTGCTAAGCACCAAGGTGTGTTAGTAATTCTTGGTAAGCAAGAATGCACTGATGAATTAGAAGCCACGGTTAAAGCGTTTGCAGCAGAAGATGCTGGCGAAACTGTTGCACACCGTAAGTTTCAAGGTACATCGCGTACTGTAGGTGTCGGCTCACAAATCTTGGCTGATCTGGGAATTGAAAAAATGCGCTTAATGAGTCGCCCTAAAAAGTACCATGCGCTGTCGGGCTTTCACCTTGAAGTAGTTGATTACGTAGAACCAGAATAAGCTCAGGCCTGTTTCTGGTTTTAGATTAATAAACTTTAATTATGAAAGGCAAACAGGCTCTAGGCTATTATTTTATTTATATGGTATGATGCGCAGCAATTTTTGCGCAATCGCAGCCGCTTAAACTTATTTTTTAGGGTTATCGAATGAAAATTATTGAAGGTAATAAATACGCTCCGGGTAAGAAATTCGCAATTGTTATTTCTCGCTTTAATGACTTTATTGGTAGCAGCCTTTTGGCAGGCGCTGTTGATGAATTGAAACGTACAGGTGGTGTATCTGATGATGATATTACCGTAGTTTATGTACCAGGTGCGGTAGAATTACCTTTAGCAGCGAAACGCGTTGCAGCAAAAAAAGAGTATGATGCAATCATCGCTTTAGGCGTCGTGATCAGAGGTGGTACGCCACATTTTGATCTTGTTGCTGGCGAATCAAATAAAGGCTTAGCGCAAGTGTCGCTTGAGTATGATATCCCGGTTGCATTTGGCGTATTAACCACAGAAAGCATTGAGCAAGCGATTGAACGCGCGGGCACTAAAATGGGCAACAAAGGCGGCGAAGCTGCTCTAGGTGCACTTGAAATGGTTAATGTGTTAGATAAAATTTAAGTTTAAGGAATTTTTGTGAAACCAGCAGCAAGGCGTAAAGCACGTATTTTAGCACTTCAAGCCGTTTATTCTTGGCAATTAAGTGGCAATGCAATTGCCGATATCGAACAACAAATGTTGATCGAAAATGATGTGACTAAAATTGATGTTGAATACTTTAAAGATCTTTCGCGTGGTGTTGCTATAAATCATAAGCAACTAGACGAAGCAGTCTCTCCACATTTAACGCGTCCTTTCGACGAGTTAGACCAAGTTGAACGCGCTATTTTACGTTTAAGCAGCTATGAGCTGAAATTCCGTGAAGATGTACCTTATAAAGTTGCTATCAACGAAGGTATTGAGCTTGCTAAAATCTTTGGCGCAGAAGACAGTCATAAGTTTGTTAATGGTGTACTAGATAAAGCAGTAAAGCATTTACGTAAGTAATGCGACTGCAAAGAGGAGAGCCGGCATAGGCCGGCTTTTTTGTGTATGAAGGAATTTGAATTAATTAATCGCTACTTTAAAGGTCGCGGTATAACTCGTCGCGATGTTAATTTAGGGATTGGTGACGACTGTGCTTTGGTGACTGTGCCGCAAAATTGCCAGTTAGCTATTACCACAGATACACTTGTTGCGGGCGTGCATTTTTTTGATGATATAGCTCCGCGCGCGCTAGGCCATCGTGTACTTGCTGTAAACTTAAGTGATCTAGCGGCAATGGGCGCTGAGCCGACCTGGGTTTCGGTTGCTTTAACATTGCCAAATATAGACGTCGAGTGGTTGGAAGAGTTCACTGAGGGCATGCATGAAATTGCTGAGTACTTTAATGTACAAATTATCGGTGGTGACACTACACAAGGCCCTTTAAGTATTACTATTTGCGCCAAAGGTATTGTGCCAGAAGGTAAAGCGCTGCGTCGTAGTGGTGCTAAAATAGGTGATTGGATTTATGTTACTGGACCTCTAGGCGATGCGGGTTTGGCTATAGAGGCTCGAAAACAAGGTTTAAATATAGCGCCAGAACACCTAAGATATGTTAATCAGCGGTTTGATTATCCAACTCCGCGCGTTGCTGCAGGTCAAGTTTTACGTGGTTTTGCATCTTCAGCGATAGATATTTCTGATGGTTTATTAGCTGATCTTGGTCATATAGTTGGTATGTCACAGGTCAATGCGAGCATTAATGTTAATAATATTCCAACCTCAGATGCAATGCGCGCTACTTTGAAACGAGATCAACAGCTGCCTTTTATTCTTAATTATGGCGATGATTATGAGTTGTTATTTACTGTACCTGACAGTAATAAAAGCATGCTAGAAATGAAATTACGTCAATATGGTGTCGATGCGAGCTGTATTGGTCAAATAAAAAGTGGTGAAGGGCTAATTGAGCTAATGCTCGACGGTAATAAATTAGAATATGACCGTACAGGCTTTGAACACTTTACCAAGGAGTCGGTTTGAATAACCCCTCAAAATTTAATTTAAAACGTCCACATCAATTTTTTGGTTTGGGTTTTGGCTTAGGACTAGCACCTAAAGCCCCCGGTACTTTTGGCACGTTTGCAGCATTGCCGTTTATTTTTATCACTATGCATTATCCACTGTGGTTACAAATCGTTTTTGCTGTAGTTATAAGTGTTTTTGGGATATGGGCATGTGGCAAAACCGCAGATGACTTAGGTGTGCACGATCATCCTGCGATTGTGTGGGATGAAGTTGCCGGGTTTTACATTACCATGATTGGTGCTGCGCTGAGTTGGCAATCTCTGTTAGTTGGTTTTTTATTGTTTCGCTTTTTTGATATTTTTAAGCCTGGCCCTATTCGTTTACTTGATAAGCGTGTGCATGGTGGTTTTGGCATAATGGCTGATGATATTTTAGCGGGTATATTTTCATTAATTTGTGTTCAAGCATTGTTCAAATTGGGCTATTTACCGCTCTGATCGTCTTAGGTTTAAAGCTTTATATTAAATAGTTCATTTAACAAAGCAGCGTTGGCGTTTATAGAATCACATGGATGGGGAAATGGCGGTGCAGGAGCAATAGTCGAATTGTTTTAGGATTATTTTTTTGATCACTATAATCGACCACTTGCTTAATACAATTGGTATTCGTTCTTTGCAATAAGGTGTTGACGTTATGATGCGATTTTTATTGGTTGTTACCGTGCTGCTATGCAGTATGCCGAGCAAGGCATCAATTACAGACTATGTTGTAAAGCAATGGAATACACAAAATGGTTTGCCTTCACAATCACTTAAAAGTGTTGTGCAAGATGAGCAGGGTTATATGTGGTTGGGTACTCAATTTGGTCTGAGCCGCTTTGATGGTAACACCTTCACCAACTACAACACCTTAAATAGCCACTTTTTGCCAAGTAATGGTATTAATAAATTGTTAGTCGATAGCGATGGTTATTTATGGATTGGTACCAAAGATGGTATTGTTGTTATTGATCCAACCACCATGGCTGCGCAACAATTTAATGTTAAAGGCCCTGTACGAGATGTACTCGAAGATGGTAAAGGGAGCATCTGGATTGCTGCTAATGGCTTATATTATGTGCCTCGAAACCAAATTAGTTTAAGCCTAGATACAAGTAATCAAGTCTTAGCAGCAAACGCTACCCCTATCACACAAATTGTTGGTTCAGTCAGTAAAATGGCCTTGTCATCAGATGGGATATGGCTAGTAAATGAACGTCACTTATTACGGTTAACTAACTCATCCTCTGATTTTGCTAAATTACGCTTAGAACTTACTGCTAAAGTCTCCTTACCTGAACGATTAGCACAAACGATTATTCACGACTTAGCTTGGCTTGAAGGTAACTTGTATTTGGCTTCCGAGTTAGGCGCTTACTTTTTAGACCTTGATGATGAACTAAGATCTTTTCCCCTCCCAAATGCAAATAATTCTGCTGTTTATAAATTTATGAGTGACTCTGATGGGGCGCTCTGGATTTCAACGTACGGACGTTTATTGTTTAGGGATAATTCGGGCGACTGGCAATGGGTTGAACCCAGTCAGCTTGACCAAAGCATTTGGTTTGCGGACTTATACCGTGATAAAGAAAACAACATTTGGCTTGCCAGCTTTAGTGAGGGGTTATGGCTTGCTCATGAAGGGAGGATTGAACGTCATTCTGCAATATCACAAATGACAGAAGCCGTTATGGCTATTAGCCAAGCACCGGATGGACGATTATGGGTCGCTAATCGAAGTGGCGTAGGCTACTTTGATTTAGATAAAAACTTTATAAATAAAATACCGAGCAATCAATATGGCCGCGCGGCAGTTCATGATTTACAGTTTGATGGCGATAGACTTTATATAGCAACAGGGCGAGGTGTTTTTTTCTATGAAAATAAAACGTTATACACAGTCCCTGGGCGTGCACTAAAAGATAACCCTGTATTTGCGATCAGTCGCTCCAACAAGGGAGGCTTTTGGATTGGTACAGGCCGAGGTATGTATAGATTGAGCTACGGTGGCTTAACACCCTTTGCTTACAATGCATTTTTAGGCAGTAAGTTTATTACTTATGTGCTCGATAAGGCAAACTTTGGCCTAATAGGAACAAGTAAAGGGGCGTATTATTTTACCGATCGTGGTATTGAAAAAATAGGTGATCAAACAAGCTTAGAAAGCGCCTATATTACGAGTATCTTACATATTGATGGTGTAGGTATATTAATAGGTTCGTTAAATGATGGGTTATTTTATCGCAGTACTCAAGGGCAGTGGCATCAACTTGATGCGTCAAATGGCTTACCATATGGGTCGATTTTTAGTTTGCGTTACGATGAAAAACTAAAGCGTATTTGGGTTAGCACCATGAAAGGTGTGTATCGAATGCCGGTTGAGCAATTTAGTGGCGACATTGAAAGTTTAAAAGTAGAGCAAGTGATATCTTCTTTTGATCGCCAATTAGATGGTAAAGCAAGTCAGTGTTGCACTGGTTTAGGTCATGATGCTGTTGCTGAATCAGGTAATTCGATGTGGTATCCGAGTTTACAGGGTGTTGTTGAAATACCTAAAGATATTGAACTCTTCGGTATTAAACCTTTACGTCCAAAAGTCGAAAGTTTAAATACTGGGTTACGTACACTCGCTACGGCAGCTTTAGGAGATAATCCTGAGCTTGAAACCGATGAGCGGGATATTACGCTTAAATACACAGCGATAGATTATTCTGCGCCGACGAGTATTGAATTTAGGTATCGACTTAGTGGTTTAGATAGTGATTGGCGTTATGCCAATACTCGTCGTGAAGCCATTTATACTAATTTACCGCCAGGGCCATTCTTATTTCAACTTGAAGCAAAGCGACAAGGTGAAGATTGGGTTAAGGCTCAAAGTACCGAATACGCGTTTGTAGTACCAAGACGTTTTGATGAAACCATTTATTTTAGGTTACTCATTACCAGCAGCTTTATTTTGTTATTCTACCTTGTGTTTTGGGTGTTTAGAAAGCAAGAACGACGTAAGCAAGCAGCTCTTGAAAGTCAGGTAACTGAGCGCACAACAGAGCTACGTGAAGCTAATGATAAGCTTAACCAAGTTAACTCCCAGCTAAAACTTGTAAGTCACTCAGATGAACTTACAGGGCTTAGGAGTCGTCGCTTTTTGTTTGATCAATTACCAAAAGATATTGAGCATTTCCAACGTAATTCTCAGTCGTTACAAGCGCAGGGGAAATCTTTAGTTTTACTTATTATTAATTTTGATAATTTTAGCCGCATAAATGATGCTTATGGCCCGTTAGGTGGAGATAGTTGTTTACAACAAATGGCTGCATTATTGAATACCCGTACACAGGGCTCTGATTATGTTGCTCGTTGGAGTGGTGATGAGTTTTTATTATTACTACGAGATTTCAAACGTGCATCAATTGATAGTTACGTATCAGAGTTGTGCAAAGCCGTTGCCTCTCATACCTTTAAATTACCCAATGGCAGTAATATAAATTTAACAGCATCAATCGGTTTTTCATTTTACCCATTACCACTTTTAGGTGGGCAAGTAATTGGCTGGGAAACCTCTGTCAATCTAGCAGATATTGCTCTACAGCAGGTCAAAAAGCGTGGTGGTGACGGGGCTGCTAATATTACGTTTGATGAACAGCTTGATGCATTTGAATTTGAACAAACTCATAATGTTGAACAACAACTCAGTGTTTTACAGGCAAATGGTCTCGCCGATATAAAAATTTGGATGCGATAAGGCAATTTAAAATATAAAAAAGGAGCCCTTAGGCTCCTTTTTTATTTCTGTGACACGAGGAAATTAATCAGGTAATTAATCAATAAACTGTTTAATTGCAGTGAGAATACCTTGCTCTCCTAGCCCCATTTCATCATGCATTTGCTCTTGTGTACCATGCTTGATGAATTCATCTGGAATACCTAAGTTTAAAATGTTAGCGGTTGCTTTCATAGCTGCTAAATATTCATTAACCGCAGACCCAGCACCACCGACAATCGCATTATCTTCAAGTGTAACGATAACGTCATGCTCTGCTAATAATGTGTCTATTAAGACGGTATCAAGCGGTTTAACAAAGCGCATGTCAACGAGACTAGCACCTAGTTCATCTGCGGCTAATTGTGCATTTTCAAGTAACGTACCAAAAGATAAAATTGCGATTTTAGTCCCTTGTTTAATGACTCGGCCTTTACCAATCTCAAGTTCACTCATTTGCTCACTGATCTCAGTCGTGCCAGCACTACCACGAGGATAACGAACCGCAACAGGGCTGTTACAACGATAGCCGGTATACAACATTTGACGGCACTCATTGGTGTCACTAGGTGTCATGATAATCATATTTGGAATGCAACGCATGAAACTTAAATCGTATGCGCCTTGGTGGGTTTCACCATCAGCGCCAACAATACCCGCACGGTCTATAGCAAATAGTACAGGGAGATTTTGCAACGCAACATCGTGAATGAGCTGATCATACGCACGCTGTAAAAAACTAGAGTAAATTGCAACAACCGGTTTCAGCCCTTCGCATGCAAAACCAGCCGCTAAAGTAACAGCGTGTTGTTCAGCAATGGCAACATCAAAATATTGTTCCGGATACTCTTTTGAAAATCGAACCATGCCTGAACCTTCACGCATGGCCGGGGTAATTGCCATCAACTTTTCATCTTGGCTTGCCATATCACATAGCCAATCGCCAAATACTTTAGAGAACGTGGCTGCGCTTGGTTTGGATTTTGGTAGGCTTGAAATAGCAGGGTCAAACTTAGGTACGCCATGATAGCCAATAGGATCAGCTTCAGCTGGTTTATAGCCTTTGCCTTTTTGAGTTTTAATATGCAGTAACTGCGGGCCTTTTAAATTACGCATGTTACGTAGTGTATCAACCAGCATATTCACATCATGGCCATCAATTGGGCCAATATAGTTTAAACCGAGTTCTTCAAAGAAAGTTCCCGGGATAACCATGCCTTTAAGATGCTCTTCCATTCGACTGGCTAATTCCTTCACTGGTGGCACACCAGATAAAAGTTTTTTACTACCTTCGCGAATATTTGTATAAAAACTGCCAGATAAAATCCGTGCAAAATGATTAGTTAGTGCGCCAACATTTTCCGAAATCGACATTTCGTTGTCATTCAAAATGATCAACATGTCAGATTTAACATCACCTAGGTGATTCATTGCTTCAAATGCCATACCCGCAGTAATTGCCCCATCGCCAATAACAGCGACGGTTTTACGGCCTTTCCCTTCTTTTTGAGCAGCAATCGCCATTCCTAATGCTGCTGAGATTGAAGTACTTGAGTGACCAACACTAAAAGTATCGTATCGGCTTTCTTCGCGAAAAGGAAAAGGGTGTAAGCCATCTTTTTGACGAATGGTATGCATTTGGTCACGCCGACCAGTTAAAATTTTGTGCGGGTAGGCTTGATGGCCTACATCCCAGACTAAACGATCATCAGGTGTGTTATAAACATAATGAAGTGCTACTGTAAGTTCTACAGTGCCTAAGCCTGACGCAAGGTGGCCACTGCTTTGCGAGACTGAATTAAGTAAATATTCACGCAACTCATTGCTAAATGCAGGTAATTTTTCTTGCGCTAAATCACGCAGTTGGGCTGGTTCATCAACCAAACCTAATAATGGATACTTGCTACTATCAAGTGTCATGATTTTTAATACATCCTTCGCTAACCAGAGGTCATTATAGCGCAATGTTACTCTGATTTTTTAGTTATTTTGTACGTCATTGTTTACTCATTGTTGAGCTATATTTAATAATCGCGTTCAACAATATATTTTGCCAAGTTTTCGAGCTCACGTGTATCAGCATCAATTTCAGCTAGCGCATTGAGTGCTTGATTGAGTAATGATTGTGCTTTTTCTTTTGCGCCATCTAAGCCCAATATTGCAGGGTAAGTTGCTTTATTTGCTGCGATATCAGAGCCTTGCGGTTTTCCGAGTGTGTATGTATCGCCTTCAACGTCTAGGATATCGTCTTGTACCTGAAAAGCCAACCCAATTGCATTTCCAAAAATTCTTAGCTGCTGTAGTGTACGCTCATTTGTATTTATAGAACACATGGCACCTAGCGCTATAGCGCAGTTTAATAATGCACCTGTTTTTAAATTATGCATGCGTTCGAGTTCAGATAAGCTAATCACTTTATCCGTAGCAGCAATATCTAACGCTTGCCCACCAACCATACCCTCAATTCCAGATGCTTTAGCCAATACGGCAATCATTTTTAATTGTTGCTGAGCAGGCACTTTAAATTGATGATTGGCAATTAATTCAAATGCTAATGTTTGTAGTGCATCACCTGCCAATATAGCTTGTGCCTCACTATACATTATATGGCATGTTGGCCGACCACGGCGCAAGTCATCATCATCCATTGCAGGTAAATCATCATGTACAAGCGAATAACTATGAATACATTCTATGGCAGCTGCGAGAATATCAAGATCTTGTTTGTTTGCGCCTAGCATTTTCCCCGTGGCGTATACCAAAAATGGGCGTATACGTTTGCCACCATTTAAAACACCATAATGAGTTGCATTTTTAATGGTTTCGTCTGTATCTAGAGGCTGTTTAAAATACTGATTAAGGGTTGTTTCAACATCGTGTTGAGCCTGTTTTATTTGTTCTTTTAATGGCACCGATTAATCCAAATCATTATCAAAAGTTGTAAGCGCTGATTGGTTATTATTACCCATTAGAATAGCTACTTTTTGCTCTGCTTGTTGTAGTTTATTCGATGATGCCCCCGCTAGTGAAATCCCACGTTCGAACTGTTTTAATGACTGCTCAAGAGATAACTCTCCTTGCTCCATTTGTGTGACGATTAATGAAAGTTCTTCGAGTGCTTGCTCAAAACTGAGGTTTTCTGGTTTTTTAGTCGCCATACAGAATTTAACTTAGATGATAGAAATTTGAGGCCAATTTTAGGGGGAATGCTAAACTAGGTCAAAGACTGATGTGTTTTTTTTAATTAATAATTGGTTTTGCTCGTAAATACATTGGAGTATAAGAATAGGTTAATGCGAGATTTACTGTAATACTTAATTAAATTGAACAAAATACAGCTCGATATTCTTAATTTATTTATATGAAATGATTTAAGTATTTCAATAAATTGCCGATAAGCGCTTAATAATAAAAATTTGTTGTCAGTGGCAGCAATGTATCGATTCCTCTGGAGGGATAAGTGGATTTAGCAACCATAATAGGTATTCTCGGAGCTATTGGCTTAATTGTCATGTCCATGTTTATGAGTAGTAGCGGTGAAATGGCGATGTTTTACAATACACCGTCAGTGGTTATCGTATTTGGCGGTTCACTGTTTATTGTTTTATCTAACTTTACAATGTCTCAGTTTCTTGGAATAGGTAAAGTTGTAACCAAAGCATTCATGTTTAAGATTGAATCTCCTGAAGAACTTATTGAAAAAGCAGTTGAACTTGCTGATTCAGCACGTAAAGGAGGGTTCTTAGCACTTGAAGAGGCTGAAATCCCTAACGGATTTATGCGCAAAGGTGTCGATATGCTTGTAGATGGCCACGATGCTGATGTTGTGCGCGCTACATTACAAAAAGATATTTCTTTAACCCTTACTCGCCATGAAACGGGGGCCGGTTTATTTAAATCACTGGCTGATATAGGCCCTGCAATGGGTATGATTGGTACGCTCATTGGGTTAGTGGCAATGTTGTCAAACATGGATGATCCAAAAGCGATAGGACCTGCAATGGCGGTAGCGCTTTTGACCACATTATACGGCGCATTTTTAGCGAACGTTGTAGCAATTCCAATTCAAGTGAAATTAGAGCTGCGTAAAGAAGAAGAAGCAATGAACCAGCGTTTGATTCTAGATGCAGTTTTGGGTATTCAAGATGGCCAAAACCCAAAAGTAATAGAAGGTATTTTGAAAAACTACTTACCAGAGTCAAAACGTAAAGTGGATACTGAGGAGTAAGCATGTCTGATCAAGAGTGCAAATGCCCACCACCTGGTCTGCCCGCATGGATGGGAACCTTTGCTGATTTAATGTCATTGTTGATGTGCTTCTTTGTACTTTTGCTCGCGTTTTCAGAAATGGATGTCCTCAAGTTTAAGCAAATTGCGGGTTCGATGAAGTTTGCTTTTGGTGTTCAAAATAAAATAGAAGTTAAAGATATTCCAAAAGGAACGTCCGTGATTGCCATGGAGTTTACCCCCGGTAAACCTGAGCCAACACCTATAGAGACAATTCAGCAACAAACCGTCGAAATGACACAGCAAATGCTAGAGTTTCAAGCGGGCGATGAAAGCTCTGCAGGTGGTCGTCAAGAGCAGCGCGGCGATAAGCGTGGTGGTGAATCTCAAAGTACTGCACAAGAGCAGTCATCAGAGCAATCAACAGCGGCGGCTGATCAAGAACAAGTAAATGAACTCGTTAAAAAAATTGCTCAACAGTTGGAGCAGCAAATCATAGATGGTGCAATAGAGCTTGAATCACTTGGTCAGCAAATTATTATTCGGATCCGTGAAAATGGTTCATTTCCTTCAGGTAGCGCATTTTTACAACCTAAATTTAAACCAATTATTCGTGATATTGCGACGTTATTAAAAGATGTGCCAGGTGAAATTACAGTCTCTGGGCATACCGATGATTTTCAAGTTTCTAATGAGTTATATACCAATAATTGGGACTTGTCATCTAAGCGTGCTGTTGCCGTTGCCACAGAAATGCAAAAAGCACAAGGGTTTGATAAAACAAGAATGATGGTTGTTGGTCACGCAGAAACCCGCCCATTAGTGCCAAATGAAACGGATACTGATAGACGCCGTAATCGGCGTGTTGAGATTTCTATAATGCAAGGTAAAGCGAAAGAATCAGATCCAATAGAAGTTCGTTAATGATACTTGGCAAAGTACTTTTTTTAGCATAAAGTAAATTTTCCTTAACAAGTGTAACGGAGTGACTTATGAGAAAAATAGACAAGTATAGCTATATGCCAGGTAATGGCGGTGGCAATGACGATGATGATAAGAAACCAGATAAAAAATAGCTATGGCTGATTGGTTTTTGAAGTTTATTTTAATTTTGGAAAATAGCTGGGTGTTTATTTTAAGCCCAGCTATTTTTGTTTTCTATTTACGTAAAGATTTTTTTGCACTTCGTTTTGTTTCGATAACCGCCGCTTTTTTTCTTTACGGTACGCTTATACACGATCCTTTAAAAAATTTAGATGACGGTATATATGTATATCGGTATGTCGTTTGGGCATTCAATGATCTAGCTTGGATGGCATTAATTGCATATCTAGCCATTAAAGATAAAGTGTATTTATGGCAAAGCATATTGGGGCAATTAGTGGTTTTAGGGGCCCCAATTTTACAGTTGTTTAGGCTGCTTGATCGCCACCTTTGGGATCTTTCATATAGTACTATGATGTATAAAACATTATTACCTATTATAAACATAGCTACGGTGGTTGTGTGTTATCTACCATTAATATATTTAGTTTTAAAAAAGCGCGATATGACCTCACAAGCTTAATAATTCCCCATCTAATTTACCTGTGCTAAAATACTGTTTATATAAACAGTTGTTGTGGCGCGTTATTATGAAATTATACATTGCTGAAAAACCCTCACTTGGTCGTGCAATTGCCGATGCGTTGCCAAAACCCCATAAAAAACATGACGGCTATATTGAAGTTGCTAATGGTGATTGTGTTTCTTGGTGTATAGGCCATTTGCTAGAGCAAGCAGAACCAGATGATTATAACGAGCAGTATAAAAAATGGCGCTTTGATGATTTACCCATAGTCCCTGAACAATGGCAATTAAAAGCTAAACCAAAAACCCGCAAACAACTTACGATACTTAAAAAGTTAATCAAACAAGCTGATCAACTAGTTCACGCTGGCGATCCGGACCGCGAAGGTCAGTTACTGGTGGATGAAGTAATCGAACAAGTAAAATTATCACAAACTAAAAAGCAGAGTATTCAACGCTTATTGATTAGTGATTTGAATGTGAGCGCAGTTAAAAAATCATTGCAAAATGTGCGCTCAAATCGAGATTTTATTCCGTTAAGTGTATCTGCTTTAGCCCGCTCTCGAGCAGATTGGCTGTTCGGTATGAACTTAACGCGTGCCTATACACTTGCAGGTCAAAAAGCAGGGTTTGGTAATGTATTATCGGTAGGTAGAGTACAAACGCCTATTTTAGGTTTAGTGGTAAATCGCGATAATGAAATAGCTAACTTTATAGCGAAGCCATTTTATGAAGTATTTGCCCATCTAAGCACAGAAAATAAAGAGACATTTTCTGCAAAGTGGCAACCAAGTAAAGCCTGTGAACCTTATCAAGATGAAGAGGGAAGAGTACTTCACCGTGGACTTGCTGAAAATGTTGCGTCACGTATTTCTAATCAACCTGGTGAAATTACAGCGCTTGAACAAAAGCAGAAAAAACAACAGGCCCCTTTGCCATATAATTTATCAGCATTACAAATAGATGCTGCCAAAGCATTTTCAATGCCTGCACAAAAGGTATTGGATATTTGCCAAAATTTATATGAGCGTCATAAGCTCATTACCTACCCCCGTTCAGATAATCGTTATTTACCTAAAGATCATCATCAAGAAGCTGCGAGTATAATAAAGGCAATTGTTATTAATGGTGGTCAAAGTGATGCAAATTGCCAAGGCGCTGATATTAACAAACGCGGTAAGTGTTTTAACGACAGTAAAGTTGCGGCGCATCATGCTATTACTCCTACAGCTAAGCAGCTAAAGTCAGTAAGTTTGAATGCGGAAGAAAGTAAAGTGTATGGATTGATCTGTCGTCATTATCTAATCCAATTTTATCCTGACTATATTTATAACGAAACAAAAGCAGAAATAACAATTAATGGTGGTGTTTTTAAAGCTAACGCAAAGCAAGATGTGAGTTTAGGTTTCAAAGTACTGATGGGAAAAACAGCATTAAAAGATGAGCAGATCTTACCTCCTTTAAGAAAAGGTCAAAAGTTACATTGTGAGCGGGGCGAAGTTATCGATAAAATGACCAGCCCACCGGCCCATTTTAATGATGCTACATTGCTTGGCGCGATGACAGGCATTAGCCGTTATGTTAAAGATCCAGAGATTAAAAAAATATTAAAAGAAACGGATGGCTTAGGAACCGAAGCAACCAGAGCGGGTATTTTAGAATTGTTATTTAAAAGGCAATTTTTAAAGCGCCAAGGCAAACTTATTTTAGCAACTGATACAGGTAAGGCATTGATCAGTGCGTTGCCACACGGTTTAGCCAGTCCAGATTTAACTGCAAAATGGGAAGCGTCACTGAGCAATATTGCAGAACAACAAATGAGTTATCAACAATTTTTAAATCCTTTATTAGCTGATTTAGTAGGATTTGTTGAATTAGCCAAAAATTGTAACAGCAACGTGTTTGCGCAATTACCAAAAACGTCGCCAAAGCGACGTTTTAAAAGAAAAGCCAAACCAAAAGCCAAAACTGCATAAGTTTATTGGTTAAATAAAGCCACCGCTGCATTACTCATCGCGGTAATACCCGTTGGGATTGCAGTTTTATAGTCAGGAGCAAATTTACTGGAATGCAGAGAAGGTAAAGTTGCCCCTGATTTTTGAGCTGCTAGATAGTGGCCTTGCTCTACACCACCTAACCAAAATAAGGTAATAGGAATTTTTTTATCTGTGCGGCCATATAGGCCAAAATCTTCCCCAGCCATAACTGCTTCTGTTTCTAGTACATTACTCTGGCCAATTGCGGCGCTAATCGCACTGCGTACAAGATCAGTTTGAGCTGGATTATTATAAGTTGAAGGGATCGACTCATCTTCGTGTACATAAACAACGGGTAATAACTCTTCAGTTAAGCCCGCACTAAACGCAATACCACTACTAATACGTTTGATCGCTGCAATTTGTTGCTCGCGAATTTTAGGGTTATAACTACGTAATGTTAGTTGTAGTTTCACCTCATTTGAAATGACATTATGTTTTGATCCACCATGGATTGAGCCTACCGTAATTACTGATGGTTCAAGAGGAGATAATTCACGACTAGTAATTGTTTGCAGCGCCAAAATTATTCGTGATGCAATCACCACAGGGTCAACTGTCAAATGTGGATAAGCGCCATGACCACCTTTACCTTTGACAGTTATATCCACTGAATCTACACTTGCCATAGTATATTCATTCTTCATGCTTACTTTACCAGCAGGAACACCGGCACTAACATGTAAAGCAATTACATGATCAGGAGTAGGGTATTTGGTGAATAAACCTTCTTTAAGCATCGCTTTTGCGCCGCCACCTACTTCTTCTGCAGGTTGTGCCACCATCATCAAAGTACCTTGCCAAGCACCTTTATGCAGCATTAATTGTTGTGCAGTGCCGATAAACGAACTCATATGAATATCGTGACCACAACCATGCATTACTCCAACCTTAGCCCCTTCGTCATTTATTACTGTTACCTTTGATGCGTAAGCTTTGCCCGTTTGTTCTGTAATTGGCAAGCCATCGGTATCAGTACGGATCATAACTGTTGGGCCATCACCATTTTTATACATGCCAACGACACCGTAGCCGCCTATGTTATCGGTGACTTCAAAGCCAAGCGTCCGTAATCCCTTTGCAAGCTTAGCTCCCGTTTGTTGTTCATGGTATGAAAGTTCGGGTGATTGGTGTAAATCTAAGTAAAACTTTTCAATAGCAGGCATCGTTTTATCTAACTCCAGATCTAACGTTGTTGAGCTTGCAAGTGGACTAAGCAGTATAAGTGCAGCATATAGACTATGAAATTTCATAAAATACCTTTTTGGTTTATGGCTTGTAATTATTATGTTTGCCTCCATATAAAACCCTAAATAGTCTGATATGGCAATCAATCGCAATGAATAATATGGTAAATGTTAATCCGCAAAATCTTCAGCAAGTTCTGGGTGAAACATCACAACAAAAACTAGTTCTATTAAGCTTTTTCTCAGCACAAAGCCCTGAGTGTCAGTCTCAAGCTGCTATTTTACAAACAATAGCAAAAGATTATGGTGACTATATTTTGATCGCCACATTAGATTGTGATGCAGAGCAAGCACTCGCAGCACAACTAGCACAGCAAGTTGGGCTGCAAACGTTACCAACATTAGTATTATTGAAAGATTCAGCCCCAGTCGATGTATTAGCTGGTGCACAAGCTGAAACTCAAATAAGAGAAGCATTAAGTAAGCACTTACCACAACCTCACGAAATGTTGTTAGAGCAAGCCAAGCAAGCACTCATTGCACAAGATTTAAATCAAGCGTTTAATTTTGCTAAGCAAGCGTATGAATTGGATAACACCAATGCGCGTATAAAATTAGTATTAGCAGATATCTGCATTCAAATACATAAGCTCGATGATGCACATGCATTATTAGGCTCGGTGGATGAAACAGACCGAGATGCATATTTTACAAATATTCAAGCAAAGTGTGAGCAAGCTCTTCAAGCACAAGAATCGCCAGAGCTAAAAGCACTTCAAGCGAAAGTTGAAAAATATCCTAATGATCTTGAATTAAAAGTAGAGTTAAGTGCAGCATACGATCAAGCTGGCAAGAAAGAGCCTGCATTAGAATTACTCTTTACTGTATTGAAAAGAGATTTGAACTTTGCCGATGCCAAAGTAAGTTACTTAGCTATTATAGCCTCTTTACCCGGTGGTGATAGTTTGGCTGCTAAATACAGAAGAAAGCTATACAGTATCTTATATTAATCAATTTATAGCTGAATTTTAGAAAGCGCCAAAGTGGATGGCGCTTTTTTGTATTAAAAACTTGCGAAATACTAATAATCGACAATACTGAAGATCCTCTTTGAGAACGTTGGTATGTATTTTATACAGATAACTAAGGGTTTTATGCTGTTTAGCTCATAAACTGAACGAACGGTGCGTTATTTCAAGTTTTCTTCAAATAACGCTTGCGTAAAATCATCCGCGCCCTATAATGCGACCCCACTGAGACGGCAGACAGCAACGCTTAGCGGGGCAAGAGTTAATCAGTAAGTCGAGTAAAACTTGAGTTTGAATTTTTATAAAGTTTAAATTTAAGTGTTGACAAAAAAAGTGGAAAGCGTAATATGCGCAGCCCTAGCGAGATAAAGTTTAACTTTAACCGCAACGTTCTTTAACAATATAAAGCAATCATCTGTGTGGGCACTCGTACAGATTGAGTTCTAACAGCCGAGCTTAACTTTCTTTTTAGATAGCTAAGCAAGGCAAAAAATTTAGAGTCTCAATGTGATTTCTCGAAAGAGAAACTGAGTGACCAACAGAATAGTTATTTTTAATAATTATTCGGCACAGTCAATTCAATATCGAAAGATATTAAATAAATTCAGAATTCATTGAGCAGGTTCTTCATTCTTTATTGGATGAGAACAGAAAAAACTTTTAATTGAAGAGTTTGATCATGGCTCAGATTGAA
>NZ_JABCJL010000050.1:0-12277 GCF_012952265.1 Pseudoalteromonas sp. NEC-BIFX-2020_015
TCGGCTGTTAGAACTCAATCTGTACGAGTGCCCACACAGATGATTGCTTTATATTGTTAAAGAACGTTTTGATTCGCTTTAGCGACTCAAGGGATGCGAATAATACACCCTTTATTTTTCGAGTCAACACTTTGTTTTAAATTTTCTTTTGGAATATTTAAAACCGAAGTTTTATTTAACTCTCTGATAAGTCCGTGCCTCGCTATGCGTTGGCGTTTCCCGTCTCAGTGGGATCGCATTATAGGGAGATCCAAAAACAGATCAACACTTTTTTTGAACTTTTTTGATTTAATTGGTTGTTCGAGTGAAATTAGTACAGAAAGGCGGTTTTTAATACTATAAAAGGGCTTTATAGCCCTTTTATCTACTTAACTATAAACTTCCAACCTGCCTTTTCTTGCTGTTTAGACTCTTGTTGAAGCTCACTTGCCATTAAAGGGTGTGCTTTTAACCAATCATTTTCAAATGATAGTGTTAAAGCCTCATTATTAGCAATTAAGGTAAGTTTTGGTAGCACATCATCTTGACGACGCATTGATAGAATCACTGCAATTCTTATTAAACGTGTTACGTATTGAGTTAACTGGGCATGACAACCTAAATAATCAAAACCATTTTTTTGCAGATCCGAACGATGTGCATTTGCAGTCGCCACTATTATCTTATGTTCTGATTGTGAAAACCCTGGCATCTCAGTATTTTCAAGAATATAAGCGGTGTGTTGCTGATATTGCTTGTACTCTATTAATAATCCAATTTCATGTAATTGTGCAATCGCTTTGAGCAAAGGCAATCCGCTTGTATCTAGTAGTGTCCATTGCTCACTAACTTGAAGCGCTAGCTGGCTGGAAAGATCTGCTACACGATTAGCTTGTTTTTGGTCTACATGATAACGCGCCATTAAACCATCAATAGTACGCTTACGAATGTTATGGTTATGAAACTCAGGGATCATGCTATACAAGACGCCTTCTCGGAGTGCTCCTCCGGCAAGTCCCATTTTGTCAATTTCAAGCGACTCAAATAAAGCAATCAAAATTGCTAGCCCAGAAACAAAGACTAATCTGCGTTCTTCACTTAAGCCTGGCAAATCTAATGCGGCAATAGTTTTATAGGTAATTGATTGCTCTTTAATAGCATTGAGCTTGTCTAGACTCAGTAATTCATCTAAAGATTGCGCGACCATAATTTCTTGGATCGCTTGCACTGTACCAGAAGCCCCAGACGCAATTTCCCACCCAGCGCTCTTATAATCAGATGCTATTTCATCAATCACGAGACGCGCGGCTTTTATTGCTGCATTAAAATTGATTTCATTTAGCTGACAATCTTTGAAGTAGCGTTCAAGGTAGGTAACACAACCCATATTTAGGCTTTTATAATGCAGTGCATCAAAACCTTTACCAATTACAACTTCAGTGCTCGCACCGCCAATATCGATCACTAACTGACGACCACTACAAGAAGAAGTATGCGCGACACCTTTGTAAATAGTTCGCGCCTCTAACTCACCACTGATAACGTTAATTTTATGGCCAAGAATTTGCTCTGCTTTAATTCTAAATACATCAGCATTTGTTGCTAAGCGTAAAGTAGCTGTGGCAACAATTGTAATATTTTTTTTAGGGATATCCTGTAGACGCTCAGCAAATAAGGCAAGACATTCCCAGCCTCGCTGCATTGCTTGCGTGCTCAGTAAGTTATCGTCATTAAGCCCAGCAGCTAATCTGACTTTGCGTTTAACCCGGCCTATGGTTTGTAAGCCGCCAGCAATTGATTTAGCAATCAGCATATGAAAGCTATTTGATCCCAAATCAATTACTGCGTAAACATTTTTTTGCGGTTTAAGTTGCCCCACCGTTCAAAAACCTCTAGTTACTACTACGACTATAATGACGGTCGTAATTACGACCGTGCTTTTTGGTAATTATTATTAGGTCTACGTCCGCTGTTATTATTACGATTACGAGGACCTGTTGAATAGTTACGCTTTCTTTGAATAGTAGGTTTTGTTAAATCATCAAGCAATGCACTTTTATCGTAATGCGATAAAGGAATGCTATGTTCTATATATTCTTCAATTTCATGAAGGTTGTACGCGTATTGTTCACATGCAAAACTAATCGCTTTACCTGATGCGCCTGCACGACCAGTACGACCAATACGATGTACGTAATCTTCACAATCATCTGGTAAGTCAAAGTTAAATACATGACTCACTTCAGGGATATGTAATCCTCGTGCTGCAACATCCGTTGCTACTAGAAAATCTAGATCACCTTTAGTGAACTGCGCTAAAATTGATTGGCGCTTTTTCTGATTTACATCACCGGTAAGCATACCAACACGATGTCCATCTTCTTTTAACCATGCGTACACTGTTTCACAACTATGCTTGGTATTAGCAAAAACAATCGCTTTTTCAGGCCATTCTTCTTCAATCAAGGTTAATAACAGCTTGACTTTGTCTTCTTGAGATGGCTGAAATAACTCTTCACTGATTCGCTTGCCCGTTTTTACATCTGGCTCAACTTGTACATGCTCTGGGTTTGTCATGTGCTCAAACGCCAGCTCTTGAACACGATATGAAAGTGTTGCAGAAAACAATAAATTAAGGCGTTGCGATGTATCCGGCATACGGCGAAACATGTAACGAATATCTTTAATAAAGCCCAAATCAAACATACGATCGGCTTCATCAAGTACCACTACTTCGATTTCATTGAGGGTATAACACCCTTGTTTATATAAATCGATTAAGCGCCCTGTGGTGCCAATTAAAATATCAACGCCTTTTTCTAACTGTGCACGTTGTTTTTCGTAATCTTCGCCACCATATACTAAACCTAAGTTAAGATTACAGTGTGGCGCTAAAATTTTTGCATCTTTGTGGATCTGAATCGCAAGCTCCCGAGTCGGGGCCATGATCAGGGCTCTTGGATGTTTACTAGGTGCTTTGCTAGATTGTAATAACCGATGGCACGTGGCTGTTAAAAACGCCAACGTTTTGCCTGTACCTGTTTGTGCTTGACCCGCAATATCACGGCCATCACAAATAAAAGGTAGGCATTTAGCTTGAATGGGTGTGCAATATTCAAACCCACTTTCGGTTAACCCGGCAACCACTTCCGGTGCAATAGCAAAGTCTGAAAACTTTTTATCGGTCAAATGTGTCTTAGTCATAGCGTTTAAGCATAACGTTTAAACTTGCAATAAGAAACAAGAGTGTTTAAATACGCATTAAATAAATTCGCCTAACTTATCGGAGAGCGCAATGAGCGAGAAAATAATTCAATTAACTGACGATGGCTTTGAAGCTGACGTACTACAATCAGATAAACCTGTACTGGTTGATTTTTGGGCAGAATGGTGCGGACCTTGTAAAATGATCGCCCCTATTCTTAATGAAGTAGCTGACGAATTTGACGGCCGTGTTGTTATCGGTAAATTAAATATCGATCAGAATGCTGGCACACCACCTAAGTTCGGTATTCGTGGTATCCCTACATTATTACTTTTTAAAGATGGCCAAGTTGCAGCAACTAAAGTTGGTGCATTATCTAAAACTCAGTTAATTGAGTTTTTAGAAAATAACATCTAATATTGAATTTAAAAAAGGGCAAATGCCCTTTTTTAAATTTTTTTTGTATAAAGACTGGACGCTACGCCAGTGAGCTGCTAGTTTATAAAGCCAACTAATCCTTAGTTTACCAACGAACCTCTCTCATTAATTAATATCGATTATATGAGCATGATAACTGTAATAAAGAACCCACCAATATGCATTTACGCGAATTAAAAGACAAGTCGATTAAAGAGCTTGTAGACTTAGCTGAGTCCATGGGGCTCGAAAACGTAGCCCGCTTAAGAAAGCAAGATATAATCTTTGCTATCCTTAAAGCCCACGCCAAAAGTGGAGAGAACATTTTTGGCGGTGGTGTACTAGAAATCTTACAGGATGGTTTTGGTTTCTTAAGATCATCAGAAGCCTCTTACCTTGCTGGTCCTGATGACATTTATATATCACCTAGCCAAATTCGTCGTTTTAGTATGCGTACTGGTGACTCTATAATGGGTCTCATACGTCCACCTAAAGACGGTGAACGTTACTTTGCACTACTAAAAGTAAACGAAGTAAATTTTGATAGACCAGAAAATTCTCGCACTAAAATTCTTTTTGAAAATCTAACACCACTTCATGCTAACGAACGTTTACGTATGGAGCGTGGTAATGGTAGTACTGAAGATATTACTGCTCGAGTACTTGATTTAGCCTCACCTATCGGCCGTGGTCAACGTGGTTTATTAGTAGCACCGCCAAAAGCGGGTAAAACAATGCTACTGCAAAATATCGCGCAATCAATTACCCATAATCACCCTGATGCAACGTTGATGGTATTACTAATCGATGAGCGTCCAGAAGAAGTAACTGAGATGCAGCGTCTTGTAAAAGGCGAAGTAATTGCATCTACGTTCGATGAGCCTGCGAGCCGTCACGTTCAAGTTGCTGAAATGGTAATTGAAAAAGCAAAACGTTTAGTTGAACATAAAAAAGATGTCATCATCTTACTAGATTCAATCACTCGTTTAGCGCGTGCTTATAACACCGTAATTCCTTCATCAGGTAAGGTACTCACCGGTGGTGTTGATGCTAACGCATTGCACAAGCCAAAGCGTTTCTTTGGCGCTGCACGTAACGTTGAAGAAGGTGGTAGTTTAACAATTATCGCAACTGCCCTTATCGATACCGGCTCTAAGATGGATGAAGTTATCTACGAAGAGTTTAAAGGTACCGGTAATATGGAACTGCACTTAAATCGTAAGATTGCTGAAAAGCGTGTATTCCCTGCAATTGACTTCAATCGTTCAGGTACTCGTCGTGAAGAATTACTGACGAAGACAGATGAACTACAAAAAATGTGGATTTTACGTAAAATCGTACATGAAATGTCTGAAATTGATGCTATGGAATTTTTAATTGATAAACTTTCTATGAGCAAAACCAATGATGAATTTTTTGACTCTATGAGACGTCAGTAAAACTATTCATATTAAAAAAGCCCGTTTAAAACGGGCTTTTTTTTTCTCTTATTTACCAACCTACCAATGATTATTTGTCTTACTCTATGCTTTACCCTATAACTTAATTAGTATGCAAAATAAAATCATATGAAGTGATTGCTGCTCTGCTAGGGCATGTTGACCTTTCGTGATTGATTTTGCAGCAGTGTGCTTGGTATTTAGGCAAGGCAGCGCCTATAGTGTGTGGTTGTTCCCCATAAATAGGCGATAATGCAGTATAAATGCCAAACATGCGCTGCCCAAAGAGTTCTTTCTAGGGGCGATTAAATACATTATTTTATCTGACAAAATTAAGATTTTAAGGTGTAACGGATGACAATAACTAAAAGTATTTTAATTCTAACTGGCTTTTTAATACTTGGTACGTGTCTAATATGCTACTTTTTTGACCTACAACTCTCTGCACTTTTGAGCTTATTATTTATAATAATGGTAGGTAATGGCACAACCTTACTCATTTATAAAAATGTTGTGTTACCAACTCCGCACTTAGATAACCTAGTCGAAAATTTAATCACCAGTGATTATATAAATTTCACTTTTCGTTTTGACGAAAATCCTAATATCACCCCAAAATCATGCTTTGCACTCAATGCAAGTTTAACCACCATAGAGCATATGTTTCATGAGATATATTGTACTTCATCGCGCTTACTCCCTATGGCAGATGCATTACGAGATACTTATGCTTCAATGACCCAAAAAGCCAGTATTCAACATGCACATGGTGAAGAATTAGCCACAACTATAGAGCACACTATACGTATATCCAGAGAGCTAGAAGGTGATGTTGAACTTATTTACACCTCTGTCGCCTCTGCAACTCAATCAGTTCAACAGACGCGTATTGATAGCGATAATAGCCAAGCAAGCTTATCAAAATTAGCTACAAATATAGAGCAAACAAGTGAACATATGAAAGTCTTAAAACAAGACAGCGATAATATAGGTTCAGTGATTGAAGTAATAAATGCAATTGCAGAACAAACAAATCTATTAGCTCTCAATGCCGCAATTGAAGCGGCCCGTGCTGGCGAGCAAGGCCGAGGCTTCGCTGTTGTCGCTGATGAAGTACGTAATTTAGCAGCACGAACAAGTAATTCCACACAAGAGGTTCGTACTATGGTGGGGAAAATTCAAGAAAGCACTGATCGTGCTGACACTTTGATGAGCAATGCACTAACTGAAGCACAACAAACCGTTAAGCTATCGCATGCAACAAGTAACGAGATTAATACCATTGAACAAGCTATGCTGGCCATCAACGCACTATCAGAAAAAATTAACCATCAAGTTGCTCAACAAAAAATAATGTCCGATGAAGCCCAGTCAAACATTGAAGCAATGGTGGAGCTAAATTCGGATGCACTTTCGAGCACATTGATCCAATCGGTTTCCAGTGAAGATCTTCGAAATTTAGCAAAAAGCCTACATGAAAAATTGGGGTTATTTCATGTTAGCGAGGGCATTATTGATAACACTCAACGTAATGATAGCGCTAGGCGCAACGAAAATACCTCCAGTAGCAACCAAAACACGACCGCACCAACAAATGATATAGAGTTATTCTAAACCTTAAACTGCTCTAACTCATGGATTAATGACTCAACTAATTCTGTTAACCCTGTATTATTTTCGGCTTCGGTACTGTTTAACAATGCCTTATCCAATAATAATGCTGGTTGAATGACACTATCTAATGCGAACATTTGTGCTGCACCAAGGATCCGATGACTATCTTGTTGCAAAGCAGACAGGTCACCTTGCTGATAGTGATCTTTTAATGCATTTACTTCATCATCAAAGCTGGCTACAAAACTTCTGATTAGATCACTAACATCGATATCGATAGCCATTTCTTTTGAAGCTGGTAACACACTTAAGTGCTCGCTAAGTTTAGTGTAAAAATCTTCTTTATCTAGGGGTTTACTTAAATATCCCGAAAAACCTAAGGCCAGATAATCTGCAATTTCATGGCTCATTGCATTGGCTGTAAGTGCAAAAACCGGTTTATTAAAACCACACTTCTCTAGCAAATCGAAGGCTGTTAAGCCATCCATTATTGGCATTTGTATATCTAGTAAAACTACGTCGGGAAATTCACTAAGGCATTGTTCAACAGCTTCTTCACCATTGCTTACAGCAATAACATCTAGCCCTAAGGTGTTTAAGAAGCGTGTAATTAAGCGACGGTTATCCGGATGATCTTCAGCAAGTAATACCTTCCCAGCCAATGTTTTCGCTGTAGTGGTTACTGGTAATGATGAAACTGGTATGCCTGGTAGATATTGTTTACATGGCAAATAAAGCATAAATTCACTGCCTTTACCGTATTCACTTTGTGCATTGATATAACCCCCCATCATCATAGCTAACTGTTGTGATAAACTTAAACCAAGCCCCGAGCCACCAAAGCGTCGACTGATTGTGTTATCCCCTTGTTGGAAACACTCAAAAACTATCTTTAACTGCTCAGCCTGAATACCGATACCTGTATCTATTACTGCAAACTGGACGCCCAAAGCGGTTTCATTGATGCGTAATGTAACCGAGCCTTGTTGAGTAAACTTAACTGCATTACTCAGTAAGTTGATTAAAATTTGCTTTACTCGCATCAAATCTAGCTTAACCCAGTACTGCTCACCAATTTGATTATCCAATGTAAGCGTCAAACCCTTGCTTCTCGCTTGCAAACTAGACATTGAATACACATCCATTACCAACTGCACTAAATCAAAATCACAAACACTCAGCTCTAAACGATTTGCTTCTATCTTACTGAGATCAAGCACATCATTAATGAGCTCTTTGAGATGATCACTGTGCTTTTTAATTACCAGTAACTCCGTACCTAATTGCTCAGTGTCATATAAACCATTTAATAAATCATCAGTTTGCCCCAAAATAGCTGTTAGAGGAGTGCGGATCTCATGGCTAATATTTGCTAAAAATTGGCTTTTCACTTCATTTGCTGACTGTAATTTTTGAGCAACAGAACGTAACTCTTGCGTACGCTTTTCAACTTTCTCTTCTAGTTGTACTTTAGCTTTTCTTTCAATTGTACGGCGATATAAAGCAACACTGCAGATCAAAACCAGTACGAATACTATCGCCAACAAAATAGTGAGTTGTGAGCGCTTTGCTATCTCTAACTCTTGTAATCGACTAGTTTGCTTCAGATCTTGAATCTCCTGATTCAATTTATTGGATTCAAATTGAGATTGAAACACATTTAGGGCTTTAATTATTTCCTCGCTTGTCATACTACGTTGATACTCTACAAATTTGTCATGTAAGTGCATCGCTCGTTCAAAATCACCTAAGCTTGCACTTAACAACGCTTCAATTCCTAAGCCATCTCTTAAGCGCATTTCATCTTTGTATTGTTTCGCCAGCGCTATTGATTGCTCTAAATTTTTCTTTGCAGCATCAATATCACCTTTGACCAACTGTATTTTTGCTAACACATGCAAAGCGGCTAATAACAGCTGTTTATTATCAATTTGTCGTGCATATCCTTGTGCGGCATTTGAGTGATAATATGCAGCATCCAGTTCGTTTATTTTTAAATTAATGTTGGCTAAATTATTATGTCTTGTAGATAGTTGAAAGGCATTATTGGTACTTTGGTAATAACGTAAAGCCAGCTGGTAGTAATGCAGAGCTAGTTGATTTTGACCCGACTCATCATATGCAACGCCCATATTACCGTGCACTTGAGCAACACCATCTTCATCGCCCAACGCTTGAAATACACTTAGTACTTTGCGGTATATTTCCAATGCTGAATCATAGCGAGATAAACGAATATAAACCCCTGCAATATTATGCAAAATGTCGGCTTGATCTTGTGCACTGCCATCTTGCTCATAAATAACTTTAGCTTGCTGATAGTAATCAAGGGCTAGTTCCATATTATACATATCGAAATATGATAATCCTATATTGCTCAATAAATTAGCTTGTTTTAAAGGGCTATTTAAACGAACGGCAAGACTTAATGCTCGACTATAATCAATAACGGCTTGTTGCATCAAACCTTGGTAATACAGCACCACACCCTGCATTTTTACAGCTCTAAAATGCAACTCAGGTAAATCATTAAAATCGCTGCCTTGCTCCAATAATTTATAGTAATGAAGCGCTTGAGTGTAATCGCTTATTTCAAAAGCATTTTTAGCCATTTCAGAATAAATAGCATTTTTTTGTTTATCTGATAGCTGCACTGAAGATAATAACTCACTAGCCAACAACTGCTTTTGAGGCCAATTTTCAGCCAAATCAAACTGCTCTAACATACTGCTTTGTTGCTTTGCAAAACTCGATACTGCAAAAACACTGATGTAGACCATGAGGCCAATAAGCAATGAGCGTTTCAACTGGCTCGGCATAATTATATCCTTGAAACTTTTGTAGCCGTGAAAGCTGTGATAGTTTGTCAAAGATACACTAATTACTAGATTGCAAACAATGCTTAACCCTCTGATTGATGAGATTTTTGAATTGATTTTAACAAAGCAAGTGTGGATGGTTCATACTTTAGCATTGAAATTAAAAGACCGTGGTGTCATTAATAATTTAGACTCTCTTCCTGAACGTGACTTATTTAAACGTAACTTTTTAATCATGAACGCTTTATATCAGCTTCAACAGCAAGTATTGCCAACGCAGCAATTACTGATATCCAGTTTACATATTGAATTAATCACTGCGCCATCTAATCACTCAGCATTAAATGCAACTGATCCGCTACGTATTTACTACCTTGACTGGAATAATTTTGAGACATCCAGTGTTGAAATAGAAAAGTTATTAAATAGCTTTTGGCATAGCTTCACAACTAAGACTGGTTCGACATTAAAAGTAGATATAACAACCCGAGAACTGCTTTTAAAACGCTGGCAATTACCACCGCAAAGTAAGATAAAAGATGTGCAAAAACGCTGGCGACAGCTAGCAATACAATGCCATCCGGATAAAACACACGGCAATGCAGATAAATTTAAACAATTGAAGAGTGAATACGAGCAGCTAAAGAGTAGCTGCTCAACAATATGTAACGGGTAATTATTAACGCGTTAAGCGACGAGCGCGAATTTTACGGCCTTTAATATTACCTTCGGTCAATTTACGTAGTGCAGGTTTTGAAGAGTTACGCTCAACGGCTACAAATGCTACGTTATCAAGTACATTAATTTTACCAACTTGACGCCCTGCAACACCATCTTTACCTGTTAGTGCTCCTAAAATATCACCTGCACGGACCTTCTGCTTTTTACCTGAATCAATCATCAGTGTCACCATTTCAGGCTTGTAAGGCGGTTTTTCTAGTAAGCTAAATGGTGGTAATTGCTCTGGTAAAAAGTCGCATTCATAGTGGTCACCAATTTGCGCCACTTTAAACTGCTCGGCATCACCGTAAATAGAACACGCAATACCTTTTTTACCCGCACGGCCAGTACGACCAATACGATGTACATGCGTTTGTGGGTCATGAGCAAGGTGATAGTTAATTACCATATCCATGTCGTCAATATCCAAACCACGCGCTGCAACGTCTGTAGCCACTAATATTGACGCGCTTTTATTCGAAAAATGGATAAGTGTACGCTCTCGATCTCGCTGCTCTAAATCACCATGCAATGAAACTGCACTAAACCCTTCATCAGCTAGATCGTCACATACTTGTTGAGTTTCAACTTTGGTGTTACAAAACACCACACAGCTTTCTGGCTGAAACTTTAACAACAACAATTTTAAAGTATTAAAACGTTGTTTGTTATTATCCATTTTATAGAAGTACTGTTTGATAGTGCTTTTTTCTTGCTCTTCTTCAACTTTCACCATTACAGGGTTACTTAACACCCGTTTAGCGATTGCTTCAATAGCGCGCGGGAAAGTAGCACTAAATAGTAATGTTTGACGTTGTTTTGGTATACGCTCGATAATTGCATCTAACGTATCTTGAAAGCCCATATCAAGCATTTGATCTGCTTCATCAAGCACTAAAGTTTCTACGTCGTCTAAACGTAACGTACCTTTGCGGATATGATCATCAACACGCCCTGGCGTACCAACAATAATATGCGCGCCGTGTTCAAGCGAGCCTATTTGCGGTCCAATCGATACACCACCACATAAGGTGAGTATTTTAATGTTATGAATGCCGCGTGCTAATTTACGCATTTCAACAGCAACTTGCTCCGCTAATTCACGCGTTGGGCAAAGCACCAAAGATTGAATACGAAAGCGCTTAACATTAAGCTTGGCCAATACACCCAAACTAAACGCCGCAGTTTTACCTGACCCCGTTTTAGCTTGTGCAATAATATCTTTACCTTCAAGTACTGGAGGAAGACTTTGAGCTTGTACAGCAGTCATGTGGGCGTAACCTAAAGTAGATAAGTTATCAACCAAACCTGATGGTAAAGCGAGTGATGAAAAAGCAGTAGCAGTCACAATAAATCCCGAAACAAAAAATAAATTAGCAAGGAATAGCCCTGCCTCTAGTTGCGCTAATGATAGCAGAAATCAGTCATAGCAACCATTAAGGCCTTTATTATAAATTAATCAATAAAGGTATTGTAAATAAAATCTATTTTCATTAAGATCTGCATCGCTTTTTATCTCACTCAGCCGGAACCATTTAATGAAACTTAGCCCGCTTTATCTTGCACTGCTTACCTCTGTAACCGCTGCACACGCCTCAACTACGAATGAAAACATAGAAAAAATTGAAGTTAAAGGTACTTACTTCAATGACTATAAAGTAGACCATGCAAAAGGCGCTATGCGCACATCAGCTTCATTGCTTGAAACCGCACAATCAGTCACCGTCATCACTGACACAATTGTGAATGAACAATTAGCCACAACACTGGGCGAAGTATTAACAAACGATGCCAGCCTAACCGCTGGCTCACAACAACGTAACCGCGAAGTATTTAATTTACGTGGCTTTGGGTTAAGTTCATCAACAGGTTACTTACGTGATGGTCATCAGCATTGGTCTCACTATCAACAGCCGATTGAGATTTTACAGCAAGTAGAAGTTATTAAAGGACCATCGTAACTACTCAGGAGGGGTAAAAATGCTGGGCAACATGCCATTGAATAATAATGCTAATGCGGTAGACGCACTGATCCCTTGCTTTTTACAACTTGATAAGTAACTACGCAGCCCAAAAAACATCTT
>NZ_JABCJL010000051.1:0-11793 GCF_012952265.1 Pseudoalteromonas sp. NEC-BIFX-2020_015
GCGAACCGACGGCCTTCTAGTTATGAGGAGCCCATTCTTTGCACTCACTGAATTTTAGGCATAAAAAAACACGCTTTAGGCGTGTCTGTTTAATATTACTATTTTTATTTCAGTGGTTGCGGGAGCCGGATTTGAACCGACGACCTTCGGGTTATGAGCCCGACGAGCTACCAGACTGCTCCATCCCGCGCCTGAAATTGTAGAGTTATTTAAAGTTGCTATATATGACAACTTGGCTTCCAATTTAAAATTGGTTGCGGGAGCCGGATTTGAACCGACGACCTTCGGGTTATGAGCCCGACGAGCTACCAGACTGCTCCATCCCGCGCCTGTGTATTTAAAGTCTATCGACTAGTTAATTTTCACTCTAACCAAGAGTTTACAGTAACCAAATTTTTATAAAAATTTGGTTGCGGGAGCCGGATTTGAACCGACGACCTTCGGGTTATGAGCCCGACGAGCTACCAGACTGCTCCATCCCGCGCCTGTAATTTCTTTTCAACAGTTTCGTATTGTTTTCGAACCTGTTTCGAAGAGAGCGCTATAGTATAGGAATCATAATATAATGCAAGAGTTAAACCACTTAAAACTGTTCAACCGAACAAAAAGCAATCAAAATACGAATTAAAGTGCTCTTTGATGCGGATTAATCATTTTTTGCCACTCCCAATCAGGGTGCCCCATCACAATGAAGTCAGGATTTTCAGTGCTTTCACGTTGATTGTAGGTTAACGGGTTAAATTCGGCATCGGTAATACAACCACCCGCTTCTTCTACAATAATTTGTGAAGCGCCTGTATCCCATTCACCCGTTGGACCTATACGTAAAAAGCAATCAGCTTTCCCTTCAGCAACAATACATGCCTTTAAAGAGCATGAGCCAACTGCAACGGTTGTAAACTGTGCATTTAAGTATTGACTCACCGCTTCAATCTTTTGGCGTCGGCTAACGGCTAAAGTTAGGTTATCAGGGGTAGCAACATTGATCTGCTGCTCTATACCGGCAACACGCTTAAATGCACCATTTTGATAGCTAGCAAAATAAGTGGTTTCTTTTGCTGGCCAATAGATCACACCAAGTACCGGACGATTATTTTCAATCAAGGCAATATTTACAGCGAAGTCACCACTTTCTAAAATAAACTCCCCTGTACCATCCATAGGATCCAGCAACCAATAACGTTGCCAATCTTGCCTATCCGCAAGTGCAGGAATGGGCGTTTCTTCAGACATAATAGGGATATCGGGTGCGAGTGCTTTTAAGCCGGCGACAAGTACATCATTTGCAGCTAAGTCCGCCTTAGTAACAGGGGTATGGTCCGACTTTTCTTGTTGACCAATATCACCATGTTTATAAATAGCCATAATGGCTGCCCCTGCACTTTGTGCAAGTTCAATGCAAGGCTCTAGTAATTTATTCATTGGCAGCTCCAGATTCTAAATGCTTAGTTAATAATAGCAAAGCTGCAACGCTTCGTGCTTCTGTGAAGTCTGATTGTTGTAATAATGACTGCCAATCGGTTAATGGCCACTTAACAACCACTAATGGTTCTGGTTCATCACCTATAAGTGTTTGTGGATAAAGCTGCTGAGCAAATAAAATATGCATTGTCGCATTAAAGTAGCTCGGTGCCATTGATACTACTTTTAATGGTTGGAGTTGCTCAGCACCAAAGCCAACCTCTTCTTTAAGTTCTCGGTTTGCTGCTTGCTCTGGTGTTTCACCAGGGTCGATTAACCCTTTGGGAAAACCTAGTTGATAATCATTGGTGCCAGCACAGTACTCACGAACTAGCAGCAGTTCATTGTCTATATTTAGTGGCACTATCATTACCGCCCCCCGGCCACCGCCACGGATCCGCTCATATTGGCGCTGCTCGCCATTTGAAAATTTTAATTCTAAGGATTCAACCGTAAATAAACGGCTTTTAGCGACGACTTCGTCACTGAGAATTTCAGGTGGTGTTGGGTGCTTTTTCTGTGTCATCGGCATTAATTTGCTATCATGGCAGTTAGTTTAATCATAAACCCTATAAGTGGAAATTCCTATGCTAAATTGGTCAAAAATCGATACTGTATTACTCGATATGGATGGCACACTCCTTGATTTACATTTCGATAATCACTTTTGGCTAAACGTTATTCCTGAGCAGCATGCTATTGTGCGCAATATTGGTTTGGATGAAGCAAAAGCTGATATTGCAAAACGTTATCAAGCAGTTCATGGGCAAATTCAATGGTACTGTTTAGATTACTGGGAGCAGCAGCTTAATCTGCCAATTATGGAGCTTAAACGCCAAACACAGCACCTTATTAAAGTACGTGAAGATGTGCCTGCTTTTTTAACTGCACTGCGCCAAGCTGGTAAAGAGCTTATTTTATTGACCAACGCGCACCCTGAAAGTGTTATTTTAAAGTTCGAAAAAACAGCCATTGATAATTATTTGGATGGTGTGGTGTCTACTCATCAATACGGTGTAAGTAAGGAGCATCAAAGTTTGTGGCAACAAGTACATGCAGATTTAGGGTTTGATAAACAACGAACGCTATTTATTGACGACAGTTTAAGTGTGTTAAAAGCCGCGAAAGAGTTTGGTATTGGTCATTTATTGGCGGTTGCAAACCCTGATAGCAAGCAACCACACAATGAAATTAGTGACTATTTAAATATTACTGATTTTAGCCACGTCCACCCTTAACTCTTAGGGTAACGCGCCTCCAAGCCTTGGTATACAAGCTTTGCAAAATCAGCATGCTCAGTATCAAGGCTTTTAACTACTTCAACTAAATGCTCGTTATCTTCTTGTCCATGCCATTCTTTAATATAGCTACCGTCTTTGTAGCCATGATCTTGACGGAAAAAGTTAAGCGTATTTTTACCTACATAACCACGGTATAAATCATCAATATCCATACCTATTTGCACCATGCAACCTGCGAATGCAGCAGCGTTAAAGGTTTTATCTGCAACAGCTGACGCCGCTAGAATTTCTAATGTTTGTTTGAAGTCATCAGCTTGCTGCGGTGCACTTAACTGTTGTTCAAGTTGCTTAGCTAAATCTAAGTAACTAGTTTTACCATCAATGCGTAGCGATAAACCAAAATGAAAAATATCAACAAGCTCTAAAATAACTTGTTCGGTATCTGGAGTTTGCTTTTTCCACCATTTCCAACCGTAATGATCAAGCATTTCAGCGCATTCAACCCAAATAGCACGATTCCACTCAAACCCTTGGCTAAACCATTGGTCATGTACTTTAGTATTCATGGCATTTTGCATTTCTAGCATCACTACTAGTTTACTTAAATTGGCAGACATTTCGATCCCAGTTACTCTATTTAATTACTGCTAATAATACAGATAAATTAAGTTTGATGAAATTGTTTATCTTGCTAGTCTGTCATCTAAGCCGCACGTTTCAAAAATTACCAAGGGAATTACATGCTAAAACCTATTTTATTTGCTTGCTCTATGCTTATAACAGCATCGGTATCAGCTGCAACCGCAACGAATATTGCCTCAGCAGCTGAAAAAGTCAGCCCACTGATGCCTGGACTGACTATACCTGCAACAACATTAAAGAATAAAGATGGTCACAATGTTGATCTTACTGAGCGTTTTGCAGAAAAAACAACGGTGTTAATAGTGTATCGAGGTGGCTGGTGCCCGTATTGCTCAAAGCAACTTGCGAGTATACAAAAAATAGAAGCTGAACTAGCTGAATTAGGTGCACAAATTATTGCAATCTCACCAGACAGCCCTGAAAAGCTCGCTGAGAGTAAAATTGACTCCCCTAATTATCAGTTACTTTCTGACGATAGCCTTACCTTAAGCCAAGCGCTTGGCCTTGCATTTTATTTAGATGATAAAACAGCGACTATTTACCGTAATAAACTAGGGGTGAATTTTGTGTCCCTTGATGGTAAAGCTAAAGTTGCACTGCCTGTGCCTGCGGTATTTGTGGTAGATAAAAAAGGGCTCGTGCATTTTCAATACGCTAACCCTAACTATAAAGTACGTCTGACCGAAAATTTATTACTTGCTGCTGTTAAATCAGTGTCTGAGCAGTAATATAGCCAAATAGCAGAGCCTATGCTCTGCTTACCTTCCTGTAGTAAATTCTTGCCATGAATTAATCAAATCAATAAAGTCTTCAAACCCACAACCACTGCTTAAACCATTTTCTTCAAGCATTAGCTCATCGTCTTGATATGCGATTAAATCTTCAGAATCTTGGTGTAATGCGTGCGCTTCAAAAATAGCTTCGTCTTTATTTAAGATCAAATCAATTTCTTGCCCTTTTAAAGTCAATGGCTCAAAGCTACTTGCAACTGATGCTATTAATGCTTGTACCATGGCTATTTTTTCTTTACCAATTTCTTCGTTAAGCCAACGGCCTATTACTGCATGTTCGCTGCTAATTTTAATGCGCAGGCCACTGATTGGATCGCGTATAAATTGATATTCCATATATATCACTTATGAACCTATAATTATGCAATTATACCCAAATTGTAAAAGCACAACACCAAAAACAATAATAGCGCCAAAGGGCGCTATTATTAACTTCTAACGTCATGATCTATAGCGAGCGGCATCAATTATCGACCATAAGTAAATAATAGGTACTAGTACAAAACCGATTAATACATAAACAAGCGCATAACTTATAATGATGGCTAGTGCAAAAAAGATAGCCGACAAAATACGTCCTTGCACCAACTGCCCTAAACCTGGGAAAAAGATATTACAAATTGCCGCAATTACATTACCGCCAGAACCTTGATCTGCCATGTTAACCTCAATTATTAATTTAATTTCTTATTAGATACTTACACACATCATGCCAATTATTAAAACCGATTAAAATCAAAAACTTAAAATAACATAGCATCATTTCTTTTTACCAAAATCGTTATTTTCACTAAATATAAGTCAAATTTACTACGGCAACATTATCATACGCATGATAGCTTAGCTAAAAAACTCACTAAATAGAATAAAGAACATTTTTTAAATTAACTGTTTATAAAAACAGTATTTTATTTAGCCTAACAAAAACACCTGTTATACTGCTTTCAATATTGATTGAAAAGGCGTGATGATGGACGTTTCAGAATTACTCGATGGCTTAAATGACAAACAACGGGATGCCGTAGCTGCTCCACTACAAAATATGTTGGTGCTCGCTGGTGCTGGCTCTGGTAAAACTCGAGTACTGGTTCATCGTATCGCGTGGTTAATGCAAGTTGAGCAAGCTTCGGCTTACAGTATTTTTGCGGTAACCTTTACTAATAAAGCAGCTAAAGAAATGCGCTCTCGCGTTGAAGAAGCCCTTCAAGCTCCTGTTGGTGGAATGTGGATTGGTACTTTCCATGGCTTATCACACCGTATTTTACGCGCCCATCATCGCGAAGCTAATTTGCCAGAGGCATTTCAGATTTTAGACTCTGACGACCAGCTGCGCATGATCAAGCGCTTATTAAAAGCCATGAATATTGATGATAAAAAATGGCCTGCTAAACAGTTTGGTTGGTATATCAGTGCCAAAAAAGACGAAGGCCTGCGCCCTAAAGATATTCAAGCTTATGACATCAACGAACAAATGATGTTAAAAGTGTATACCGCTTATCAGGAAGCATGTGACCGTGCCGGTTTAGTCGATTTTGCAGAAATTTTACTACGCAGTTTTGAAGTTATAAAAAATAACCCCACCTTGCTTCGTCATTACCAGCAACGCTTTGCCCACATGTTAGTTGACGAGTTTCAAGATACTAATACTATTCAATATGCATGGCTTAAATTGCTGGCAGGCGACACTAATAGTATTATGATTGTTGGCGATGATGACCAAAGTATTTACGGCTGGCGTGGTGCTAAAATTGAAAACATTAAACGTTTTTTAACCGACTTTAAGGCCGAAACTATTCGCCTAGAACAAAATTATCGTTCTACTGCCACCATTCTAAAAGCGTCTAATGCACTCATTCAAAATAACTCAGATCGTATGGGAAAAAGCCTCTGGACTGATGGTAATGATGGTGAGCCAATCTCAGTTTATGCTGCCTTTAACGAATTAGATGAAGCACGCTTTGTTAGTAGTAAATTACGCAGCTGGTTGAACGCGGGGAACGCCCTGCAAGATGCCGCTATTTTGTACCGTAGTAATGCACAATCACGCGTTCTCGAAGAAGCTATGCTCCAAGAAGGTTTAAAATACCGCATTTATGGCGGTATGCGCTTCTTTGAACGTCAAGAAATTAAAGATGCACTCGCATATTTACGCTTAGTAGGTAATCGCCAAGACGATGCCGCTTTTGAGCGAGTAATTAACACCCCAGCCCGTGGTATAGGTGATAAAACCCTGAGCCATATACGCGACTGTGCCCGTAGCGAATCATTACCATTGTGGTACGCCGCTAAAGCGATTGTTGAGCAACAACATTTATCAGGCCGTGCAGCAACCGTTGTTACTAAGTTTGTTGAACTAGTAGAGCATATTGAAGATAAAATTAGCGATCTCACGTTAGAAGAGCAAGCCAAATACGCGATTCAAACATCAGGTTTGATGGCGATGTATCAGGCTGAAAAAGGTGAAAAAGGCCGCGCTCGTGTAGAAAATTTAGAGGAGCTGATCAGTGCCTGTGGCCAATATGAGCTGCCGGAAGATGAAGAGTATAGCTCTCCTTTACAAGGTTTTTTAGCACACACCTCACTCGAGTCTGGCGATGGTCAAGCACAAGAGCATGAAGATGCGGTGCAAATGATGACCTTACACTCAGCGAAAGGTCTAGAGTTTCCACTGGTATTTATGGTAGGTGTTGAAGAAGGTATGTTCCCTTCACAACAAAGTAATGAAGAGTCAGGTCGCTTAGAAGAAGAACGTCGCCTTTGTTATGTAGGCATGACTCGTGCGATGGAAAAACTGTATATCAGTCACGCCGAGACTCGCCGCCTTTACGGGCAAGAAAAATACCACAGCCCGTCACGTTTTTTACGCGAAATGCCTGAGGATTGCATTGAAGAAATTCGCATTAAAACACAAGTATCACGCCCACCTGCATCAGGACGTTTTAGCTCATCAGTAAGTCATGCCACATTTGAAGAAAGTGGTTTTAACTTAGGCCAACATGTGTTACATGCAAAGTTTGGTATGGGAACAGTTATTAACTATGAAGGTAGTGGTGCACAATCTCGCGTACAAGTGAATTTTGATGATTTTGGTAGTAAGTGGTTAGTAACTGTTTATGCACGACTACAAGCTATTTAACTCGCTACTACAAAATACTCTAACGCAACTTGCCTATGCTAAGCATAGGCAGTTGCTCTTAATTACTGGCGAACAAAATTGGTGTTATCAGCAAGCTAATGAATTACTCAACCAACTTAACAACCCGCATGTAAAAGTATTATCAAGCAGTCCTGATCTCACAAACAGTGTTTGGCCCGAACATACTCACCAGATTCTCGGCCAAGAATTTCAACATGTTATTTATGATGGGTTTAGTGGATTAGTACCTGATAAGTTTGCAGCCCTCAGTGGCACTGTCCAGGCTGGCGGGTTGTTTATTCTACTGTTACCTGAGCTTAATGAGTTACACCATTGGTGCGACCCTGCACTTACTGCGTTTCAATCATTTGAAACGCAGCAACAATACAGTTATTTTAACCAACGCTTCGCACGTTTACTCTGTAACGATCTATTACTGCATTTGAGCCAACAGACAGGCTGGCAGCAATCACCTAACACGAGTCAGCTAGCTGGTAAAATAGACTTAACTGAACAACAATATTGTATCGATCAAATAGTTAAAACAGCGACAGGAAGGGCCAATAGACCATTATTAATCAGTGCAGATCGCGGCCGTGGAAAATCCGCCTCTTTGGGTCTTGCAGCCGCAAAATTAACAGGCAAAAAAATACTCATTTGCTCACAACAATTTAATGCCTTGCACAGCTGCTTTAAACACTTTGCAATAGAGCGAGAGCTCACCTATCGAGCACAAAACAAACAACTAGCCAACCTACATTATGTTGCACCCGATCAGTTACTTAATGAGCTACCAGAATGTGATGTGTTGCTGGTTGATGAAGCCGCTGCGATCCCAGTACCACTACTAATTAAAATGCTCGCACATTATCCTCGTATTGTATTTGCCAGCACAATAATAGGTTATGAAGGAAACGGTCGCGGGTATACATTAAAGTTCAAACACTATTTGGAGCATCATTATAAAAATATGCGCAGTGTTACTTTAGAACAGCCAATCCGCTTTGCAGCGAATGATCCCCTCGAGCAGCATATTTGTAATTTGTTAGCACTTGATGCGGATCATCAAAGTATTGTTCTGAATACTAACCCCCTTCACTTTTCTGAATTAAATGCTCAGAACCTTGCCAAAAATGAGGTTTTACTACGCCAAGTGATAGGACTGTTGGCATTAGCACATTACCAAACCAGCGTGAATGACTTACGCCATTTACTCGATGCAACTAGGCAGCGTATATTTGTGTGTCAGCAACAAAATTGCATTATTGCCGTATGTTTAATTGCGATTGAAGGTGGTTTACCCGTTGATATAAGCGCACAAATAGTCAGTGGTAAGCGTCGTCCCCAAGGGCATTTAATGGCGCAAACATTAGCCCAGCTAAGTATTGATGCTGACGTACTTACAAAGTTATCTGCTCGTGTTGTTCGTATTGCCGTTGCACCATCAGAACATAGCAAAGGTATTGGCTCGCAACTTATTAGCCATTGTGAACAGCAACTAGCCTCAACTTGCCATTGGTTTGGGGCAAGTTTTGGTGCTAATGCAACACTACTCAAGTTTTGGCAAAATGCTGGATTTGACTTACTTAAACTAGGCTTCGCAAAAGATAAAGCCACTGCTGAACATGCGGCTCTAATGGTTAAGCCCCTAACTGACGATGATCTATTAATTAATGATCTTGCAGCTCATTTTCAATCAGACTTTGCATTACAGCTCCTTGAGCATTTCAGTCAATTGGATCAGCAATTAGTCGAACAAATACTAAACGGCTGTGCACAGGAAAGTGTTGATAACAAGTTAGATCAACGTCTTACAGCCTTATTAGCAACAGATTATCAGCTATTTGCTATAAAGCCTTTACTATGGCGCGCACTCTGGCGTACACCAAACAGTTTTTTCAATTGTGATGAAAATACCAAATACCTTATTATTAGGCTAATATTACAAAACTGGTCACCAAAAAAAGTACAAATAGTTTTCCAGATCAGTGGTAAAAAATCACTCGATAAACTATTTAAGCAGGCTGTTAATAACTGGTATGAGCAATATTCACTTAAAAAGTTACCTTAGTACTCTTTTACTCCTTTTTCTTTTCATGAGTAATTTTATCTATGCCGAGGAAAAGCAGGTTATAAAATTAGGCATGTCTACAGCATTGAGTGGCCCAGCTAAACAAATTGGCGAGCAACTTTACCAAGGTAGTAATGCTTATTTTAATAAAATAAATAACAATGGCGGTATAAATGGAGCTCGAGTAGAGCTACTCGTGGCTGATGATGGCTATGAACCAAAAAGGGCGGTCAGCAATACTCGTCACTTTATTTACCAAGATAAAGTCGATGCTCTGTTTGGTGCAATGGGAACTCCTACAAGTCATGCAATTACTCCTATTCTTGAACGGGTAAAAACCCCTTATTTAATGCCCTATAGCGGTGCTGATTTTTTACACCACCAACCAACGATAAATGTATTTAACATCCGCGCTAGTTACTATGATGAAGTTCGAGAGCAAATTAAATACCTCGTAGAAGAGTTGAAGCACTCTAAAATTGGTTTTTTAATTCAAGCCGATGAATTTGGCCATGTTGTCGAAAGTGCCCTAATTAAATCGCTTGCTTCTTATAACCTTAAACCAATTCAAGTTGCTCGTTACCGACGTAATAGCAATGATATAGATAGCGCACTTAAACAATTAAAATCCAGTAATGTAACAGCCATTGCACTTGTCGGTACATACAAACCATTAGCTGAATTTATAAATAAAGCTTATCAACTCAATTTTTCACCTGACTATACAAGCGTATCCTTTGTATCAAGTCAGGACTTATTTGATCGCATTAAACAGCCGAGTAAACTTATGGTTACTGAGGTCGTCCCTAATCCAAAAGAGTGTGATGCATACTGGTGCCGTGAATTTATTAAAGACATGCTCCTAGCAAAAATTGATGAGCCTAATCGGCTTCATTTTGAAGGCTATCTTAATGCAATGGTGTTTAGTTCTGCTGTAAAGCGCTGTTCATTACCACTACAGCGCCGCTGTTTGATTCTACAATTAAATAGAGTATTCCGTGAGGATAAAAAGATAAACTCATTGTTCGTAAATAAAACAGACCAGAATAAACGTATAATCTATCGTTCTGTTTTCTAAAAAATCAGCGAAATCACTGTCTTTTCTAAATTATGTTCTATCCTTAAATTACTAATTTGGGACGTGAGGAACGTATGGATTTAATTAATTTTAGAGTAGGTCAGAAAACTATTTCATTAAAGATTCTCGATATACTTTTAACAGAGCGCTTTGAAAATAATTTAACCTCATTACCAAATGATAATAAAAGTTTCATTGGCGTTAAAGATTATATGGAAACGCCTACTCCAATCTTTGATCTAGGGCTCATTCTCAATAAACAATCTACCCAAGCAAGTAATCAACTACTAAGTAACTTATTTAACGAATGGGAAGAAAAGCAATATCAATGGTTTAATGCACTGGAAAACAGTATAAATCAAAACCAAATATTTAATCAAAGTGATGATATACAACAATCAAACTTCACTAAATGGTACAGCAACTTTAAAACCGAGAATGAAGATCTTCAAGCTATTATTGAGCGCTTTAAAATTCCTTATGAGCGGCTTTATGAACGCTCAAATATGATTATTCAATTAGTTAAACAAGGAGCGATTAAACAGGCTTTACAGGAACTAAGCCACGAGCGAAGCAATAGCTTTATGCAGCTAATTCGATTATTTGAATCCGCTAAAGAGCAAATAATTTTGGACTATAAACCTATCATTATTTTCACCACTAAAGATGGCCGAACCCCTCATATAGGCCTTTTAGTCGATAAAGTTGAAGATAATATCAGTTATCAAAAAGAGAACATTAAACCTCTTGATAAGCTTACCGATATTGGTTTTGATATAGACCATCAGACTAAAAGTATGATGTGCGGCTTGATAAAGCTTGAAGGTAAGCACAGCGTACTCATAGATCCTAGTGCTATATTTCGCCCCGCTCACTTAGCCCAGCAGCATGCTGAAGAAACAGAAGGCTATGGTTTATTCTAGGGGCTCATATTTTTAACAAGCTTTTTGTTATTATACCAATCGTGTTAAGTTACTGACCACTTATAGCGACAGGTAAATACAGTGATAAAAAGGCATAAATTTTGACATGTAGTGGTTCTCGGCAATTGCTCCTGCATTGCTCTACCTCCTGCATCCATGCAGTCGTACATGAAAAATTTATAACACAGTTAGCGCTTTATTTAGCCCGCTAGAGTGGTTAAATATTTAAGTCGATTGGTATTACTCTTATTTAAATTTATTCTGAACACGCTGTAAACCACTGATTAACAATAAGAATACGTTGAGAAAAGAGTATATGGGGTTCTGGGGAATACTGTATATGCCTTCAGGCTAAAGCCTGACCTTACAATAAAATACCCGCACGCTGATTGCAAAACAGTAGGTCGTGATTTATCGCGACAACCGATATATCGGGGTGTGTTGCTTTCA
>NZ_JABCJL010000052.1:0-7534 GCF_012952265.1 Pseudoalteromonas sp. NEC-BIFX-2020_015
GTTTTAATGTAAATAAAGATGACATATATGGTCACTCCGCCTGAGTCAAATTTTCAGGTGGTTTTTTATTCTTTTACAGTACATTTTTGTTATTACATGATGATCACCGCGCCAGCGAGTTTTTACTCAAACGGACGCTAAACAGTTGGCTAGCGCTCGTTCCTCGCAATTTTAGCCAACAATTTCGCGCCGGTTAGTAAGGCGTTTTTTGGCTGTAAAATTACTCTTTTTTTAAGAAAAACAGCCAGTTTTATGGGTCCTAAATGCATTGCCTAGTGCTTTAAAAGCGCTTAGAGTTAATTACAGGAGCTCGTTTTTTAATTGAATTTGGCTGTTAGAGTTATTCTACAGCCACGTTATATTTTTCTAGATTGCGGAGTTAACATCCATACTTTTATGTAATATTCTCACGATAAATATTTGATTGTTTTTATACTCTTTATAATAGATAACATGGCTAGCTTGTGGGTATTTGCTGTAACCTTCTCGTATATAATCACAGTTAATACCTAGCTCGGGATCACCAGCTAATAAATGGAACGTGTTATCTAATATTTTTAGGTAATCATTCCGTTGAGCTAGCCCCCAAGTTATTTGGGTATATTTAGCTATTTTAATTAAGTCTGTTTTGGCTTTCGAAGATAATACAAACTTATTCATTAATGGTTATCTTTATCTAATTCAGTCAATAAGCTTTCATAGCTGTACTCGGCAACACCGCTTTGTTCGCCTTGGATTAACATATTACGTAAATTTAAAAGCTTAGCTTCTTGATCTTCTAAGGCTCTTAATCCTGCTCTAACGATTTCACTTGCTGAGCCATAACGGCCAGTGTTAAGTTGTTGGTTTATAAACTGATCAAAATGATCGCCTAGTGTAACGCTTGTATTTTTAGCCATGATGTAAAACCTCATAAGTACCTATATATAATATATTATGGTATAAAAAATATAACAAGTCACTTAAAAGAACAAAAAACAGTTGGCTTTTTGCTCCTGCGTCGCTAAATTTAGGCAACAATTTTTTGCCTCTTAGTGGGGGTTGTGACGGTAGGATTACTCTTTTCAGGAACTAATTCGGTACTTTTATAATTGATTGTTTTTTAACCTTGAACCCACAGGGTTACTGTGATCTAATAGATATTATTCACCCACGGTAAACTGTTATGGCCAACTACAAGCCTGACTTATCCTGCCAAAATAAATTCAGTCCTATTAATTTTTCTGAGTAAATCCTGCCAGGTACATTTGAGTATGCCCTTTGTTATATTGTCGAAAATAAGATCGATTTATCAGGATTCGATGTGTGGTAAAACAACGATAAAACGGGGGCTGCGGCGTATCCGCCATCGGTGATGTTAAAGATTATTTTACTCGGTTATGCGCATGGATTAATCAGTAGTCGCCGTATTGCCAAAGCCTGTGAGAACAATATCTTATTCATGCGTGTGTCGGGTGATATCCAACCGCATTACACATCGATAGCGGGCTTCGTGGCGAAAATGCATGAACAGATTGAGCCATTATTTACGCAAGTACTGATGATATGTGATGAAGAAGGGTTGATAGGTCGTAATATGTTTGCCATTGATGGCTGTAAATTAAAATCAAATGCGAGCAAAGACAAATTTATAGAGAATGAATTTTAACAGCGTAGCTGGCCTGAAAGGCGAGTCCATGGATAGGACGAGTAAAGCGCGAAAATGACCACGTCAAAAGGGACAATCCAAGGCTACAATGGCATTGCGATTAATGACGATAAACATCAAATACTTGCATTGGGTAAATAATGGCAAGCACAGGCATGGGGTTCAGTGGGCGAGCAACAAACCTTGCAGCCAGCGGTTAAGCAATTACAATAACAGCTCGCTAAGCTCAATACAAAAAAAGAAGCAGATAATCACACCATAAAGTTTACCGCAGACAGTGGGTTTAACAGCGAAGTGAATCTTGAGTTTATGGCGCAAAGTGGCTTTGATACTTACATTGCGGATAATCAATTTAGAAAACGAAACGTTGTTTAAAGAGAGTGAAAACTTCCTATAAATAAAAAGGAAACAGAGCAAGAAAAGCGCCGACTAAAAAGGCGTAATGGCAAGCCTCGCTTATTTACCTCAGAGGACTTTCATTATGATGAAGCAACCCAAACCTGCCTCTGCCCCGCAGGCAATGGTATGTGGCGAAGCGGGATTAATGTAAAGAGTCACAATCAAGAATACACGCGATTCTGCGGTTACTTAAAAGATTGCAAAGTATGCCCACTGCAACAGCAATGCATGTGAAAGCCACCAATAAAAACAGGCCGACAAGTGCAGTTTAAAAATGATGAGTCGCGTAAACAGCTCAGCTACATTGACAAAATGAAGGCCAAAATAGACAGCCCACTGGGGCGACGACAATATTTTATAAAGTAATGGTAAAAGACTCGGTTGTATAGAATCTGCTTTCCTTATGGTAAAAAGCGAAATATTACAGTCAATAAAGGCATGAACAAATTGACCTTACGCGGACAAGCGAAAGTGAATACATTCACTTTATTTTGCGGCAGCTGTATTGCCTTGTTCATAATCTAGAAAAGCTGAGAAACACGATACATTAATAAGGGTAACCCCTTATCACCTCAAATAAGCCACTTAAACACCTGCAATACCTTCTAAAACGCCCATTAAAACGACATCAGTCCTCTTTTTATATTTACGTAAAATCGAAGTAGCCGATTGAATTAAAATGAGAGCTCAACTATGTTTAAAGCATCAATAAAAATAAATTAAAAACGAGTTATTCTACAGGCTCGTTATATAAAGTGATGTCTAGTAAATAAAGGCAGGAGGCTCTAATGGTACGAACATCAACACATTGGCTTCTGGATGCTCTGCTTAGTTCAAAACCTGAGCTTGTACTACCAGATAACTATAATCTTTCAATGGATGCCCGTGAAGCTTGGCATCAATTGCAAACAACACTAAGATTACCTGCTAGCGCAATTTGTAACGCACTTTCTTTAACTTATTCTACAGACAGTATTAATATACAAGAATTTAAACCTCCCAGAGATAACCCTTTTAGTGAAAAGGTTTGTCGTGATATGGGCATATTGCCCTTTGATTTGAGTGTTAATAAACCGGTTATTGCAACTTATGATCCTCGTCGACTTCCCGAATACTATGATCAAATACGTTTTATTCTGATGGGTGACTTTAAACTGGCTATTTTGTCTCCTGAAGAATTTGATATTGGGCTTACACGGCTCTTTTCGACAATTAACCACGACTATAGGGCTATTGATCTAACCGTTGCGTTAGTCGATGAAGGTGAAATTCCCCAGTTAGCGAAAGCCATCTTACGCTCTGCTATAGATAAAAGGGCATCTGATATTCATATACACCCGATGGTTGGTGGGGCTGCAATTAGATTTCGAGTTGATGGTGTTTTAGAGCGAATTGCATCGTTTCCCAAGCAGCAGCACGAAGGCTTGTCTCGCTATTTTACTATGAATGCAGGGCTAGAGCTGAACCCCCTAACTGCTCAAGATGGACGAATGCGATTAATTTATGGTCAACGTGAAATTGACGTTAGATTGTCTTTATTGCCCGTATTTGATGGCATGAGAATCGTGTGTCGCCTTCTTGAGCAAGGCAAGCAGTTTTCTTTAGTTAATAGTGGCTTTTCCCCTTCTGATTATCATGCACTAAAACGACTTGTATCCTACGGCTCGGGAATTGTACTGCTGACGGGGCCTACTGGGTCAGGGAAGACATCAACACTGTACGGCCTGCTTTCAGAACTCAATAGTGTAGATGTCAATATTATGACCTTGGAAAACCCGGTGGAATACGTTTTACCCGGTATATCACAAGTGCAAGTCAATGATGCTCAAGGTCTTTCTTTTGGTGATACGTTGCGATCAATACTAAGGCAAGACCCTGACATTGTTTTGGTTGGTGAAATACGTGATGCTGAAACGGCAAAAATCGCATCTCAAGCGGCGTTAACGGGGCATTTGGTATTGTCTACGTTGCATACTAATGACGCAATGGCGACAGTACCTAGACTTTTGGATCTTGGAATAAATCCATCGGTTTTGGCTGATGTATTGGTTGGTGTCGTTTCCCAGCGTCTGGTTAGAAAGCTATGTTCATCCTGTAAAGTAAAGGTCACTAAGCCACTCCTTCCTGAAGAATTAGAATATGAACGTATCACCGGTGAGCAGCCTGGTTGTCGTGCTATAGGATGTGATAAGTGTCATTATACTGGCTACATGGGCCGCCTTCCTATTACTGAAGTTATGGAAGTATCACCAGAGATGCGCACATTAATGTTAAGTGGCTGTAATAACGTTAATGACTTAACAGAGGCTAATAACAGTTTTCAGACGCAGATGGCCGTTAGCGCAGGGCAATGGATAGTTTCTGGTGAAACAACAGTCCAAGAGGTCGGGCGTGAGCTGGGCTTACATTTTTGGCGTGAACTTGCAGTGGTTAATAATAAAGTACCAAATATGTTGCTAGATAATTTTTCAAGGTCAAACTCGCTTTCAGAGGATCGTCTCAAAGTTTTGTTGATATCTGATAATAAAGAGCTTCAATCAATGCTAGCTGAAAGTTTTCAATATGGAATAGTCTTTGTTAATAATGAACACAAGGCTTCCGAAATTTTGAAAAAAGATACTTCAGTTATTGCCATTTTAATTGATGCTGCCCTTATGCAGTCTACTCCAGAAAAATGGCTTGGAAAGCTGAGAGAGCAATTGGCTTGGTCGGGGACTCCTGTGCTATTTTTAATCCCCCAAAATCAAAATGAAACCAAAATATTGTTGAATAAATTCCATGCGCATGCGATGGAATACGATGAAAATATGACCTCTCCTACTGAAATCGTTAATAAGCTACAAAGTATACTGACTAAAGGAACACTCTAGTATGAACGCTCAAATATTACGAAAAAACACTAATCAGGGCTTCACTTTGTTAGAAATAATTGTTGTTGTAGCGATTATTGGAATACTCGCGGTTGTGGCGGTTCCTTTGTATAATGATTACATAATACGTGCGCAGGTTACAGAAGCTTTTGTTTTTGCCGATGCGGAAAGAATTAAGGTCATTGAAAAACGTATTGAAAGCTCCAACTTTGATATTGCAACATTTTCTGAACCAAAAGTACATATGACTTCTTTGAAGTGGGTGCCTGTAGCGAATAACAACCCAGTCGAAAATTCAGTTATCGGGTATATTCTTCCTACTATGGATTTAAAAGGCCTTGGGGTGAGAGATACATTTGCACTTGAGTATTTTTATAATGGCGCTTGGCGTTGCGTTAATGCTGCCAATGCGATTGGGCGTGGCGCAGTGTCTACCAATAAAGCGCTTGATGACAAGTATCTCCCAAGTAGCTGCCTTAACGGAGCAGGACTTTTGGCTGCACACCCTAATGTGCCTGCGGGCTGCCCCTCTGGAACACAAAAAGTACAAGTGAAAGATGCTAACGGTAAACAGCAACAAGTCTGCCAGCTACCTAAGACACAGAAACAACCTCAGGTCGTTCCACAACTACAACCACAGTTGCAACCACAAGCACAACCACAGTTACAACAATTAACGCCAAGTGTAATACCAATAGTAAAACCACAACTTAAAAAATGTCCAGGCACTTTAAAATTAGGTTCGGATGGAAGGTGCCATACATCCAGTGCCCCTTTGCCGGCACAATGTCCCGTGGGTCAAGACTGTGGGCATCATGATCCTAAATGTTCAGTAGCGGGGCAAGAATATATAGGAGCAACTTCAGTCGCTGTACGCGATCAACACAACCCCTATGGCTCGAATGTTTATACAACTAAGACTGCAATTGTTCCCGCTCAGTGCGTAGCAAAATGTAAAGACGGTTTTGTGTTCAATCCCAAAGAGCCTTCAAAGTGTGCAATAGCCCCTTCAACAAATAATCATACTTGTCGAGGCCCTAAATTTATTTGTGAGCGAAGCCATGTCACTACAGGGGCTACGTGTACAGTTGATGCTCCTTATGCTGCCAATTTTATTGAAAATTTAAAAGATGGTTCCCGTTATGTAACAAGAGGCTGTGTTACACAGCAAGAGGCATTTGAAGCTGACAAGTACAATAAAGGCAATGCAAATTGTAAAAATTATAATGTTGTAGTGCTACAAGACGCTCACTTTAAATGTACATTTGCTTGCTATGGTGATGCTTGTAATCTTGAATCCGTTCCAGATCATCCAGCGACATGGGGTGATGGTAAATCGTCAACGGATTTACCTGATCAGTTTAATACTCCTTAAAGGTAGGTTTCAGTATGGCTGATAAAAAGGATAAACAATCATTTAACAATGGAACTCACCAGCCTAGCTTGAATGATATTTTGAAAACGAATAGTAACGCAAACAAAGTAAGTGGTAGCTATCACAATAGAGGTTCCAACAATGGTACATCTATGACTCCCCAAAGCCTTGATGAAATACTGAATAAAGATAAGAAAAAACAAAAAGTGGATCCCAGTGTCGCCAATTCTGCCTCTCTTTGTGATTTGCCAGGTTTAGATGATTTGGTCAATATAGGAAGTCATTCTAATTCTTTTCAGCAACATACTTCATCTAGTAGAGATGAATCAACGAAGACGATTCACCAAATAATTAATTCGACTAGGATTGAAGATTCACCCAAACAGGAAAAGAAAATTGAAGGTATTGTTGGTCAAAAACACCGTAAAGTTTTAAGTATCGTAATTTTTTTGGTATTTATTATTATCGCTACTAGTTTTTTCAACCCTAAACAAGATAAAGGAATAGCGCCCGAATTTGCCTTGGCTCAACAGTTGATGGTTGTCGTGAATGGGATAGAAAAATACCGATTGGAAAATAACAAAACACCAGAAAAACTGTCTGATTTAGTTGAATTCCCTAGTGGGGCTGTAGAGTGGAGGGTCGACCAATATGATTTGCAACTAGAGGCGAGTGCGTTAGAGTTTTTTTTCTGGGAAGATTTAAATGGTTACATTGTAATATCACGGCTTGGGGATGAAGCTTGGATGTATAGCAATGAAGGTGAATCGAAAATAAAAAGAGTACCAGCAAGGTAGAAGGTGGTTACACAACAAAAAACAAAGAAAGAGCAAAAAAAATAGGAAAACACCTATCCTAAATTTTGTATTTTCATATTTTTTACTCGCTTTAAATGAGTGTGAAAAAAACAGAGTGATGCATGGCAATTGCAAGAAAACGTCAAATAAGTTTGGTTGATACAAAATACTATCACTGTATTTCTCGGTGTGTTCGCCGAGCATTTTTATGTGGTGAAGACTGTTTTACGTGAAAGCCTTATGAACACCGCAGAGCGTGGTTTGAGGATAAGTTACTTGCTTTAGCAAAGATATCGCCTGTATGGCCTATGTAGATTTAAACCTGAGGGATCCCCACGAATATTTATTCATGTAATCCCTCAATATTGACTGTTAAATTTGAGAGTTCGGACAATACATAAATGTACTCTTCTAATGGTATGAAATACCTATCGTCATCAATGAT
>NZ_JABCJL010000053.1:0-4109 GCF_012952265.1 Pseudoalteromonas sp. NEC-BIFX-2020_015
GGAAGACACATACACCTTACAACGAATCAACATATTTAGAAGCACTAAAAAGAAGAGGTTCGCCGCTGTTAAAATTTGCAATAAATAGCTAAATTTTACTAGTTGTCCACCTCAGGGCGTGTTGTTACCGTCATTATGTGCGCGTAATTCGGTAAAAAACGTCTGAATTGTCTCACTATTTACTTTCTCATAGCGCTTAACGTGTGCCGCTGTTAAATTATTTAAATCAATCGCACCAATAAGATTTAATCGTGTTCGACTCCCTGTGGTTGCTAGCGGTTTATCCTGCCCTTTTCTTATCCAACCACAACTTACTTTTGTTGCCTGAGTTGGGTGGATTGCATCAATGAAATAGATTGTTTCATCAGCTACTTGCGCTTTTAACTCTTCATATTCTTTAATAAAAATAGCTTGTTTTTCTTCATCAAATTTATGTGGCACACCTTTAGGGTATTTGTAGCTAAAATTGTGCTGATGGAGCCATTTATTCAAGCCTGAAATAGAAAAACGGATTGTATGAGTTTTCCATATGTATTCGATGATTTCGTAAGAATAACGGTAAGTATTTTGCGTAATATGTTCAATTACATCAGCAGTTTGATGTTGACTTAAATAAGGGGGGGAGCCACCATTTTTAGGTGCTAACTTATTTTTACTTATATAATCATCGATGTGCCTGGTAATAGTGGTTTCATGAAGTCGCAATGCTTGAGCAATCATCGCTGTTGACCAACCTTCAGAGCGCAGTAATACCGCTTTGATGCGATCTCGAATACGGCCATCACGACTTGTGTCATGAAGGGCTTCAAGATCTATTTTTTGCTCGGTAGTCAATTTGATATTTTTCATAGGGGGTATGATGATCCCCATTATTGTATAAATCAAGCATCTTCATTGATCACGGGTATATTAAAAGTTAAAATAGCTTTTTTGAGAGTTTACTGTTTAAAGTGAGTGTTTTCTTATTATGTGTTTTTTCAGTTTTGCTAGTTCAGAATCATAGGTTGGATCTTAAGAAACTTGAAGTTGAACTCTGTTAATGATCAAACATACCTTAGTTCTTAATATTGAATAAACTAGACAGCCACTTTAATTGAGCAAATAAAACTGCGCTACTAAGTTTACTCTTTTGGGCTAAAAACTTATCTCTTCTTGAATTCAAGTATCATACTTTAGGATGGGTGTCATCTTAAGGTGATTTGATAAACCGTACAAAATAACCAAAAACTCAACAACGTATACCGAGTTTAAATATGACGAGCAAGGCAGCCGTTATTACCGTAAAGATGTACGCAATATCAATGGTGCACAACAAACTAAACAGACTTATTATGCAGGTAAAGCTTATGAATTAACCCGCCGCTCAGGTGGTAAAGATTCACAGGGTTCACAACTGCCAGATCAAGTAGAACATCGATGGTATGTGGGCGGTGTAGTGCTGAGCCAAATTGAAGGGCAAGCACAAAAAGTACAAGTAGCCCATACAGACATGCTTGGCTCTACAGTGCTAATTACAGATCACCAAGGTAAAGGCATTGGCCAATACATTTATGATCCGTGGGGCAAGCAGCAACAGGTTTATACAAGCCAAGCGCTCACCAGCAATGCGATGTTATTGTCGCAAATGCGCAGCTTCACTGGCCACGAACAAATGGATGAGCTGGAAGTCATCCACATGAATGGCCGCATCTACGATGCCAACATTGGTCGTTTTTTACAAGCGGATCCCTTTGTCCAGTTCCCTAATTTAACGCAAAGTCATAACCGCTATAGTTACGTGTTAAATAACCCCCTGACCTATAACGACCCCAGCGGTTATTTCTTGAAAAAGTTGATGAAAATAACGGGGCTTACTTCAATCCTCAAAGCCATTGCTAGTATTCCGATACTCGATGCGGCTGTAAGTATAGTAATAGGGATATATGCGCCGTGGGCATTACCGCTATACTCCGCTTTAAAAACATATGCAGTTACAGGTAGTTTTGGTGCCGCTTTAAAATCTTACGTAATATCGTATGCTACTATTGGAGTGTCTCAATATATCGGGGGGTTAAATTTGACCTATGCAGCCAATGTTGCTGCTCATGCTGCTTTAGGTGGAGTCACTTCGGTGCTCCAAGGTGGTAAATTTGGCCATGGCTTTGTCAGCTCCTTAGTCACCGCCAGTATGAAAGGGTTTATGAATCCGAAAACCACTGAATTTGGTAATGAGTATAGCCGTACCGCGATTGCAGGGGTTGTGGGCGGCACCGTGTCTAAACTTACGGGTGGAAAGTTTGCCAATGGCGCCGTCACCTCAGCAATGCAATGGTGGTATAATGCTGAAGGAGCAGGGGCTGTTGAAGCCAAAAAGCAGCAGATTAAAGAACATGCACAAGCGGTTCGTGAACATTTAGCTAAATTAAACTATAGAGATATAGGAGATCGAGCTAAGATAGCTGGATGGGCTATCAGGGGCGGCTATACAAAAGGTAATGGAGCGAATATTGTGAGGTCTAGTCTTGTTGCTAGACGAATTCGGACTTTTATGATAAACGACCTAAGTGTGGATGCATTTAATGAGTTGTTACCTTCAGCTATGTCGATTGCCAGTGGCGGCATGACATTAATAGGAGATCCCGAGCAAACAATTAAACAAGCTGTTGGAGTCTCTCTACCTAATATTGGCGTGATGGCTCAAGCTGACGGGGCCATGGGGCTATGGGCGTCGGCATCGGCGGCAAATAATTATTATAGCCGTTCAGACAGTTTTAAAATGACTCTCAACAAACTAGATAGCCGCTCGTTGAAATATTATGCAGAAAATTGTGGAAGTGCATTCAGATGTTAAAAAGAATACTCCAAACTATTCTCTTAGGTTTATTTTCTAATATTTGTTATGCGGGGTGTAACTTGTCTGCATCTGATGTTGAAGTTATGAAAATTTATCGTTTTATTGATAAAAGTCCCATTGAATCTTTGAAACATTTTAATCTAGAGAGTTCTGAGGGTTTGGAAGTGGGTATACCTAAAGACTCTAGCTATTATAGTGAAAATATAGGCACGGACGAGCGACCTCTAGTTGTGAATATATATGAAAATGATAACTACGAACTTCATTTTACAGAGATGGTAGTTAACGCGCTACCAACTATAAACCTTGTTAATAATAATTACTTTGATGTTTTGATTTCCATTATTAATGATTTTAGAAAAGATAATACCTTGTCCTGTAAGCCTAAAAAAATCGCAAATTATTTGGCTCTTACTTCACTTGTTGTACATTCAGGGTCAAAATATATTGAGGTTTTTTCGTCTAAAACTGAAAATGTAATTGTTTGGTATCACGAAGGCGACTGGAAAGATGCGAGCTTTATAATTAAGACCAAGTATAATGATCGGATCTTAATTGGTGGGGTTTTAGAAAAGGAAATAAATAAATTTAAATAGAAATGGTGGGGTCAGGTCTTTCTATTTTCCTTTGTATTTTATTTGCGATTACAGTTTTGTAGTAATAGTTAAAATAACGTTGTTGAGAGTTTAATATGTTTAAAGTGAGTGTTTTCTTGTTATGTGTTTTTTTCAGTACTGTTAGTTCAGTAGCAATGAAATGGGCTGATGATTATTGGCGTGGTAAAGGTGTTGAAGTAGATAATGCATACCTTCAATCGGATAAGAAGAGTAGGGTCAGGTCTTTCTTTTTGCCTTTTTATTTTCTTGCGACTAAAGCTTTATGTTAAAAATTTAAAATAACTTTGTTGAGAGTTTAATATGTTTAGAAATAAGTAACTGGGGTCAAATCTTGACTTCAGACATCAAGAAATAAAGTAAATGGGAGCAGCTCTTTCTTTTTGCCTTTTTATCATAATAGTTATTTTTAATAAGGATATTAAATATAATGTTATTAAGAGGAATTAATAGGTCTTTCTTCTTGCCTTTTTATTATGAGTTTTTAAATGGATATTAAGTAATGCTTTTTAGTTTTTATCTTGAATTAAATAAGAGTAACAGGGGTCAAATCTTGACTTCAGACACCAAGCAAACCATTGGGACAGACACTTGATATTATTGGTCTGTTAAATGGTGTTCATGGCACTGGGATCGTACAGGGGATGACAAACTATACCGAA
>NZ_JABCJL010000054.1:0-3698 GCF_012952265.1 Pseudoalteromonas sp. NEC-BIFX-2020_015
TCATTTTGTAGCTCCTGCGCGTAAAGTTAACAGTGGAATGTGCTTAAATCTCGTTTCTCGCAGGTCTTATAGATAGTCGTGGTCGGCAATCCCTGAGTATGCGTTTTGAAATGAGTTGCTCTGTTGGTTCGAACGTCTTGTTAGAAACATTGGATGTTTGCCATTCAATATTCGTAACCAACAGGAGCATGTTCCACTTAATATAATCATAAGTTACTTTATGCAATTAAGTGGCTTGGTCGAACTATAAGCCAATCAAGCGGGACTAAAAACAGTTTGCTCGGTTTCGCTTCGCTACACATTTTAGCAAACAATTTTTAGCCCCTTATTGGGGCGTTAGCTTTCACACTGGTATTTTAAATTGACTCTAATCTCAGTATCACAAGATATACCTTTAGCAAATTATTCCATGTTGCTATTTTTTGGGGCGACTTTCTCCATAGTGAGCTTTATAGCTTTTATTTTCCACTTAAAATATTCTGTCAAGAAAAGCTCAATCTATACGTTAATAATGTTTAGCTTTTTTTATTATCTTGCATTATCAGGGTTAAATGAATTTTACGAGGTTGAGCTTGATGATAATCTAATCACATTAAAGTATGCTCCTCCAAGTAAAGATGTAATTATATCAATGCATGAAATACAATCACTTACATTTGGCGCAGAGAAGCATGGTGCTTGTTATTTGGTCTTTAGAACAGTGTCAGATAAGCGTTATAAAAGTTCCATACTTTCTAGAGATGTAAACTTTTGTAAAAATAAACGAAGAGAAATAATGGTTTCTCTCAATATAAAAAGCTAACAAGAGCTTTAAACGGAACTAAAACAGTTGGCTCAGTTCCGCTTCGCTCCACATTTTAGCCAACTATTTTAGTCCGCTTAAGCTGGCGTTGTGGCTGTAGAATTACTCTTTTTTAAGAAAAACAGCCTGTTTTATGGGTTCCAAATGCATTACCTAATGCTTTAAAAACGCTTAGAGTTAATTACAGGAGCTCGTTTTTTAATTGAATTTGGCTGTTAGAGTTATTCTACAGCCTCGTTAGTGCGTCAAGCGAAGCTTGATGCATCTTGCAGGGTGCAAGTCCCTGTCGGGTAAGGTTTAACTCACCACCCGTATCGAGTGTTGCGCCTATGGCGGAGCTGAATTTTTTTTCAGCGAACAAGATAGGTGAAGCGTACACAGAGAATTAAGTAGGCCACAGGGGATACGTGTCCCTGAAGTGCTGGTATCGCTCCGATAAATACAGTCTGACTGACGAGGTTTGTAACGCCACTGAAGTCCATGCAAAGCAACCGTAATGAGTGAGGTTGTGGCGAGTCAGCGGAGTTATTAAGCCGTGGCATGGTTAAAGAGATGCATTAGGAACTTGAGAGAGCCAAGGGTGTTCCGCAAGGACGCGGTAGGGAAGCTAAGTCAAAAGCAAGGCCAACGATGACCCTTTGGCAGTCAGACCAGCTCGTAGTAGTTTGAGACGGGAAAGCCGATCACATGGCGAAGGGGCTGGCAGTTATATCACGTGTTTAGCAGACACATAGGCCGGACAATGTAGGGCTGGAACCACTATGATAACCGAACTAAACGCGATCACATTTAAATCACAGCGACACCCCAAACACAGGTTTCAGAACTTATACGGATTACTAAGGGAAGATTGCTTGTATGAAAGTTGGGAACAGCTCAATAAACAGGCTGCGGCCGGTATTGATGGCATTACCATGCCTGTTTATAAGCAGCAACTCGTTAGCAACATTACTCGACTGAGCGATGCCCTTAAGCATAAGCGCTTTCGAGCCAATGACATCAAACGTGTCTTTATTCCCAAAGCAAATGGCAAACAGCGACCGCTGGGCTTGCCCACGGTGGATGATAAGTTGGTGCAACAAGGCGTGAGCCAGATATTGCAAAGTATCTGGGAAGCGGACTTTCTGCCCAATAGCTATGGCTACCGACCGAATAAAAGCGCTCATCAAGCGGTGCACAGTTTAGCGTTGAACCTTCAGTTTAAAGGATACGGTTACATTGTGGAGGCTGACATTAAAGGCTTCTTCAACAACCTTGACCACGACTGGCTGATGAAGATGCTCAAACAACGCATTGATGACAAAGCCATGCTGAGTTTAATCAGCCAATGGCTAAAAGCCCGTATCAAATCACCGGAAGGGGTGTTTGAACACCCGAAAAGCGGTACACCGCAAGGGGGGATCATTAGCCCAGTACTGGCGAACATCTATTTGCACTACGCGCTCGACTTATGGTTTGAAAAGAAAGTAAAACCTCGAATGCATGGTCGCGCGATGCTCATCCGGTATGCCGATGATTTTGTGTGTGCGTTTCAATACGCCAACGATGCAGAGCGATTTTACAAGGTGTTGCCAAAACGACTCAAGACTTTTATTTAAACATAAGCAACTTAGAAGTAGCAGAGGATAAAACCTCACTGCTGCGTTTCAGTCGATTTCATCCGAGTCGCAGACGGCAATTTGTGTTTCTTGGCTTTGCCTTTTACTGGGCAAAAGATGCGCAAGGAAAACCTCGACTTAGGCGGCGGACAGGGGCTGAAAAGCACCGCGCCAGCATGAGCGAGTTTTACCAATACATCAAAGCCAAACGGTCAACCAAGCTCAACATGTGGTTACCCCAACTGAAACGCAAACTGATGGGATACCGAAATTACTTTGGCCTGCCAGACAATAGCCGTAGCCTAGATAGACTGTACAGCTATGTGCTGCACAGCTTATATAAATGGCTGAATAGGCGAAGTGGAAGGCGCAGTTATAATTGGAGTAATTTCAAGAAGATGTTAATGTATTACGCAATAGAGCGGCCAAGAGTGAGTAAGCGATTTATTCATGTGGACTGGTACTAAGTGCGTGGTGATTTACACGCGTGAATATATAACTGAAGAGCCGGATGCGGTAGTTCCGCACGTCCGGATCTGTGTGGGGTCGGCCCAGTAATGGGTCGCTCTACCACGATTGTGCAAAGGAGTTCCGATGATTCGAGACGCGCTTAAAGACGATTGTATTAATTTAGCTGTCTTGGGATTACAAGTCTGGCTTGAAACTTATGCCGTAGAGGGAATTCGAACAGAATATTCACGGTATGTTATTGATACCTTCACCGAGGAATATTTCATAAATCTATTGGAAAAAACTAACTATCGCTTATTGGTAAGTGAAATTGAAGGAACACTTCAAGGGTTTGTCCTAGTTAATTTAGACTCTCGATTTGAAGAAGAGAGCAATGGGTTTGAAATTGAAAAATTGTATGTTCACCGCAACTTTAAGGGGCAAGGTTTAGGTCGCCAATTCCTCACAGAAGTAGGACAACGATATGGTAATAATTTTTGGCTTTATACATGGGTTGAGAACGAATCGAATCAGTTCTATAAGCATTTAGGATTTAAACATGCAGGGCAGTTAAATTTTGAGTTTTCAAATACGTTAATTAAAAATAATGTGTTCACTTCTAATTGCACATAACAAGCACTTCAAACGGAACAAAAACAGTTGGTTAGGTTCCGCTTCGCTTCACATTTTAACCAACAATCTTTGTCCGCTTAAGTGGGCGTTGGTGCGTCAAGCTAAGCTTGATCCATCTTGCAGGGTGCAAGTCCCTGCCGGGCAAGGTCTAACTAACCACCCGTATTGAGTGTTGCGCCTTTGGCGGAGTGTGGGATTAGCAATTGCTTATCAGT
>NZ_JABCJL010000055.1:0-3429 GCF_012952265.1 Pseudoalteromonas sp. NEC-BIFX-2020_015
CAGGCAATGGTATGTGGCGAAGCGGGGTTAATGTAAAGAGTCACAATCAAGAATACACGCGATTCTGCGGTTACTTAAAAGATTGCAAAGTATGCCCACTGCAACAGCAATGCATGCGAAAGCCACCGATAAAAACAGGGCGGCAAGTACAGTTTAAAAATGATGAATCACGTAAAAAGCTAAGCTATATCGACAAAATGAAAGTTAAAATAGACAGCCCAATGGGGCGACGGCAGTACAGTAAAAGACTCGGTTGTATAGAACCCGTGTTTGGAAATATTACAGTCAATAAAGGCATGAACAAATTGACCTTACGCGGACAAACGAAAGTAAATGCGCAATGGCAGCTGTATTGCCTTGTTCATAATCTAGAAAAGCTGAGAAACACGATACATTAATAAGGGTAACCCCTTATCACCTCAAATAAGCCACTTAAACACCTGTCATACCTTCCAAAACGCCCATTAAAACAACACCAAATCCCCTTTTTTATATTTACGTAAAATCGAAGTAACCGATTGAACCAAATTAGGAACTCAGCTATTGTTGAAGCATCAATAAAAATAAATTAAAAACGAGTTATTCTACAGGCTCGTTATATGCTCCTTGCAGTATTGGCGGGTTACATTCTAAATAATTAAGTTGTTCATTTTGGAGAGATACGATTGTGAAATTAAGGGCGTTATATGATTCATTCTGAGTACTTACGTTTTTTACAGACTCTTAATACAGATGCGATTTCTGAAGATGAACGTAAGGTTGCCAATCTTGTTTTAGAAAACTTAGATGTTTTGGTTCCCCTAGGTACGCATCAAGGTCAGCGCCTTAAAGCTGTAGTACCGCTCGCCCAAGCGGGTTGGGATAATTTGGAATCTGTGATTAAACCGCCACCTGATGATTTATCTATTCATAAATCTCAAATAACTCAGCTAAAAAGTTTAAAAGTAGGTCCATTTCGCGGATTCTCTAGGGAAGAGACTTTTGATTTAACCAGTAACCTAGTTCTCATTTACGGGCCAAATGGGACAGGTAAATCAAGCTTTTGTGAAGCCCTTGAATACTCACTTTTAGGAAACGTTGCAGAAGCAGAAAGTAAGCGTTTTCGTGATCAGCAAAGATATTTCAAAAATGCTCATGTAGGTAGATTTAGTCAACCTGTGCTTTCGGGACTAACAGATCAAGGTGAAGAAATTGCCGTTACTGCTGATGATGCGCTTTATAGATTTTGTTTTGTTGAAAAGAACAGGATTGATAACTTTTCACGAATTGCAGCCCAAGCCCCTGCAAAACAAACTGAGTTAATTTCAACGTTATTTGGTTTGGATTCCTTTAGTGATTTCGTTAGAAAATTTACCGCTGAAATTGATCCTAAGTATATTGATCTCACAGGCCAGAAAGCGACACTATTGGCTCAAAAGCGGCAAGCGCTTGAGGGGGCTAAGCAGCAAATAGCAATACATAATGCTGAGCTAGTAAAAATCAATACTGATGAACAAGTTTTAGCTAGTAATTACCGAGAAGGTATAGACTTTAGCCAATTGGTGCTTGAAGTACATGGTAATAGTGAAATTGTTGGTTCAATTTCAAGAATAGAGTCCGAAGTACAGCAACCTATAACTATTAAGTCTTCTTTGAGTCTGGCTACATTAGATGAGTTAGGTAGAAATATAGCGAGTCATCTTAATGAGCATATTGCATTACAACAAGAGTTAGCAGGTGCAAGTCAGCAAATATCATTCAAGAATCTGTACAATGCTGTAATACAAGTGCAAAAGAGTAGTCCCAATAACTGCCCTGCTTGTAAAACCCCACTGGAACAAGTCGTAGTAAATCCGTTTACTCATTCTAGTGAAGAGATGCAAAAGCTACAGCATTTGGCTGTTCAGCAAAGTAAACTTCAGCTTGTAGAGCAAAAAGTAAATCAGGAGTTACTTTCTCTTGCTCAAATAATAAGTACTTGTTTTAGCCGATTTTCTCCGAATGTACTTACTCAGTATCAAGTTTCACCAAGTATTCAGGAAAACACTGAATGGTGGAATAGTTTACAACAGCCAATGCCAGATGGCTTTACTGCTTGGCAACATCTACATTCGCAAGTCAAACAGCTTGAGGATGCAGATAAGGGAATTGATCAAGCTGTTCAATTACGCGCAGAAAAACAAGCGGAGCTAAACCGACTACGTGATTTATCACGAAATATTACTCTTCTTATAACGCGTAGACAAACAGCTGATCAATCACTTTTAAATGCTCAACAAATAATTAATCGCTTTGATATTGAAAATGCTCCGTTAATAGCTGGTGCTCAAGCGGAAATTCCGAATATCCAAAGAAATCAATCTATATCGGTAGCTTATAGGAAATTCGTTGTATTATTAAATACTTACAAAAATAAACTTCCTGAACTACTAGTTGCTGATTTAAGTGAACAAGTTGTCGAGCTGTATAATTCATTTAATCGCAATGATTTACCATCAGAACTTCTGGCTACAGTTAAACTACCTTTAGCGCAGAATCAACGTCTCGAAATATCATTTCAAAACTCCCCTGATCAGTTTTACGATCCATTGCATGTCCTCAGTGAAGGGCATATTCGTTGTATTGGTCTATCTATTCTTCTTTCAAAGAACCTGAAAGAAAATTGTCCAATGCTGATTTTTGATGATCCAGTAAATGCTATAGATGACGATCATAGGGAATCAATAAGACGTACATTATTTGAAGAGCAGTTATTTTCTGAGAAACAAATAATTCTGACTTGTCATGGAGAAGAGTTTTTTAAAGATATTCTAAACCTCCTTCCTGCTCAAGTTGCAGCTCAGACTCAATCGCTTGCCTTTTTACCTAGCTTGGAAGATTCTCATATAAATGTGGATTTTAACTGTGCTCCAAGAAATTACATTATCGCCGCTAGAGAGCACTTTAATAGAAACGAAATTAGAGAGTCTTTATCAAAATCAAGAAAAGCAATGGAGTCTTTGACTAAAGGAAAAATCTGGCGTTATGTAAGTCGATATGGTGATGGTAATTTGAGCATAAAGTTGCGTGGTGCTTCAGCTCCAATTGAACTGAGAAACTTATCTGATCAGCTTAAATCAAAAATCAGCAAGGCTGACTTTTCTGATCAAAATAAGAGCATAGTTTTAGATCCTCTTAGTACGTTGGTTGGCCTAAATGGTAATTCTCGTGAATGGAGATATTTGAATAAAGGTACGCATGAAGAAAGCGATAGAGCCGAATTTGATAGAAACACCGTTTCTACAATGATTATGGCGTTAGAACAACTAGATCATGCTTTATAGGTAACTACTCAGCACTAAACCTTGCTTATTGAAAACGATCAAAAATAAAAAAGGGATCGACTTGCTTGATCATTTCAACGCGTTATTCTGTTGCTTTCCTTTGATTATGATGTGAATAAATGAAAGT
>NZ_JABCJL010000056.1:0-3293 GCF_012952265.1 Pseudoalteromonas sp. NEC-BIFX-2020_015
AACGATGCCGAGTGTGGAAGCATATAAAAGTGCTGCATCTAACTTTCAATGTAACTCTTATGCGCAAGGAACTGGTTTTTCTGGTGTTCCAGGAAGTTCAACACCCGTTGATCGCTTTGTGAGAGCTAAATAAAAAAGACACCCACCCTAAAGTTTGTATTTTTTGTATTTTGCACTAACGTTTAATTAGTGCAGAATATAATCAGGGTGTCACATGGCAATTGCAAGAAAACGTCAAGTAAGTTTGGTTGATACAAAGTATTATCACTGTATTTCACGTTGCGTTCGTCGTGCTTTTTTGTGCGGGGAAGACCGTTTTACAGGCCAGTCTTTTGAGCATCGCAGAGGCTGGGTTGAAGATAAGCTGATTGAATTAGCCAAGGTATTTTGCATTGATGTGTGTGCCTATGCAGTCATGAGTAACCACACTCATTTAGTCTTGTATGTAGATGATAAAAAAGCGAATCGGTTAAATGATAAAGCGATTGTTATTCGCTGGCATAAGCTCTGTAAAGGCACCGTATTAACACAAAAATACATACAGGGTGAGAAGCTAAGTAAAGCTGAACTTATCTTTTTTAATCAAACAGTAAAACAATACCGTGAACGGCTAGCAAGTATTAGCTGGTTTATGCGGCTATTAAATGAAGATATTGCGCGTAAAGCCAATAAGGAAGATAACTGCACCGGCAGGTTCTGGGAAGGACGCTTCAAGTCACAAGCGCTTCTTGATGAAGCAGCATTGGCAGCCTGTATGGCATACGTTGATTTAAACCCTATCAGGGCCAAAATGGTAAACACGCCAGAAGAATCATCACATACGAGTGTGCAAACACGCTTAGAAAGCGCAACAGAAGGCAAGCAACCAAAACAACTATTACGCTTTGCAGGCATGCCACGTCAAATCATGCCAAAAGGGCTACCGTTTGAACTTAAATCCTACCTTGAACTGGTTGAATTAACAGGGCGTTGTATACAAGAAGGCAAGCGCGGGTATATTGAAAGCACACATTTACCTTTACTCGAAAGAGTAAATATCTCCCCAGAAAACTGGTTAAAACTGACCACGCAATTTACGCGCGTATTTCATGGCGCAGTAGGTAGGACGACCTCACAAGAGAGTTACTGTGAACACTTGAGCAGAAAACGGCGTAGCAACGTCAGCAACAGCGCAAAGCTACTGGCATAAAGTTAAAAGTCTTCAATAAAGAATTAAAACTGCAATCTTGCAGTTATTTTCATGCGGGTAATTTAGGTTTAACAGTGATAGGCGCTCGCTTAATGAACGATGTACGGGAGATGATATAAAAAGAGATAGGTTTTTAGCCCAAAAGAGTAAACTTAGTAGCACAGTTTTATTTACTCAATTAAAGTGGCTGTCTAGTTTATTTAGTTTATTCAATAGGCGCTCGCTTAATGAACGATGTACTGGAGATGATATAAAAAGAGATAGGTTTTTAGCCCAAAAGAGTAAACTTAGTAGCACAGTTTTATTTACTCAATTAAAGTGGCTGTCTAGTTTATTCAGTTTTAGCTGGTTTATGCGATTATTAAATGAAGACATTGCGCGTAAAGCCAATAAGGAAGATAACTGCACAGGCCGATTCTGGGAAGGGCGCTTTAAATCCCAAGCATTATTAGATGAAGCCGCACTCGCCGCCTGTATGGCCTATGTAGATTTAAACCCAATCAGAGCAAAAATGGCACAAACACCGGAAACATCTGACCACACCAGCGTACAAAAACGCATTGAAAGCGCAACAGAGGGCAAGCAACCAAAACAACTATTACGCTTTGCAGGCATGCCACGTCAAATCATGCCAAAAGGGTTACCATTTGAGCTTAAATCGTACCTTGAACTGGTTGAATTAACAGGGCGTTGTATAAGAGGAGGCAAACGCGGGTATATTGAAAACACACATTTACCTTTACTAGAAAGAGTAAATATCTCCCCAGAAAACTGGTTAAAACTGACCACGCAATTTACGCGCGTATTTCATGGCGCAGTAGGTAGGACGACCTCACAAGAGAGTTACTGTGAACACTTGAACAGAAAACGGCGTAGCAACGTCAGTAACAGCGAAAAGCTACTGGCATAAAGTTAAAAGTCCTTAGTAAAAAGTTAAAACTGCAATCTTGCAGTTATTTTCATGCGGGTAATTTAGGTTTAACAGTGATAGGCGCTCGCTTAATGAACGATGTACTGGAGATGATATAAAAAGAGATAGGTTTTTAGCCCAAAAGAGTAAACTTAGTAGCACAGTTTTATTTACTCAATTAAAGTGGCTGTCTAGTTTATTCAATAGGCGCTCGCTTAATGAGCGATGTACTGGAGATGATATAAAAAGAGATAGGTTTTTAGCCCAAAAGAGTAAACTTAGTAGCACAGTTTTATTTACTCAATTAAAGTGGCTGCCTAGTTTATTCAATGAAGCTTATGAAGATTACTTGGCTGACCAAGAAGACCGTAATGAACAAGAAGACCGTAATGAACAAGAAGAAAGAGAGCAAGAAGAAAGAAGAAGAGATGATAATTAATTATGACTAAAGCAACGGACTTAGATATTGCGGTAAGAGATATTCAATTAGATAAACTAGATCTTGAACAGTTTCTGAAAGATGTTGAAGCTTCAGGGAATCAAAAAACAGTATTAAAAGCGGTACATCATCGATTAGTGGACGAGTCATATGTCAAAGAGAGAAGTGTCTATTGTGCTTTAATTAAAGAGATTAACGATAACGAGTCACTATCTATACTATGGGAAATGATTGGGAGAGAGGAAACAAAAGGCCGACGCGGGAGTTTATTATATGCAATGGAAAACATGAACCCAGTCGGCTATCTAGAGCAATTGGTTGACCTTGCGATAAACGACAATAATGAAGTTATGTTTAATTCGCTGGATGTTATAGATAACTTGGAAGGGTATATTGACGGTGAGACTTTAGAAAGGTGTATATTAAAACTTAAAACATCGTTAAAAAATACTATGCCTGAATGGAGAAGGGAAGCGTTAACTTTATTACTTGAAGAATTTGAAGAATAATAATATTGACGTATGCGAATGAAACAAAAATGATACCCATCCTAAAGTTTGTATTTTTTATATTTTGCACTAACGTTTAACCCGAATTCATTAATCAACGCCTCTTGACTTGGATTGGTAGCTATAGTTTTGTTGCAATGAATGGCTTTAACCTTGATATTGCCAAGTCCTTAGGTGTGTCAGAAACATTTGCAAATATAATGACCAATGGGTTAAATACTGAAGGCTTAACTACGGGGGCTATGG
>NZ_JABCJL010000057.1:0-3228 GCF_012952265.1 Pseudoalteromonas sp. NEC-BIFX-2020_015
CAGGCAATGGTATGTGGCGAAGCGGGGTTAATGTAAAGAGTCACAATCAAGAATACACGCGATTCTGCGGTTACTTAAAAGATTGCAAAGTATGCCCACTGCAACAGCAATGCATGCGAAAGCCACCAATAAAAACAGGACGGCAAGTACAGTTTAAAAATGATGAATCACGTAAAAAGCTAAGCTATATCGACAAAATGAAAGTTAAAATAGACAGTCCAATGGGGCGACGGCAGCTTTTTATTGAAGGAATGGCAAACGACTAGGCTGTATAGAGCCTGCTTTCCTCTAAATAAACAGCGGAATATTACAGTCAATAAAGGCATGAACAAATTGACCTTACGCGGACAAACGAAAGTGAATGCGCAATGGCAACTGTATTGCCTTGTTCATAATCTAGAAAAGCTGAGAAACACGATACATTAATAAGGGTAACCCCTTACCACCTTAAATAAGCCACTTAAACACCTGCAATCCCTTCCAAAACACCCACTAAAGCAACAGCAAATCCTCTTTTTATATTTTCACGTGAAAGTCAGTTGTCGATTGAATCAAAATAGGAACTCAGCTATGGTTGAAGCATCAATAAAAATAAATTAAAAACGAGTTATTCTACAGGCTCGTTATATTTAAAACACACGGAGAGAACCTGATACATGTCCGAAGAAGAGCTTAATAAATTAAAGGATAAAATCGGATATATGCTGGATGGTAAAGATTACCATACGAATAAGGAGTATATGCTTTCTGTATCTCAGTATTATAGGTATATGTCTGAGAGCATCGCGTCAGATGACATTCTTATAGATTGCGACAAGGATCTATTAGTAAACTTCGAGGCTATTTATTTATGGCTTCAAGAACAATTGGCTTACGTGCCATCACACTTGAAAGATCAAGTCGAAGAAATATTTAAGACTGCAAAACTATGTGAGCTATTTGCTATTTTATCGAGCTTATCCGACAAAGAGATATGGTCAATAAATAGACGCCGAAGGCTTAATAGTTCTGTTGGAATATTCGCATCATTTTTTAGTCGTCGATCACACTCAGATCTAGAAGAATCCCAGCTAGTGTCTGGATCTCACCTTGTTGAAGCGAAAGTCGCTCTAACAAGATTGTGTCAAGTTACTAAGTTTGCATCTTCTAAAGTAGAAAATGATTTTTACTCTGATGATGGATTTGAAAGCTTTTCCAGTCGCTACAATCCAGAAATGATCAACAAGACCAAAGTGGTTGCGCTAGTTAACCTACTAAAATCTCAACTTTCAGAAGCGGATCAAAATGACGATGTAAGACTGCTTCTAGAAAAGCTTGACGAGGTTGAGAAAGAATTAGGAAAGCGGCGACCACATTGGGGACTTATATTCTCTACCCTTTTTGTGATTTTTGGATTTACGGCCGATTTAAAGACCCTAGATCCAACAATTTATTCCAAACCACATAAAACAATCGAGGCTATATTGTTTAATCTTCATGAGGAGGGCCAAGTTGAAAACAATACGGCATACAATCTTCCTCAACTCCCAACGAAGAAAAATGGTGGGGAGGACAAGTATGCAATATTTAGAAAAGACGAGATTGAACCTGTTGGCGATGATGAGTTGTAAAAAATATAACAAACGCATCAAAATCGACGCTCGTACCTCGCGCGCTTTATGCGGGCGTTGTGGCTGTAGAATTACTCTTTTTTAAGAAAAACAGCCTGTTTTATGGGTTCCAAATGCATTACCTAATGCTTTAAAAGCGCTTAGAGTTAATTACAGGAGCTCGTTTTTTAATTGAATTTGGCTGTTAGAGTTATTCTACAGCCTCGTTATGTGATTCGGCTAGTGTGCCGCAAATAAATATATAATTAATGGAATATCTACAAATGAATAAATTGAGTAAAGAATATTTAGAAGAATGTAAAAACGCTCTTAATGTGGAGCAAACTCACAGCTTATCAACAACAGATAATTGGGCGCATGTTAATAGGGAACTTGTCCATCAAGACTGGGATGTTCTGTATAAAAAATTAGCAGAGTACGCTGATGAGACTGCCGTTGATAATGAAAGTGTTCAAACGTTAATGAAAGAACACTTTGAAATCGCTTGTCGTTTTTATACCCCATCTAAAGAAGCATATATAGGTATGGGAATCTTTTATAAAGAAAATGAAGATATGAAAAAATTCCATAACTCTTACCACCCAGAAATGGTTGACTATTTAGGTGATGCAATAGTTTATTACGCAGGTAATAATTTATAAAATCACATAATCGGGTAGCCGGAGGTCTCTAACCTCCAGCCCCCACACCACCCATCATGCGGGTCCGCAATGGGCGGTTCATCTCCCGTAATGAATATTGATCCAAATATCTCTCAATGACACTAACCCTTGTGACGCTAAGTAGTTATTGCCTAGCGCAATGTTAATTCCTTTTGTTTTTGAGCTTCTACAAGGGCCTTTACTGGTGATACCACAGGCTATGGCGAGTCGCTCGTTAACACCCAATTTCATTAAACTGCGTACTTTGGTACGAGGTTTTCGCCACTGCCGCCAGTAGCACATTCTTATCCTACGGCGGATCCAATGATCTAAATCCACTGTTAGTTGATAAGCGTTGGCTATTAAGTAGTAGTGTCCCCAGCCGCGTAAATACTGCGTGAGTTTATAAATTTGTAAGGTCATTGAGATCCCCCAGTTGCGGTTAGTGAGTTCCCTGACATTTGCTTTAAATTTCTTTAGCGCCTGTTCGTGGATTTGCACTTGACCGTAACGAAAGGTAAACCCGAGAAATTTCGAGCCTGTTACTGGACCGACTCGACTTTTCGATTCATTCACTTTGAGTTTTAATCGCTGAGTGATAAACGCAGTAATTTCCCGTTGGATTATTAGCCCTTCGCTTTTCGTTTTTACTAAAATGATTATGTCATCAGCGTAACGTGCAAACTTAAGGCGCTTGTAGGTTAGCTTCTTATCTAATTCATCGAGTAAAATATTGGAAAGTAAAGGGGATAATGGCCCACCTTGAGGGACTCCTTTGGTTGACTCAAACCACAGACCTGTTTCGCGCTCTGCTACTCCCGCTCGGAGGTATTTACCAAGTAGGCGCATAAGTGCTTTGTCTTTGATTTTACGACCAACACGATTCATCAGCATGTCATGGTCTACTTCATCAAAGAACTTAGACAAGTCGATATCAACCGCTGTTTTATAACCTTGTTTAACACAAGATTGAACAT
>NZ_JABCJL010000058.1:0-3074 GCF_012952265.1 Pseudoalteromonas sp. NEC-BIFX-2020_015
TTATATTTGTGATCTTCATGGCTATTGTTTTAAGTTGTTTTTGGCGAAGTAATTTGATCACAATTAGTCATGAAGGTCGATCCCCTTTACTCATCTTTTTTTAATTCATTTCGTGGGGATTCGTCAGCTCCAGAACTGTATCATTTTCAGTGTTTGAAAATTCAAAGCTATAACTCGTTCGCACTCTTAAAATAACGACAATGCTATAAAGTAAAATATATGTCGTAATTAGCGGCCATGGCATGTCGTAATAACCAGATATAACTAAGAACATGCCTAACAATAGAAATAATAATCCCCATGATTTAATACTCACTTTTTTGGCCTTTTCCTGCAACTCTTGAAACGAAATACACAGCACGCATGCAAAGAGAGTAATATGAAGGTGCTTCAAACTAGCAAAGAGCAGCTCATCGTCCAATAAGTATCCTTGGTAACTTTCACTTATGAACACGTACATGAGTATCGCGATTATCGAGAACCACATAGCAATAGTAGTTGGCGGGTACTTCCAACTAAACCCAATACTGCGTTTGGCGTGGGAGATATAAAACTTATCCAGCATTAGCTTGATGCCTATGCCTGCTAAAAGCGCGAAACTATAATGCAGCGCGGGGCTTGTATTTAAAATACTGCCCCAGCTTGCGTAGGCTTGTTGTACAAAACTGACGTTACTTAAAAATACTGTAATCGTGGCCGCGGTAATTGCGCACAATAAAAGGGATAACCAACGCTGGGCTGGAATCGAAAGAGACTGCGACAATGTAATATCCTTATAAGTAAACAAGTTGAACTGATACAACTTATCCAGTCTATACTTAATTACTTGAAATTAGAAATAACGAGCAACTACATACTTTAAATCGAGCTTTAATCCTCCGTGTAGCGCGCAGGGCCTCCAAACCTCAGTGGTTCTATTTAATTACTTTGACCTGCTGTTTTCAGTTTTAATCTCACCTATAAGTAATGGTTTGAATAATAAAGCATCTTACACTGCATTTTATTTGAAAAGATAATCACACTACAAAACACCAAGGTGCTAGACAGACAATAAACCATAAGCTGTGGCGATTTAAGCGGTAAGATATAAGTCAGAATTATCACTTGTAGTGAGATGGCTTTAACCACGAAAAAGCCTACACCGAATTCTATTTAAAAAGACAATTTCACCACCGAGCGCACCGAGGTTTGATATTCATGTTCTTTTGTAGGTCGGGATTCATCCTGTCACATTTTTCAGGCTAAAGCCTGACCTACAAGATGTAAAACCGTAAGTATAAATCCCATGTAGGAGATGGCTTCAGCCACGAAGAGCTCTGTACTGCATCTATTTGATAAACAATCCCACCACTTCGAAAATCAACTCTCCTAAAAATACTAAAAACCCCGCTAAGTTTCCTTGCGGGGCTGTTTAGATCTATATTTCAGTTACCTAATAAAGCTATATAGCAATGCCATTACGGCAAGAACGCCGACAAACAATACAAATAAGGTGCTAAAGCGGCCACGGTATTTTTGTAATGCGGGGACTTTATACACGGCAATCATCGGCATGATGAATAAGATCATCGCAATAATTGGCCCTGAAAGCTTATCCATCATATCTAAGATGCTTGGGTTTTGAACTGCACAAAACCAAATTGCAAAAAACATGATTGCAACACCAATCTTATCTGCTATTTTAACGTCTAATTTAGTTTGCTTTGTTACAAGACCATTAAAGCTTTCACGTGCTCCTAAAAAATGACCCAAGAATGAAGATGTAATAGCAATAAATGCAACTAGAGGACCTAGCGTTGCTATAAATGAATTATCAGTTACATTTGCAAGGTAAGATAAAACTGACACATTTTGTGCTTTAGCTTGTAACATTTGCTCTGATGTTAAAGAAAGCACACACGAAAATACAAACAGCAGTACAAACACGATTAAAAGTAAGCTGGTACGCTTCAAAATCGCTTCAGACTTAGCTGTAGCTTCCTTACCATAGTGACCTCGCTGTATATTTGCAAAGCTTGAGATAGCCGCAGCATGGCTAAAAGAGAACACTATAATAGGAATTGATAACCATAATGTTTGGCTAAAGCTACCAAACTCTGGGAAACTCATATTTGGCATTTGCCAGCTAGGAATTAAATACAAAGATAAAAAGAATAATATGCCAACCAACGGGTATACCAATATTGCAAAGGCACGTAGCATTAGCTTTTCGCCACCTAACATTAGGCTGATCATACCTGCTACCAAAACACCTGAAAGTAATGCTCGAGATGGTGACTCCATCCCGAGCTGATTTACCATAAAGCTATCAACTGTATTGGTTAAACCTACACCATAAATAAGTAAGATTGGAAATATTGATAAGAAGTACAATAATGAAATTAGTCGCCCTGCATTGACACCAAAATGCTCTTCAACTACATCGGTAAAGTCTGCATCTTTATTTTTTGACGACAATACAAAACGCGCTAAACCTCGATGAGCTAAAAAAGTCATAGGAAAAGCTAAGCAAGCTAAAATCACCAACGGCCAAAAACCACCAATCCCTATATTTATTGGCAGAAACAAAATACCAGCCCCCACGGCAGTACCAAAAAGACTCAACACCCACTGGGTATCATGAAAATTCCATTTAGATTTGCTTGTTGTTGATGCCTCAAATTGCGTAGCATCAGTGGAAGAATTCATGCACTTCACCTATTAGAATAATAATTTGGCAAGAGCATATAGAAGTCGGCTAAAAATTTCAGGTTTTGACGATGCAATTAAGTAAATAATGCTAAATATGCTGTAATTGATGAGTTACTAACTGTCACTAATTTGAAACAGTCGTGAAATCAAAATTAAAATTCAAATAGAGGAAATAGATTTACTCGTTTCCATATTAAAATAAATCATATGTATAGCTGTAAAATTACACACACTATTTGAGTTCACTCAGTAAGATGTAGGTCGTGATTTATCGCGACAACCGATATATCGGGGTGTGTTGCTTTCAGATGAACGCCTGAGCGACACTGGCCACCTTGCACCTTGCACCTTGCTCGCTTTTTCACTTTCCTGCAGACGTAAAA
>NZ_JABCJL010000059.1:0-2953 GCF_012952265.1 Pseudoalteromonas sp. NEC-BIFX-2020_015
ACTTGAATGCAAGAAGAGAGTAAGCGTCTAGCAAAGTGCACCTGCCAATAGCTCATCAAACCGATTAAGCTATTTCTGAATTTCAATTAGGAGATAGCCATGAGAAAAACACGTAGCCTTGAGCAGTAGAAACAAAGATGACACCCATCCTAAAGTTTGATACTTGAATGCAAGAAGAGAGTAAGCGTCTAGCAAAGTGCACCTGCCAATAGCTCATCAAACCGATTAAGCTATTTCTGAATTTCAATTAGGAGATAGCCATGAGAAAAACACGTAGCCTTGAGCAGTGGTGTAACATTATCGAAGAACAACAAGCCAGCGATTTAACTATTACTGAGTTTTGCCAGCAACGTGCCTTATCTAAAACAAGCTTTTATGCGGCACGAAGTAAGCTTAATACTGAATCCAGTCGTTTTGTTCAAGCAAAAGTCACTAAACACGTCGCCCCCACTGAACAGCAACAGCCGATCACGCTTGCTATCGGCAGCGTAAAAATTAGCTTACCACCCACAATGCCTGTCGCTTATTTGAGTCAATAAAAAATAATAAAAAGGACACCCACCCTAAAGTTTGTATTTTTTGTATTTTGCACTAACGTTTAATTAGGACAAGAAACAAAGATGACACCCATCCTAAAAAGAAAACAAAGATAAAGAAAACAAAGATGACACCCATCCTAAAGTTTGTAAGCGTCTAGCAAAGTGCACCTGCCAATAGCTCATCAAACCGATTAAGCTATTTCTGAATTTCAATTAGGAGATAGCCATGAGAAAAACACGTAGCCTTGAGCAGTGGTGTAACATTATCGAAGAAAAATGAATAAAGATGACACCCATCCTAAAGTTTGATACTTGAATTCAAGAAGAGATAAGTTTTTAGCCCAAAAGAGTAAACTTAGTAGCGCAGTTTTATTTGCTCAATTAAAGTGGCTGTCTAGTTTATTTATTCAGAATATCCCGAATTCATTATGCAAGTGGCATGCTTGATTCATTCACTTATGGTAATGGCGTTACCCATAAAACCACCTTGCATGCAGATAGCTTATTACCCAAACAGCTTAAAGACACCGGCCCCACAGGGTCAAGTATTCCAAGCACGGTGATGTCACTCACTTATGACTACGATCATAATGCAAATGTGACGTCTATTATAGATGGTCAAAACAGCGCCTATAGTTTAACTAATTTACAGTATGACGGCCTAGACCGTTTAACCAGTACAACAGGCGGCTCAGGCATAGGCTCAAGTACCTTGCGCTACGATGGTTTAGGCAACATCATCTATTACCAAAGCAAAGGTAAAACACTTAATTATACCTACGACTATACAAAAAACCGCTTAAGCAGTGTAACTGGCGTGAGTGGTCGGTATGGCTCAATAGGCTATGATACCCGCGGAAATATAAAACATAATGGCGCATATAGTTTAGATTTTAATGCGGCCAATCAACTTACCACAGCGAAAGGTAATAGTTATTTATATGATGGTCACAACCGCCGCGTAAAACAGAGCGATGGCAATGGCACCAGCTATTCAATGTACAGCCAAGATGGTACATTACTGTACAGAGAAAAAGGCGACACTATAACAGGCTACGGTACTAACTATATTTACTTAGGTAAAAAGCTGATTGCCAAGTACGGTGACGTAACACCGCAAACAGTGAATGAAAGCCGACAGCACAGCCGCCCATTTGGTGAATCGATAGAAGCACCCAAAGATGACGTAGGGTACACAGGGCATAAATTCGACACCGACTTAGGGTTGAGTTATATGCAGGCACGATACTATGATCCAGTTATCGGGCGGTTTTATTCGAATGATCCGGTGGATGCTATGGAAGCAATTAGAAGGGGGAGCCCCGTTCATGGTTTTAACAGATATGCGTATGCGCAAAATAACCCGTATAAATATACCGACCCGGATGGTGAATGGATTATCCATGCTGTAGCTGCGGCGGTAGGAGCAGCAGTAAGTGGTTATCAAACCTATCAGAAAACTGGTGGAGACTGGGCAGCTACTGCAAAATCTGCAGCGATTGGAGGCGCTAGTGCAGCGTTATCGTTATCTCCGGGAGGAGTAGTAAGAAACGTTGCGAAGGCGTTTGGAGTTGGGGCTGCGGCTGACGCTGACGCCACGTCACAGGTGTTAGTCGATGGCAAATACTTTACAGATATTGATCCAGTACAGAGTTTGCAGACAGGTGCAGAGGCAGGTGTCGGAACACTAGCTGGAAGTGGAGCATCAAAACTAGTGCCTACTAGAAATATGTCTTCGGTAAGCGAACCGTCGGTTCCTGCTGGACGTACTCAGAGAACAATGGGTCATCCGGGTACAATTAAGTCAGATGCTATTAAACAAGGAGCTGTAGGTGCAGCTATCGGTGGTGCAACTGCGGTTGCAATTAACGAAACTAAAGAAGTATTAGATGACATCTAGTGATCGAATGTTAAAAAACAGAATCTATGTGCTTATTGCATGTTTGTTCTTATATTTTTTTGGTTCTGTAAAGTTGCTTGAGCCATATGGTGATCTGACAGATGATCTGAATGGATTTGTTTTGGTATTTTTAATTTTGATTATTGTTGGTTTATGTCTTTTAACAGAATACATTGTTTTTTTGTTCTTCAAGAAGTACATCTACCAAGATTAATAGGTTAGGAATAGACAGAGTTAAAGCAAAGTGTTTGTTGACAGTTGGAGTTTATATGAGAAAGACGAACAAAGGACGAACAAAGAGACACCCATCCTAAAGTTTGTATTTTTGATGTTTAACATTAAATTTTAACTAGAAATAATTAAGATGGGTGTCAACTTAAGTTACTCTAGGAATAGACAGAGTTAAAGCAAAGTGTTTGTTGACAGTTGGAGTTTATATGAGAAAGACGAACAAAGGACGAACAAAGAGACACCCATCCTAAAGTTTGTATTTTTGATGTTTAACATTAAATTT
>NZ_JABCJL010000005.1:0-198810 GCF_012952265.1 Pseudoalteromonas sp. NEC-BIFX-2020_015
ATCTCCTACGGGGGTTTGTACTTACGGTTTTATGTCTTGTAGGTCTGGCTTTAGCCTGACAATGTGACGGGGTAAACCCCGACCTACAACAGAATACGAAGACTAAACCTCTGTGTAGCGCGAAGCGACTTGGTGCTCTCTGTGGTGAAATTGTTTTTTCAAATAAAATACAGTGCAGGCTTTTTCGTGGCTGAAGCCATCTCCTACGGGGGTTTGTACTTACGGTTTTATGTCTTGTAGGTCTGGCTTTAGCCTGACAATGTGACGGGGTAAACCCCGACCTACAACAGAATACGAAGACTAAACCTCTGTGTAGCGCGAAGCGCCTCGGTGCGCTCGGTGGTGAAATTGTTTTTTCAAATAGAATACAGTGCAGGCTTTTTCGTGGCTGAAGCCATCCCCTACGGGGATTTGTACTTACGGCTTTATATCTTGTGGGTCTGGCTTTAGCCTGACAATGTGATGGGGTAAACCCCGACCTACAAAAACAATCTCTGTGCAGCGCGAAGTGCCTCGGTGGTCTCTGTGGTGAAATTTGTTTTTTAATAGAGTTCGGTGTAGGATTTTTCGTGGCTAAAGCCATCTCCTACGGGTTGGGTTTTGAGGCGCTTATAACTTACCGCTTAAGGCTCTAAGCCTGTCTCTTGATCACAAGTCGAGTTCTTTCATAAAAGCATAGGACTCGACTAAAAATACCAACTTCACCCAACCATCCCACATGGCTTTTGTGCCTACACGTCCTGTTCGCTTACTATCGTGCCACCCCCCAAGTTTTGCTATCGCATAATATGCCCACTTCAACGACGGTGCTTCCTTCGGTAGTGGAGCCTTCTGATTTGTCGCTTTAAAAAGTAATTTCCAGCTCAATCTGTCTAAATAGACTTCGCAGCTGACTTTTTCTGCTTCTTCTCTATTTTGAGCAAGCTCTCTTAGTTGTAAGAGTCTGACCGCTATAAAAGCTTCTATTACTGCTGCCTTTTTTAGATTGTTTAAGTGTTGCATGCGTAATTTTTCGACTTCTGTTCCTTCCGTTTTCCAAATCTTATGGAACTCTTCTATACGCCACCGTAACTCGTAATAACGCGCTATTTTCCTTGCTTCTACTGCATTTGTGACCGACTCTGTTGTATACAGCAACCACTGCAATTTACTCTTGTTGTCGTTATTTTGTTCCGTGCATACCACAAGGGGCAGTGGCGCTTCTTTTCACCTTTCGCTCTTTGTGGCTTTTTCAATTTAATCGGTGTAAAGCTTACATCTATACTGGCTGTTCGTGCTTTTCTTCCGCCCCTTTGCTGAATATCTATTTCATACTGACCTGCGGGAGTGAGTGTCGGTAAAACATCTTCTAATTTATGATGTTCACCTACAAGGCGTCTATTGTCTTTTGCTCTCACAATAAAACGGTGCCCATTTTGTATTTGGTAATCTAGATATTCATACATGTCCGCTTCGCGGTCACATACATCGATCACATTGCTTAAATCTCCTAGGCGTTCTTTAACTTCTTCAACATTATTTTGCCATTTGTAGCTTTCTTTTAGCTCTCTATCACGGCATTGCAGTGTATTTTGTTTACCTGTTTTTTTCTGCTCTCTATACCAGTAATGTTGGTAGGCAAGTCCTATAGCTTTTTCTTCATTTGCATCGAGCATCAGTGTTGAGTGAGCGTATAAAGTGCGACCTTTAGAGCTGCGCTTTTCATCAGATGCTGAATTGACTTCACCTAATTCATCACATACGGAATGTTTATAGCTTAGCCCTGTTGTGTCTTGAAGAGCAAGTACGAGTGGCCGCTCTCTAACGATGCTGTCAGTGTGGGCGAATCCAGCCTGTGCTATGTCATCTGCAGAAATATTATCGTTACGGATAAAGCGATACGCGCCTTCGATGCTTGCAGGGTCTGGGCAAGATGACATTAATGACTTACCGGCATTACTTGCGAAAGAAGCAGCTATGTTTACCAGGCGTTTAGTACGACGAGGATCATTAAGCTTAGCTTTACTGAAAATAAGTTGCGCCCATTCGAGAGATTCATTGCTTACCATATTCATAACCTAATTTTTTTGTTTATTAGATCATGAATATAAGAAAATAGAAACTTCTGTATAAGAGACAGGCTCTAAGCTTATGGCTAAATTACGCTGGGTTTCGCTTCGCTCTACCCAGCCTACGTCACGGCATTCAACCTAGCCTACGATGATAAATTTAACGCCGATCTGCTCTTAAACTTACCACTTAAAACTTACGGCTTATAGCTTTGTTTATTCTTCTATTGCTGAAACTACAAAATACGGATTTAAATATTCATCCTTAGTATTATAAACAAGCGGGCTGCCGTCGAGTTTAGTGACCTTCGCGCCAGCGATTTCAGCAATGGCGTGGCCTGCGCCGGTGTCCCATTCGCAGGTTGGACCTAAGCGAGGGTAAATATCAGCGCTGCCTTCGGCGACTAAGCATAATTTAAGTGAGCTGCCTTTAGAGACCATTTCAATTTCATCAAAGCGTTTTACAAACTCGGCTAAATCAGGTGACGGGTGCGAGCGGCTGCCGACTACGCGAATTAACCCTTTGTTAGGTTTAGTAGTCACCTTAAGCTCTATGCGTTCATCGCCTTTGTCTTTAAAGGCGCCGATTGCCTCCGCGGCTAGGTACGATACACCAAGTGCAGGAGCATCTACTACGGCTAAAATTGGTTTGCCGTTTTCAATCAAAGCGATGTTAACGGTAAATTCGCCATTCTTTTTAATGAACTCTTTGGTGCCGTCAATTGGATCTACAAGCCAATAGCGAGTCCAGGTTTGGCGAATATCCCAGCTAATGTCGGCACTTTCTTCACTTAATACAGGAATATCTGGCGTTAAGTGGGCTAGGCCATTGGCAATCACTTTGTGGGCTGCAAGATCGGCGTCGGTAACTGGGCTTTCATCAGCTTTGTATTCAACGTTAAAATCCTTTTCGTAAATCCCCATAATTGCACAGCCTGCTTGGCGGGCGAGGATCAATACTTCTTCTAGCAGTTCCGTTTGGTTCATGACTTAACCTTTAATTATTTGCTGTTGTTTAAGATACGCTATCAGCTCTTGCACCGATCGGTCTAGGGTATTTTTACTGGTATCTAGGGTTATTTCAGGTGAATTAGGTATTTGGTAGTCTGAATCTATACCAGTGAAGTGTTTTATTTCACCAGCGCGGGCTTTTTTGTATAAGCCTTTAGGGTCGCGACTTTCACACACGTCTAAAGGCGTGTCTAAAAATACTTCTATAAATTCACCGTCATCAACTAAGTTCCTGACCATATCCCGTTCAGCGCGAAAAGGTGAAATAAATGCGGTGAGTACCAAAATGCCTGCATCAACCATGAGTTTGGCGGTTTCCCCTACGCGACGGATATTCTCAATGCGGTCTTCGTCACTAAAGCCTAAGTCTTTACATAAACCGTGGCGTACGTTGTCACCATCAAGTAGATAAGTATGAATACCTTGTTGATTTAGTGCGCTTTCAAGGGCGTTTGCCACGGTGCTTTTGCCTGAACCTGAAAACCCTGTAAACCATAAAATAGCAGGCTTATGGCTTTTGTGTTCGCTACGTTGTGTTTTGGTAATTGCGTAATTATGCCAAACAATATTCTCATCCATTTGCTATGCCTCTTTTCGTGGTGCGCTGGTTTAAAATGGAAACACCAGCGGGATCAGGGTTAATACCGTTATTGAATAAATAATTGAAAGCGGTAATCCCATTAATACATAATCTTTTAAACGATAGTTACCGGCGCTGTAAACCATTAGGTTAGTTTGATAACCAAATGGTGATATAAAACTGGCTGATGCGCCAAAGGCAACCGCCATAATAAACGGCAGCGGGTCAACATTAAAGCCAATAGCCAGTGCATATGCGACAGGGAATGATAATGCAGCTGCGGCGTTATTCGTGATTAGTTCGGTAAATAATACTGTCATCACAAAAATCGCGATAAAAGCGCCGTACGGGCCAAAATCCCCGAGTACATAAAACAGCGCTGACGATATTTCGCCAGCAAGGCCTGTTCCTATCATTAACTTAGCAAGACCAATGGCGCTGCCAACAACTGCGAGTAATTCGATTGGGAAACGACGTTTTACTTCACTGAGTTTTATAGTGCCGGTGAGCATTAAGCCGATTAATAAAACAAGTAAACCTTTTACCAGTGGCACATAGCCAACAATACTTAAACCGAGTACCACCGCAAAGCTGGCTAATACTAAGTTAGATTGTTTAGGTGCTAAATGAGTTTGTAAATCAAGCCCGGAGATATACACAAACTCACGCTTTAAATTAGGTAAGGTATAAAAGTCTTTACCTGGGGCAAGGATCAGTGAATCACCTGCTTGTAGTTTTACTTTACCAAGGCCGCCTTGCAAGCGGTCGTGACCACGGCGAATAGCAATCACTGCGGCATGAAACTGTTCACGAAAACGTACTTCTTTAACAGTTTTGCCTATAAATTTTGATGATTGACTAACGACTACTTCAACAAGGTGTTCTACGTCTTTTTCATGTTTATCATGGACTACTTTTAGACCGTCAAAGCGAGTTAATAGCGGGACTGATTTTATATCGCCAACAAATAGTAGTACATCGCCTGCTTTAATAACTTGTTGAGGCGTGACGGCGCAAATACGTTTATCGCCGCGGATAATTTCAGCGAGGAATAAGTCTTTTAATTCACGTAGGCCGTTTTCTTCTACGCTTTTACCAATTAGCTTTGAGCCTTCTTCTATTTTACCTTCGAGGTAAAAGGGCACCACTTCTTGGTCATTTTTGCCGTTGTCAGGCAGGTATTTTAGCATTACTAAAATAGTGATAAGGCCAACACTTAATGCGCCTAAGCCGACTAAGGTAAAGTCGAAAAAGCCCAGCGGTGCCATGCCAGCATCAACGGCAAAGCCATTGACGATTAAATTTGTTGAGGTGCCAATCAAGGTGATTGTGCCACCTAAAATAGCGGTATACGACAGCGGGAGTAGCAGCTTTGAAGGTGAATGTGTTGGGCTGTCTTTAATTGCGCTGATAAGCGACGCTACCACGGCGGTATTATTCGTAAATGAGGATAAAAAGGCGGTTGAAAGGCCAAGTTTAGTAACTGAGCTGGTTAAACTTCCTTTTGATAATGACTGGGCAAGCTTTTGTACGAGTGTGGTTTTTTCTACCGCAATCGATACTAACACTAATAACACAAGGGTGATCAGTGATGGGTTAGCGTAGTTAATAAGCATATCTTCAAGTTCAATTAAACCACCAAGATAGGCAATACCAATACCACTGACAAAAAGCCATGCTGGCTTTAGTCGCGTGCCAAAAAGGCACCCGACTAAAGTGAGCATAATGCCTGTTAATACTAGCTGTTGATACATGCTTTATATATCCTTAACAGGCGAAGTTGATTATTTAAGCTTTGAGATATCAAGCGCTTGCCAATGTGGGAAGTGCTTGCGTACTAAAGTGTTAAACTCAACTTCAAAATCACTAAAGTTACCGCTCTGTTCTTGGCTAGTTAGAACTTGCTCAACCATGCCCGCTGCAACTGTTAGGTTAGATAGGCGATCAATTAAGATAAATGCACCGGTTTCGTGATTGTTGTGATAAGTATCAGCCAAAATAGTTTCGGTCAATTCTAAGGTTACAATCGCGATTTCGTTAAGCTGTAAGCTATCCGCGCTGCCGTGTTCAAGCGTGTTAACATCAATGGTGTGATCAATCTTTTTCACGATGGCTGAGGTGTTTTTACTGCCCAACTTAAAGTTATAGCTTTTACCTAAAACCAGGGGGGCTTCATGCATCCATACCAATTTCGCTTGTACTTGGTTAGTCACTGTAGCGGTTGACTCAGCTGGGACGATAACATCGCCACGGCTAATATCAATTTCGGTGTTAAGCGTTATAGTAATTGCTTGGCCTGCTTGTGCGGTATCTAAGTTACCGTCAAACGTTACTAGTTCTTTAATGCTTGATGTTTTACCCGATGGCAAAACTTTTATAGCATCTCCAACGCTTAACTTGCCCGAGGTTAATGTACCTTGGAAACCACGGAAGTTAAGGTTAGGACGTACTACATATTGGACAGGAAAACGCGCTTCAAAGCCTGTATCTGTTTCAGCTGCTGGTGAGTCTTCTAGCAGCTCTAGCAACGGCTTATCGGTGTAATACGGTGTATGTGCTGAACGAGTTACTACGTTGTCACCTTTAAGTGCTGACATAGGCACAAACTTAATGTTTGATACGTTAAGTTGCTCAGCAAAGTGCAAGTACTCGGCTTTAATACGCTCATAAACGGTTTCGTCAAAATCAACGATATCCATTTTATTCACGGCAACCACAAACTGTTTAATGCCCAATGAATCACAAATGAAGCTATGACGTTTAGTTTGTACTTGTACACCGTAACGCGCATCAACAAGAATAATGGCTACATCACTAGTTGACGCACCCGTTACCATGTTACGTGTGTATTGCTCGTGTCCTGGGGTATCAGCAATGATGAATTTGCGCTTTGCTGTTGAAAAATAACGGTAAGCAACATCTATGGTGATACCTTGCTCACGTTCAGCTTGTAGACCATCAACTAAAAGAGCTAAATCAAGCTCTTCGCCTGCGTTACCTACTTTTTCGTTATCTTTATGAAGGGCGGCTAGCTGATCTTCATAAATTTGGTGGCTATCATGCAGTAGGCGGCCAATCAGGGTTGATTTGCCGTCATCTACGCTACCACAGGTCAGCATACGTAATAGGCTTTTATCTTGCTGGCGAGCAAGGTAGGCATCGATGCCTATTTCTTTTACTTCATTAATTGTGTCGTTATTTTGATTAGACATTAGAAATAGCCCTCACGTTTTTTCTTCTCCATTGAACCTGCTGAATCATGGTCAATTACACGACCTTCACGCTCTGATGAAGTCGATAACAGCATTTCTTCGATAATTTCGGTTAAAGTACTGGCCGTAGATTCCACGGCACCTGTAAGTGGGTAGCAACCTAAAGTACGAAAACGTACAGATTTCATCATCGGTACTTCGCCATCAGCAAGCGGCATACGTTCATCGTCAACCATAATCAGCGTACCGTCACGGTCAACAACTGGACGCTCTTTTGCTAGGTACAATGGCACCATATCAATGTTTTCTTGGTAGATGTATTGCCAAATATCAAGTTCGGTCCAATTAGACAGCGGGAATACACGAATGCTTTCGCCCGGGTTTACTTGGCTGTTATAGGTATTCCAAAGCTCTGGACGCTGGTTTTTAGGATCCCATCTATGGTGTTTATCACGAAACGAGTAAACACGCTCTTTTGCGCGAGATTTTTCTTCATCGCGGCGGGCACCACCAAAAGCAGCATCAAAACCATACTTATCAAGTGCTTGCTTTAAACCTTGAGTTTTCATTATGTCAGTGTGCTTACCTGAGCCATGTGTAAATGGCCCAACGCCCATTGCCAGGCCTTCAGGGTTTTTATGGACGATTAAGTCAAAGCCATACTCTTTTGACAAACGGTCACGAAACTCAATCATCTCTTTAAACTTCCAGTCGGTATCAACGTGCAGAAGTGGAAACGGAATTTTACCTGGGTAAAACGCTTTACGAGCAAGGTGCAATAGCACGGAAGAGTCTTTACCGATAGAGTAAAGCATTACTGGGTTTTCAAACTCAGCAGCCACTTCGCGCATGATTTTTATACTTTCAGCTTCTAATTGCTGAAGGTGAGTTAAAGCCATTGTTAGTCGTCCTACTAAAATGATTAAAAGTTAAAATATTTAAATAATTTGAAGCTTATGCAACATCTGTTAGCGGTTGAGCAAAGCTGCTGGTTTGCGCTTTTGTGCCAAACCAATGAAGTTGCTCATGCAATGATGCAACTTCACCAATAATTAATAATGCCGGTGAAATAATGCTATGGCGTTCGATTAAATCGGCGAGTTCACCCAACTTCCCGGTAACTACACGTTGATTTTTGCGTGTGCCGTTTTCAATAATAGCCACGGGAGTATCTGCGCCGCGGCCATGTTTTAATAACTGAGCTTGAATATGTGGGGACTTAATGACACCCATATAAATTGCTAATGTTTGATGTGGTTTAGCAAGCGATTGCCAATCTAATTCTTGGCCATCTTTTTTACAGTGACCAGTTACAAACTGAATTGATTGCGCGTGATCTCGGTGCGTTAGCGGGATCCCCGCATAGGCACTACAACCAGCCGCTGCAGTAATACCTGGAACAATTTGATAGTTCACTTGGTTTGCGGCTAATACTTGTACTTCTTCGCCACCACGACCATAAATGAATGGGTCTCCACCTTTAATTCGACACACTTTTTTACCTTGCTTAGCAAGGTCAACAAGCAGTTGATTCGTGTCTTCTTGGGCAACACTATGATCGCCTAAACGTTTACCTACGCAGATTAAATCTGCATCACGACGTACAAGCTCCATTATTTCATCAGACACTAGGTAGTCATAAACGACCACATCAGCTTGTTGCATTAATTGTAGTGCTTTTAATGTTAGCAACTCAGGATCGCCTGGACCTGCACCTATGACATATACTTCGCCTTCAGGTGCTAGTTTTATATTAAGTAACTGCTCAAGTTGGGAAGCTGCTGCTGCTGTATCACCACTTTGTACTTTACTTACAACCGATGAATCAAATACGCCCTCCCAAAATTGACGACGATCAGCAAAACTTGTAAAACGTTGTTTTACTTTGTCACGAAAACTACCAACCAAAGTTGCTAATGGGCCTATATGCTGTGGAATTAGCGTTTCGAGTTTTTCACGTAAGCGACGTGCTAAGACTGGCGCTGTGCCAGCGCTGGAAATGGCAATAGTGATCGGATCACGATCAACAATTGAAGGAAAAATAAAGGTACACTTAGGTTGATCATCCACCACGTTAACAAATACATTTCGTGCATTAGCCAACTCGAAAACATCATTATTGACATCATCTTTATCTGTTGCTGCAATGACGAGCATTTTGCCATCAAGGTGCGATTCATCAAAATAAGCATCAATTAGCGTGACTTCGTTATTATGCGCATGTTCTTTTAACTCATCACAAAACCAAGGTGCTACTAAGGTTACATTTGCGCGTGCTTTTAAAAACGCGCGACATTTGCGTAATGCGACCTCTCCACCACCAACGACCAGTACAGGCTTGTTGTCTAGCTTGGTAAAGATAGGTAAATATTGCATCGTGTAACCCCTTGGAAAAATAACAGCATATAAATGCGTCTTCAGAAGCGCAGAATATAGCGCCCCAAGCTAAGTAAAAAATAATTAAAACCCAGTTTATATAACTAAATGTTATATAGGGTGTACTTATTTGGCTTAAGGCTTAGTTAACAAGGGATTGAGCGCAGTTGCAATGTTTATCACTCAGTTTGAATAGCTTATAGTGTTTGGTTATGAGCTATAGCGAGAATGCTAAATTTTGATACTATGCGTATTCCAAAAAGCGGTATATGAATATTTAGGCGCAATTTATGACAACTAAATTAGTAGATGCGGCATTAGCCGTGCAATTAATGGATTTAACGAGTTTAAATAGTAATGATAGCACGGCGGCAATACAGGCCTTGGTGGCTAGTATTAAGCCCAACCTAGGTATTCCGGCTGCAGTGTGTGTTTATAGTGAGTTTGTTGATGACGCCAAGCTTGCTTTAGCTGAGCGCGAGCTTAGTTATGTAAAAGTCGCCACAGTAACTAACTTTCCATCTGGTGATGCTGCATTAAGTGATGTGATTAACGAAACCTTAGTTGCTATTGAGCGTGGCGCTGATGAAATTGACTTGGTGTTACCGTATCAAGCTTTAATCGCGGGGGACGAAGCCACAGCGCTAGAATATGTGCGTGCCAGTAAAGAGTGTTGTCCTGAACACGTACAATTAAAAGTAATTATAGAATCCGGCGAACTAAAAACAGCACAGTTGATAACACTGGCGACAGAAATAGCAATTGCCGGTGGTGCTGACTTTGTTAAAACCAGCACCGGCAAAGTTGCAGTTAACGCTACGCTTGAAGCGGCTGAAATTATTTTACGGACGATTAAAATGTCAGGAAAGGCAGTCGGCTTTAAAGCCGCCGGAGGCGTTAAAACTGTTGTTGATGCAAGTAACTATTTGCAACTAGGTTTAAATATCATGGGGAAGGAATATGTAAACACCCCAACATTTAGATTTGGTGCATCAGGACTGTTAATAGATGTGTATGACATCTTGAAAAGTAAAGCCTAATAGATATAACTTACCGCTTTGGTAGGCTCAGTTTCGCCATTTTACAATCAAGAGGTTAATTAACCGCTAAGATTTTATAATATGAGTATCTTTTACACTTGTGTTAATGAATTGCGTAAGTATAATAGGCATCCACTTTGCAGGGGCGTAGTTCCAATTGGTAGAACAGCGGTCTCCAAAACCGATGGTTGGGAGTTCGAGTCTCTCCGCCCCTGCCATTTCATCCTTTTTGAGGGTGAAGTCTGAGATTAAAAATCGGTTTAAATAAGTCTGTTTTTAAGTTTAGATTTTAATGGATTAGCCTTTCCTTTGTGTAAGGTTGTTGTGTCTGTAGTTAAGGTAATAATATTATGAGCACGAATGTAGAAACACCATCGAGTGCGATGGATTCAGTAAAGTGGCTTGTGGCAATTGCGCTACTTGCAGGCGCAGTAGTTGGTAATCACATGTACGCAGATGCATCTGCTCTATACCGTGCAATTGGTGTAGTGTTTGCGGTTGCGGCAGGTTTAGGTATTGCTTCACTCACTGGTAAAGGGCAAGCATTTCTTGCTTTTGCCAAAGAAGCACGTATCGAAGTACGTAAAGTAGTATGGCCAACGCGTCAAGAAACTACCCATACGACATTTATTGTAATGGTTGCAACTGTGATTATGGCACTTATCCTTTGGGGATTAGATGGCGTATTATTCCGCGCAGTAGGCTTTTTAACTGGATTGGAGATCTGATCCCATGTCGGATGAGAAGAAAGAGATTAAACTACGTTGGTACGTAGTACAGGCTTTCTCAGGTTACGAGAAGCGTGTAGCACAAACTATTTTAGAGCATATTAAAATCGAAGGTCTTGAAGAGAGCTTTGGTGAAGTATTAGTACCAACTGAAGAAGTTGTTGAGATGCGCGCAGGTCAAAAGCGCAAGTCTGAGCGTAAGTTCTTCCCAGGTTATGTGCTTATACAAATGGATATGAATGACGCAAGCTGGCACTTAGTAAATAGTACAGCACGCGTAATGGGCTTTATTGGTGGTACGTCTGATCGTCCAGCACCAATTAGCACGAAAGAAGCAGATCGTATTCTTAACCGTCTACAAGAAAATGCAGAAGCACCTAAACCTGCTACATTATTTGAACCAGGTGAAGTGGTACGCGTTGTTGATGGCCCGTTTGCTGACTTTAGTGGTGTAGTAGAAGCAGTTGACTATGAAAAGAGCCGCGTAAAAGTATCGGTACTTATCTTTGGTCGTTCTACGCCAGTTGACCTTGAATTTGGTCAAGTTGAGCAAGATAAATAATAAAATTAGATAGTTTATGCTAAGTAATTTATTACTCAGCATAAGACTTGATAAAGGCCGCTGATTAACTTATAATCAGCGGCCTTTTTGTATTCAATGATAGAGTTTCTTGATTTGATTATAAAAAGTGAGAAACCAATTTTTAAACTGGGAAGCCGCTAGAGTACGCGTCCTCGCGCGCACAAGGCTAAGACCCACCTAATGAGGTATTTATAATGGCTAAAAAAGTTGAAGCTCTAATCAAGCTACAAGTTGCTGCTGGTATGGCTAATCCTAGTCCTCCAGTAGGTCCAGCACTAGGTCAACACGGTGTAAACATCATGGAATTCTGTAAAGCGTTTAACGCACGTACAGAATCTATCGAAAAAGGCGCTCCAGTTCCTGTAGTGATCTCTGTTTACGGCGACCGTTCATTTACGTTCGACATGAAAACGCCACCGGCTGCTTACTTACTTAAGAAAGCTGCAGGTATCAAATCTGGTTCAGGCCGTCCTAACACTGAAAAAGTAGGCACAGTAACTCGTGCTCAACTTGAAGAAATCGTTGAGACAAAGAAACCTGACCTTACAGCTTCTGATTTAGAAGCTGCGGTTCGCACTATCGCAGGTTCTGCGCGTGCGATGGGCTTGAACGTAGAGGACTAAGAAATGGCTAAATTAACTAAACGTATGCGTACTATCCGCGAAAAAGTGGAAGTAACTAAAGATTACGAAATCAACGAAGCTGTTGCTCTTTTACAAGAGTTAGCGACTGCTAAATTCGTAGAAAGTGTTGACGTTGCCGTTAACCTTGGTATTGATGCTCGTAAATCTGATCAAAACGTTCGTGGCGCAACTGTACTACCTAACGGTACTGGTCGTGATGTTCGTGTTGCTGTATTCACACAAGGCGCTAACGCAGAAGCTGCGAAAGAAGCCGGTGCTGAATTAGTGGGCATGGAAGATCTTGCTGAACTAGTTAAGAAAGGCGAGATGAACTTTGACGTTGTAGTTGCATCACCAGACGCTATGCGTGTTGTTGGTCAACTAGGTCAAATCTTAGGCCCACGTGGTCTAATGCCAAACCCTAAAACTGGTACTGTAACACCTAACGTTGCAGAAGCAGTTAAAAATGCTAAAGCTGGTCAAGTGCGTTACCGCAATGACAAAAATGGTATCATCCATACTACTATTGGTAAGGTTGATTTCACAGTTGAGCAACTTCAACAAAACCTTGAGTCGCTAATTGTTGCGCTTAAGAAGGCTAAGCCTTCACAAGCAAAAGGTGTTTACATTAAGAAAGTAACCATCTCTACAACAATGGGCGCAGGTGTTTCTGTTGACCAAAGCACTTTAACAACAACTGTTGTTTAATTGAGTGTTTACATGGCGTGAAATTTGTACTATAATTTTGCGCCATTTTGCTGATTAATTCGTTTATTAGCAAAGTAAAGAATTCGGGTTGAAGTCCATAATTTCGGTGAGCCTTCGGGTAAAGCGATAAATTGGGCTTCCGTCCAAGACCGTAGGTGGCTTCGGCCTTAATATTCACCTACGTAGACGGTGTGAATCCCCAGATAGATTTTTCCTAATCCTTCTGGCTCTCGCCGTAAAAAGCATCTCTATCTTGTTTGATAGGGAAGAGTAGAACAGGGAAACCGAGTGTCGGTGACCCCATTAAACCAGGAGTAACACCCATGGCTTTAAATCTTCAAGGCAAAAAAGCAATTGTTGCTGAAGTCAACGAAGCAGCCAATGGTGCTCTATCTGCAGTTGTTGCAGATTCTCGTGGTGTAACAGTAGGTGCAATTACTGCCCTTCGTAAAGAAGCTCGTGAAGCGGGTGTTTGGATGAAAGTTGTCCGTAACACTTTAGCAAAACGTGCTCTTGAAGGAACAGATTTTGAGTGCCTTTCTGATTCATTCGTTGGTCCAAGCTTAATCGCTTTCTCATCAGAGCACCCTGGTGCTGCTGCGCGTATCTTTTCAGATTTCGCGAAAAAGAATGAGAAATTTGAGCTTAAAACGGCCGCTTTTGAAGGAAATGTTGTTGATGCAGCAATGCTTGCGACATTACCTACATACGATGAAGCTGTTGCACGCTTAATGAGCGCTATGAAAGAAGCGTCTGCTGGCAAATTGTGTAAAACAATTGAAGCAGTACGTGTACAGAAAGAAGAGCAAGCTGCTTAATTTTAAGCTGTTTAATCACTTTCGGTGTAAAATTTTTTTGGACTTAAAGTCCGTTAATTATTAGGAAATTTGTAATGTCTGTAACTAAAGACCAAATCCTTGACGCAATTGCTGAAATGTCAGTAATGGACGTTGTTGCTCTTATCGAAGCAATGGAAGAAAAATTCGGCGTAACTGCTGCAGCTGCAATGGTAGCTGGTCCAGCTGCTGAAGCTGCTGAAGAGAAAACTGAATTTGACGTAATCCTTACTGGCGCTGGCGCTAATAAAGTTGCGGCAATCAAAGCTGTACGTAGCGCAACTGGCCTAGGCCTTAAAGAAGCGAAAGCGCTTGTTGAAGCTGCTCCAACTCCAGTTAAAGAAGCTATCTCTAAGGAAGAAGCAGAAGCACTTGCTAAAGACCTTACAGAAGCTGGTGCTGAAGTTGAGGTTAAGTAATTTAGCTTTTGCTAAGTTCGCTGCCTGAGAAATCAGGCAAGGGCTGGTGATTATTTAATCACCGGCCTTTTTGCGCTATAGAGCGATGTATTCCTATAGCTCAAATAAAATCTAATTTTTTCTTTACTTTCAACGCTTTATAGTTTGCTAGTGTTAAAGTGAGAGTCTATTAGAACAACAATTAAATGTTGTACAATCTTGGCTTAGATGCCAGTTAAGTCTGTTCTTACAAGAACAGGTCGGGTCAAAGATCAGCAAGCTGAGGAACCCCATGGCTTACTCTTATTCTGAAAAGAAACGTATCCGTAAGGATTTTGGTAAACGTCCACAAGTTTTGGATATACCTTTCTTACTGTCAACACAGTTAGAATCGTTTAAAAAATTCTTAGTGCCGGACGCTGATGGCGATCATGGTTTGGAAGCTGCCTTCCGTTCTGTGTTTCCAATCAAAAGCTACTCGGGAAATTCTGAGCTTCAATACGTAAGTTATCGTATTGGTGAGCCAGTTTTCGATGTAAAAGAATGTCAAATTCGCGGTGTGACTTATTCTGCTCCACTTCGCGTAAAATTGCGTCTTGTGGTGATGGATAAAGAAGCGCCAGGCACAGTTAAAGACATTAAAGAGCAAGAAGTTTACATGGGCGAAATTCCGCTCATGACCGATACCGGTACTTTTGTAATCAATGGTACAGAGCGTGTTATCGTTTCTCAGCTACACCGTAGCCCTGGTGTATTCTTTGATAACGACCGCGGTAAAACTCACTCATCGGGTAAAGTGCTTTATAACGCACGTGTTATCCCTTACCGTGGTTCATGGTTAGACTTTGAGTTTGATGCAAAAGATAACTTATATGTACGTATTGACCGTCGTCGTAAATTACCGGCGTCTATCATCCTACGTGCACTTGAGTACTCGAGTGAAGAAATCTTAGATATCTTCTTCGATACCACTGCGTTTGAAGTAACTGACGGTAAAGTTCTAATGGAACTTGTACCTTCACGTTTACGTGGTGAAACCGCTGCCTTTGACATAAAAAGCGAAGATGGTGAAGTGTTCGTTGAATCTGGCCGTCGTGTAACTGCGCGCCATATCAAGAGCATCGAGAAAAAAGGCATTAGCCAACTAGAAGTGCCACATGAGTACATCATTGGTCGTGTAATTGCGCGAAACTACGTTGATGAGTCAACGGGTGAAGTTATCGCAAATGCGAATGATGAATTAACTCTTGAGCTTATGGCTGAGTTGGTTAAAGCGGGTCACACTAAAATTGATACTCTATATATCAATGAAGTTGACAGCGGTGCATATATTTCTAACACGTTACGCATTGATTCAAGCAGTAGCCGCTTAGAAGCACTAGTAGAAATTTATCGCATGATGCGCCCAGGCGAGCCACCGACGAAAGACGCGGCTGAAGCCTTATTTGAGAACTTATTCTTCTCAGAAGAACGTTATGACTTATCAACAGTAGGTCGTATGAAGTTCAATAGCCGTGTTGGTTATGATACAGACACAGGCCCTGGTACATTAAGCAAAGAAGACATCGTGTCTGTTATGAAGGTGCTAATAGCTATTCGTAATGGTCAAGGCGATGTTGATGATATCGATCACTTAGGCAACCGTCGTATTCGTAGTGTTGGCGAAATGGCTGAGAATCAATTCCGTGTAGGTCTAGTACGTGTAGAACGTGCTGTACGTGAGCGTTTAAGCTTAGGTGACCTTGACGCGATCATGCCACAAGATCTTATTAACGCTAAGCCTATTTCGGCAGCGGTAAAAGAGTTCTTTGGTTCGTCTCAGTTATCACAGTTCATGGACCAAAATAACCCGCTATCAGAAGTAACGCATAAGCGTCGTATTTCTGCATTAGGTCCGGGTGGTTTGACTCGTGAGCGCGCAGGCTTTGAAGTACGTGACGTTCACGTAACTCACTATGGTCGCGTATGTCCAATCGAGACTCCTGAGGGTCCAAACATCGGTCTAATTAACTCACTATCTACGTACGCACGTACCAATGATTATGGTTTCTTAGAAACACCATACCGCAAAGTGGTAGACGGTGTTGTAACTGATGAAGTTGATTACCTATCAGCCATTGAAGAAGGTCAGTTTGTTATCGCACAGGCGAACTCAAACTTAACTGAAACCAATGAGTTTGTAGATGAACTAATTCCATGTCGTCACAAAGGTGAATCAACCTTTATGGGTCGTATGGATCAGCAATATATGGATGTATCACCACAACAGGTGATCTCTGTAGCGGCCGCACTTATCCCGTTCTTAGAACATGATGATGCTAACCGTGCATTGATGGGTTCAAACATGCAACGTCAAGCAGTACCAACATTGAAAGCGGATAAGCCGTTAGTAGGTACTGGTATTGAGTTAACACTAGCGAAAGATTCTGGTGTAACGATTGTTGCTAAACGTGGTGGTGAAGTAATGTATGCTGACGCAAGTCGCATCGTTGTTAATGTACATGAAGAAGAACGCATCCCTGGTGAAGCGGGTATCGACATCTACAACTTAACCAAATACACACGTTCAAACCAAAATACATGTATTAACCAAAAACCGACTTGTATGGTTGGTGAACCGGTTACTCGTGGTGATGTGTTAGCAGATGGTCCTTCGACTGACTTAGGCGACTTAGCCCTTGGTCAAAACCTTCGCGTGGCATTCATGCCATGGAACGGTTATAACTTCGAGGATTCAATCCTACTATCAGAGCGCGTAGTTGAAGAAGATCGTCTAACGACTATCCATATTCAAGAACTACAGTGTATCGCCCGTGATACTAAGTTAGGTCCAGAAGAGATCACAGCAGATATCCCGAATGTGGGTGAGTCTGCACTAGGCAAGCTTGATGAATCAGGCGTTGTTTATATCGGTGCTGAAGTTAAAGGCGGCGATATCCTAGTAGGTAAAGTGACTCCGAAAGGCGAAACGCAATTAACGCCTGAAGAGAAGCTTCTACGAGCTATCTTTGGTGAGAAAGCGTCTGACGTTAAAGACAGCTCATTACGTGTACCAAACTCTGTAACAGGTACTGTAATTGACGTGCAAGTTTTCACCCGTGATGGTGTTGAAAAAGACAAGCGCGCGCTAGAAGTTGAAGAAATGCAACTTCGTGATGCGAAAAAAGACTTTAATGAAGAGTTCCGTATTCTTGAAGCAGGCGTGTTAGATCGTGCTCGTAAGTTACTTATTGCAGCCGGTCAAGACGAAGACAGATTAGCGTCACTTAATGCTGAAAAACTGCTTACTCAAAGCCTTGCTGAAGAAGACAAGCAAGCTGAACTTGAGCAATTAGCAGCCCAGTACGATGAGCTTAAAGCTGAATACGATAAGAAGTTTGAAAACAAACGTCGTAAAATTACCCAAGGTGATGACTTAGCACCAGGCGTACTTAAGATTGTTAAAGTATACCTTGCTGTTAGACGTCGTATCCAACCGGGTGACAAAATGGCGGGTCGTCATGGTAACAAAGGTGTTATCTCGACTATCGTACCAGTAGAAGATATGCCATACGATGACAAAGGTCGTACGGTAGATATCGTATTGAATCCACTAGGTGTACCATCGCGAATGAACATCGGTCAGATCCTTGAAACACATATGGGTCTAGCTGCGCGTGGTATTGGTGAGCGCATTGAAGAAATGATGAAAGAACAACGTGAGCTTCATGAGCTACGTGACTTCATCAAGCAAGCTTACGAAATTGGTGAATCTCGCCAAGTTGTAGACATTGCTAGCTTCTCTGATGACGAAATTCGTCGTCTAGCTGTAAACTTAAAAGGTGGTTTACCGATTGCAACTCCTGCATTTGATGGCGCGAAAGAAAGCGAAATCAAAGACATGTTAGAGCTAGGTGGATACCCACGAAGTGGTCAGGTTACACTTTATGATGGCCGTACTGGCGATCAGTTTGAACGTCAAGTAACCGTTGGTTACATGTACATGCTGAAACTGAATCACTTAGTTGATGATAAGATGCATGCACGTTCTACTGGTTCTTACAGCCTTGTTACTCAGCAGCCGCTGGGTGGTAAAGCACAGTTCGGTGGCCAGCGTTTCGGTGAGATGGAAGTATGGGCACTTGAAGCTTACGGTGCTGCTTACACTCTACAAGAAATGCTAACAGTGAAATCGGATGACGTGAACGGTCGTACTAAGATGTATAAAAACATCGTTGATGGTAACCATAAAATGGAACCAGGTATGCCAGAATCGTTCAACGTATTGTTGAAAGAAATCCGCTCACTGGGTATCAACATCGAGTTGGAAGAAAATTAAGCCAATTAGATGCTGTAGCTAACGCTGCAGCATCTGTTACGGCCGAATAGAATGTAGGGACGAAATCATCCGTCCTCAAGATTAACTCCGACAGGAGAGCTAAGGTGAAAGACTTACTTAAGTTTCTGAAGCAACAAAATAAGACCGAAGAATTCGATGCAATTCGCATTGGTCTTGCTTCACCAGACATGGTTCGTTCATGGTCATACGGTGAAGTAAAGAAACCTGAGACTATTAACTACCGTACTTTCAAGCCTGAGCGCGATGGCTTATTCTGTGCCCGTATTTTCGGCCCAGTGAAAGATTATGAATGCTTATGTGGTAAATATAAGCGTCTTAAACACCGTGGTGTGATCTGTGAAAAGTGTGGCGTTGAAGTAACACTCACTAAAGTGCGTCGTGATCGTATGGGTCATATCGACCTTGCGAGCCCAGTTGCACATATATGGTTTTTAAAATCATTACCGTCACGTATCGGCTTAATGCTAGATATGACACTTCGTGATATTGAACGTGTTCTTTACTTCGAATCATTCGTAGTAACTGAGCCTGGTATGACAACGCTTGAGCGTAGTCAATTACTTGGTGAAGAAGAATACCTTGATGCACTTGAAGAGCACGGCGATGAGTTTGAAGCTAAGATGGGTGCTGAAGCAGTTTTAGACTTGCTTCGTGAACTCGATCTTGCACAATTAATTGCTGAAATGCGTGAAGAGTTACCAACTATTAACTCTGAAACCAAGCGTAAGAAGATCACTAAACGTCTTAAATTAATGGAATCGTTCCACCAATCAGGTAATAACCCTGAGTGGATGATCATGACAGTACTTCCAGTATTGCCACCTGATCTACGTCCATTAGTACCACTAGATGGTGGCCGTTTTGCGACTTCAGATCTAAATGACCTTTACCGTCGTGTTATTAACCGTAATAACCGTCTTAAGCGTCTATTAGATTTAGCAGCACCAGACATTATCGTACGCAACGAAAAACGTATGTTACAAGAAGCGGTTGATGCGCTACTTGATAACGGTCGTCGTGGTCGTGCAATTACAGGTTCTAACAAGCGCCCGCTTAAATCTCTTGCTGATATGATCAAGGGTAAGCAAGGTCGTTTCCGTCAGAACTTACTTGGTAAGCGTGTAGATTATTCAGGCCGTTCTGTAATCACAGTGGGTCCTACACTTAAGCTTCACCAATGTGGTCTTCCTAAGAAGATGGCACTTGAGTTATTTAAACCATTCATCTATGGCAAATTAGAGCGTCGCGGCATGGCTACGACGATCAAAGCTGCTAAGAAGATGGTTGAACGTGAAGTTCCGGAAGTATGGGATGTACTAGACGAAGTAATTCGTGAACATCCAGTATTACTTAACCGTGCACCAACACTTCACCGTTTGGGTATCCAAGCGTTTGAGCCTGTGCTTATCGAAGGTAAAGCAATCCATTTGCACCCATTAGTATGTGCGGCGTACAACGCCGATTTCGATGGTGACCAAATGGCGGTACACGTACCGCTAACGATTGAAGCACAGCTTGAAGCGCGTGCCCTTATGATGTCGACAAACAACATTCTATCTCCTGCGAATGGTGAGCCAATCATCGTTCCATCACAGGATGTTGTATTGGGTCTTTATTATATGACTCGTGATCGCATCAACGCCAAAGGCGAAGGCGCAATCTTTAAAGATCCAAAAGAAGCAGAAAAAGCATACCGTAGTGGTAATGCAGACCTTCACGCAATCGTGAAAGTGCGTATTAGCCAATCAGTTAAAAACGAAAATGGTGTAGTAGAAGATACTATTACTGTTATCGAAACAACTGTTGGCCGTGCAATTTTGTCTCTTATTTTACCAACTGGTATGCCGTTCGCGTCAATTAACCAGCCATTAGGTAAAAAGCAGATTTCTGGCTTATTGAATGAGTGTTACCGTCGTCTAGGTCTAAAAGACACTGTTGTGTTTGCTGACCAAGTTATGTACACCGGTTTCCATTATGCAATGAAGTCTGGTGTTTCTATCGGTATTGATGACTTAGTTATCCCACCGGTTAAAGCACAAATCATTGAAGCAGCAGAAGCTGAAGTTACTGAAATCAACCAACAATTCCAATCAGGTCTTGTAACGGCTGGTGAGAAGTACAATAAAGTTATCGATATTTGGTCACGTGTAAATGAAAATCTATCACGTGAGATGATGTCTAACTTGTCGAAAGACACAGTTATTAATGCAAAAGGTGAAGAAGTAGAGCAAGCATCATTTAACTCTGTGTTTATGATGGCCGACTCAGGTGCTCGTGGTAGTGCTGCTCAGATCCGTCAGCTGGCGGGTATGCGTGGTCTAATGGCACGTCCAGATGGTTCAATCATCGAGACGCCAATCACTGCTAACTTCCGTGAAGGTCTAAACGTACTTCAGTACTTCATCTCAACGCATGGTGCGCGTAAAGGTCTTGCCGATACAGCACTTAAAACAGCGAACTCGGGTTACCTAACGCGTCGTCTAGTAGACGTTGCACAAGATTTGGTAATCAATGAAGATGACTGTGGCACAGAAGATGGCTTAACAATGAAACCGCTTATTGAAGGTGGTGATGTTGTAGAAGCACTTCGTGAACGTGTTCTAGGTCGTGTTGTTGCTGAAGATATTGTGATCCCAGGTACTAATACTGTACTTGTTGAACGTAATATCATGCTTGATGAAAAACTGTGTGATCTTTTAGAAGAGCATTCAGTTGATGAAGTTCGCGTACGTTCAGTTATCACATGTGATAATGACTTTGGTGTATGTGCTAAGTGTTATGGTCGTGACCTAGCACGTGGTCATATCATCAACGCGGGTGAATCAGTAGGTGTTATCGCGGCTCAATCAATCGGTGAGCCAGGTACACAGCTTACGATGCGTACATTCCACATCGGTGGTGCGGCATCTAGAGCATCTGCTGAGAACAATGTACAAGTTAAAACTAACGGTACATTGAAACTTCACAATGCTAAATATGTATTAAACACTGACGGTAAGATTGTTATTACTTCACGTTCTACGGAAATCACTATCATCGATAGTCATGGCCGTGAGAAAGAGCGTTATAAAGTACCTTACGGTGCAGTATTAACAGTTCAAGATAATGCTGAAGTTCAAGGTAACGACATTGTTGCTACTTGGGACCCGCATAGTCACCCAATCGTTCTTGAGCATAAGTCAAAAGTATCATTCAGTGATATCGATGACTCAAACACTGAAGCACAGACTGATGAACTAACCGGCTTAACCCGTGTAGTTGTTAAAGATCTTGCTAAGTTGAATACAAAAGAACCTAAGCTTATCATCGAAAGTGAAGAGCGCGGCTTGCAAGAAACTCGTCTTCCTTCATTCACTACGATTGAAGTAATTGACGGCGTTACAGCAAACCCAGGTGACGTGTTAGCACGTATCCCGCAGGAAGGTTCGAAAACTCGTGATATCACGGGTGGTCTACCACGCGTAGCCGATTTATTCGAAGCTCGTAAACCGAAAGAACCAGCTATTTTAGCTGAAGTAACCGGTACGATTAGCTTTGGTAAAGAGACTAAAGGTAAGAAGCGTTTAGTTATTACTCCACCAGAAGGTGATCATTACGAAGAAATGATCCCTAAATGGCGTCAACTTAACGTGTTTGAAGGTGAGCAAGTGTCTAAAGGTGAAGTTATCGCCGATGGTCCTGAGTCACCACATGACATCTTACGCCTACGTGGTGTGACTCATGTTGCTAACTATATCGTTAACGAAGTGCAAGAAGTTTACCGCTTGCAAGGCGTTAAGATCAATGACAAGCACATTGAAACAATTATCCGTCAAATGATACGTAAATGTACCATTACAGACGGTGGTCATAGTGAATTCTTAGCTGGTGAGCAAATCGAAGTGGCGCGCGTTAATATCGCAAACCGTGATCTTGAAGCTCAAGGCAAGTTACCTGCTAAGTTTGAAATCCAGTTAATGGGTATCACTAAAGCATCACTAGCGACAGAATCTTTCATCTCAGCAGCCTCGTTCCAGGAGACAACTCGTGTCCTAACTGAAGCCGCTGTAAATGGTAAGAGCGATGAACTTCGCGGTCTGAAAGAAAACGTAATTGTGGGTCGATTGATCCCAGCCGGTACCGGTTTTGCGTATCATCAAGAACGTATGGCTCGTCGTAAGCAGAGTAAAGTAGTCGTTGAAGAGCAAACAGTAAGTGCAGAAGAGGCAACTCAAGCACTAACAGACGCTTTAAACGCAGATTTATCTGGAAATCAATAAACTGAATCTAATCAATAGATTAGCTTTTAGCAAGGTAGTTATCTACTGCCTTGCTAACGGTTTAGGTTGACAGGTCAATCTTTGCTCATTAAAATTCCGCCACCCATTTACCTGCACGTTTGATACGAGCACGTAAATAAAGGGCGGATTTTTTCATTTTTTCAGTAGTAATTTTAATTTCAGGAGCTATTTAAATGGCAACTATTAACCAGCTAGTGCGTAAGCCACGTCGTAGCAAGGTTACGAAAAGTAACTCAGCTGCGCTTAAAGCGTGTCCGCAAAAGCGCGGTGTATGTACTCGCGTATATACAACTACACCTAAGAAACCAAACTCGGCGTTACGTAAAGTAGCTCGTGTACGTTTAACTAACGGTTTCGAAGTAACTTCATACATTGGTGGTGAAGGTCATAACCTTCAAGAGCATAGTGTAATCCTAATCCGTGGTGGTCGTGTTAAAGATTTACCAGGTGTGCGTTTTCACACTGTTCGTGGTGCACTTGACTGTGCAGGCGTTAGCGACCGTCGTCAAGCTCGTTCTAAATACGGTGCAAAACGCCCTAAAGGCTAATTGTTTTCCGTTAGTAAGGCCAAGCACTAAATATTTTTAATTATTGTTTTGGGTGATTGACTCGAAAGAGCAAACCTGAATAAACCGGAGATACAAAATGCCTAGAAGACGCGTAATAGGTCAACGTAAAATTCTTCCAGATCCTAAGTTCGGATCGGAACTTCTTGCAAAATTCGTTAACATCGTAATGTTAGACGGCAAGAAATCTACTGCTGAAAAAATCGTTTACGGTGCGCTAGATGTGGCTGCTGAGAAATCAGGCAAATCGCACCTTGAAATCTTTGAAACTGCACTTGAAAACATCCGCCCACAGGTTGAGGTTAAATCTCGCCGTGTTGGTGGTTCAACGTATCAAGTACCAGTAGAAGTACGTCCAGTACGTCGCAACGCATTAGGTATGCGTTGGTTAGTAGACGCTGCACGTAAGCGTGGCGAGAAATCTATGGGCTTACGTTTAGCTCAAGAACTTGTTGACGCTTCTGACAACAAAGGCACTGCGGTTAAGAAACGTGAAGACGTTCACCGTATGGCTGAAGCGAATAAAGCATTCGCACATTACCGTTGGTAATCTGTCTTTAACCTTTAAGAGGATTTTATGGCACGTACAACTCCAGTTGAGCTTTATCGTAATATCGGTATTGTTGCTCACGTAGATGCAGGCAAAACCACCACAACAGAACGAGTTCTGTTCTACACAGGTCTTTCACATAAGATCGGTGAAGTACATGATGGCGCTGCAACTATGGATTGGATGGAGCAGGAACAAGAGCGTGGTATCACAATCACTTCTGCTGCTACAACGTGTTTCTGGAAAGGGATGGACGCGCAATTTGACGCCCATCGTATCAATATTATTGATACTCCAGGACACGTGGATTTCACTATTGAAGTAGAGCGTTCTTTACGTGTACTTGATGGTGCGGTAGTTGTGCTTTGTGCTTCATCAGGTGTACAGCCGCAAACTGAGACAGTTTGGCGTCAAGCGAACAAATACGAAGTTCCTAGAATGATCTTCGTAAATAAAATGGATCGCACGGGCGCTGATTTCTTAGCGGTTGTTAGCCAGGTGAAATCTCGTCTTGGAGCAACGCCTGTTCCAATTCAGTTGCCAGTAGGCGCTGAGGACGACTTTAAAGGTGTTATTGACCTTATAAAAATGAAAATGATTAACTGGAATGATGAAGACCAGGGAATGACTTTCGCTTATGAGGCAATACCGGCAGACCTTCAGGAACAAGCTGAAGAATGGCGCTCAAACTTAGTTGAGAGCGCTGCTGAAGCATCTGAAGAACTAATGGATAAGTATTTGGAAGGTGAAGACCTGAGCGAAGCAGAAATTAAAGCTGCTTTGCGTCAGCGTACATTAGCAAACGAAATCGTCCCAGTTACCTGTGGCAGTGCATTTAAAAACAAAGGTGTTCAAGCTGTGCTTGATGGCGTTGTTGAATATATGCCTGCACCAACGCAAGTAAAACAAATTCAAGGTATTCTTGAAGATGGTACTGAGGAAGAGCGTCCTGCTAATGACAATGCACCGTTTGCTGCACTTGCTTTTAAGATTGCAACAGACCCGTTCGTTGGTACTTTAACCTTCTTCCGCGTTTACTCTGGTACTGTTAAACAGGGTGATGCGGTTTACAACCCAGTAAAAAGCAAACGTGAGCGCCTTGGCCGTATCGTTCAGATGCATTCAAACTCACGCGAAGAGATCAAAGAAGTCTACGCAGGCGACATTGCGGCGGCTATTGGTCTTAAAGACGTAACAACAGGTGAAACACTGTGTGATCCGAATTCTAAAATTACGCTTGAGCGTATGGAATTCCCTGAACCAGTTATCTCTGTTGCGGTTGAGCCTCGCACAATCGCTGACCAAGATAAGATGGGTATCGCGCTAAGTAAATTAGCGGCAGAAGATCCTTCTTTTCGCGTACAAACTGACGAAGAATCGGGCCAGACTATAATTTCTGGTATGGGTGAACTTCACCTTGATATCATTGTCGACCGTATGAAACGTGAATTCAGTGTTGAATGTAACGTTGGTAAGCCGCAGGTTTCTTACCGTGAAGCTATTCGTTCAACTGTTAAAGTTGAAGGTAAATTCATACGTCAATCAGGTGGACGTGGTCAATATGGGCATGTCTGGCTTAAACTTGAACCGATGGATATTTCGGATGATGAAGCACCAATTTACGAGTTCGTTAACGAAACCGTAGGTGGTTCAGTTCCAAAAGAGTTCATCCCTGCGGTAGACAAAGGCATCCAAGAGCAAATGGCTCAAGGTGTGCTGGCAGGCTACCCATTACTTGGCGTCAAAGCGACTTTATATGATGGTTCATTCCATGATGTAGATTCGAATGAAATGGCATTTAAAATAGCAGGTTCATTGGCAATGAGACAGGGTGCGCTTGATGCAAGCCCAGTACTTTTAGAGCCAATGATGAAGGTTGAAGTACTCACTCCTGAAGCAAACATGGGTGATGTAGTTGGCGACTTAAACCGTCGTCGCGGCATGATCGAAGGCATGGAAGATGCGCTAGGTGGACTAAAATTAGTTAACGCCCAGGTTCCGCTTTCTGAAATGTTTGGTTATGCTACTGATCTACGATCTGCAACACAGGGCCGTGCCTCATACTCTATGGAGTTTTTGAAGTACGCTGAAGCCTCAAAAAATGTTGCAGATAAAATAATTGCAGCTCGCTGTTAAGTAATTTTTAGCTCGGTTTAGTCCAAAATGGACTGGACCTTTAATTTCTTTATAGGAATTTTTTAAGATGGCAAAAGAAAAGTTTGAACGCGTAAAACCGCACGTAAACGTTGGTACAATCGGCCACGTTGACCACGGTAAAACTACACTAACTGCAGCAATCACTAACGTACTTGCAAAAGTATACGGCGGTGTTGCTAAAGATTTCGCATCAATCGATAACGCTCCTGAAGAGCGCGAACGTGGTATCACTATTTCAACGTCTCACGTTGAATATGACACTCCTTCACGTCACTACGCACACGTAGATTGTCCTGGTCACGCCGATTATGTTAAAAACATGATCACTGGTGCTGCTCAAATGGATGGCGCTATCTTAGTAGTTGCTGCGACTGATGGCCCTATGCCACAAACGCGTGAGCACATCCTTCTTTCTCGTCAAGTTGGCGTTCCTTACATCATCGTGTTCATGAACAAATGTGACATGGTTGATGACGAAGAGCTACTTGAACTAGTAGAAATGGAAGTTCGTGAACTTCTTTCAGAATACGATTTCCCAGGTGATGACTTACCTCTAATCGCTGGTTCTGCGCTTAAAGCGTTAGAAGGCGAGAAAGAGTGGGAAGATAAGATCGTTGAGCTTGCAGAAGCACTTGATACTTACATCCCAGAGCCAGAGCGTGACATCGATAAGCCATTCATCATGCCTATCGAAGACGTTTTCTCAATCCAGGGTCGTGGTACTGTTGTAACTGGTCGTGTTGAAGCTGGTATCATCCGCATCAATGACGAAGTAGAAATTGTTGGTATCAATGATACAACTCGTTCTACTTGTACTGGTGTTGAAATGTTCCGTAAGCTTCTTGACGAAGGTCGTGCTGGCGAAAACATCGGCGCACTTCTACGTGGTACTAAACGTGAAGACGTTGAACGTGGTCAAGTACTAGCTAAGCCTGGTTCAATCAACCCGCATACAACATTCACTTCAGAAGTATACGTACTTTCGAAAGATGAAGGTGGTCGTCATACTCCATTCTTCAAAGGTTACCGTCCACAGTTCTACTTCCGTACAACTGACGTAACTGGTGACGTACAGTTACCAGATGGCGTAGAAATGGTAATGCCTGGTGATAACATCAAGATGACTGTAACTCTAATCTCGCCAATCGCGATGGATGAAGGTCTTCGTTTTGCTATCCGTGAAGGTGGCCGTACTGTAGGTGCTGGTGTTGTAGCAACTATCGTAGAGTAATAATTAACGTTTAAGTTAATTATTAAAAAAAGGTCACTTCGGTGACCTTTTTTAATGGCTGCGATTTGAGCTGTAAGCGGTAAGTTTTAAGCCGCTCGGCGTTAACTTTATTGCTGCGGTGCTTGGGTTAAGTTCTACGAAACCCGAAAATAAGACATAAAGTTAGAACAAGGTCACTTTGGTGGTTTTTTTATGTCTGCGGTTTGAGCTGTAAGCGGTAAATCATTAGTTATGATGATGTGATTTTTTGTTTGGTAGCTCGGATTTAATTTTACAAAATCCGAAGGAGATAAAGCGTTAAACCTTTAGATTATGATTTATCAAAAAAAGAGCACCGCAGTGCTCTTTTTAATATTTAGTAGTTATGTATATGCTTAAAAACCAAGCTGCCAGTTTACGCTGATAACACGTCCAGTTCCTGAGAAGTAACGTGTTGCAGATGGATTTGTTTGACCATAATAGGTTATATAAAACTCATCAGTAAGGTTATCAATACCCACACTAAATGCGCCGAATTGCTCAGTTTGATAGTTAACAGACAAGTCTAGTGTTGTGTAACCATCAAACTCACCGCCGGTATTAAAGTCACGATCGAATAAGGTGCTCACTTGTAAGCGACTATCAATATTATTTGACCATTGTTGCTGCCAATAAAAATTTAAACGTGTTGGTGAAATGTTACTGCCGCCTAAATCGCTTTCTACTTTATTATCGCCATCACCATCATATTGACCTTGCGTATCAGCAAAGCTAGTCCCAAATGTAGTGGTGTCATTTAAGTAGTACTGGGCATTAAGCTCGAAGCCTGATATTTCAGTCCGCTCACGTTTTACACTGTAAATACCATCTGCGTTAGGTTGTAAGCGGGCCCCTAATTTAGAGGTCGACTCAAAATAGCTGGCTTTGAAGTTTAATAAATCATTTGAATATTCAAAACCAATTTCACGATTATCGGAAATAACAGGTTCAAGGTTTAAAAAACTTTCTACAGATAAACCAGGTTGGCTAATGCTACGCAGTACTCGCCCTACATCAGCCATGCTAAAGCCTTCGCTGTAACTGGCGTATAGGCGTAAATCATCAGTAACTTTATAAACCACACCAAGGTTACCCAATAACTCGTTAAAACTAGGGTCACCACCTTCTACAAACTGGCTACCGTATGAGGCTAGGGTCGTGAAGTCATTAATTTTCAACTTTCCATATTCGTAACGTGCGCCAAGGTTAAGGGTCCAATCTTCAAATCCATCAAAGCGCAATTGCGCGAAAGGCGCTGCATTAGTAAATTTGGTTTCAGGTACCCAATTACGGCCTGTTTGTGCCAGCTCCTGATAGGTTTCATCGTTAAGTAAGTCAAGGCCAGTAACAAGATCAAAATTGCTGCCAACTAAATTATCTTTAGCATACGTGAATCGGCTACCAAATTTTTGTGATTTATTTTGCGATTGGTCAAAAAGTTCACTAATGTAATCTGGATCTTGGAAAGTCGCAAAAATACCGCCGCCATACATAGCGGCAAAGTCTTGCATAAACACTTGGACAGATAGCTGACCGTTTGCCAAATTATTATGGGTATAGTCAACAGTGGCTGTGGTTACACGGTTACGCGGCGTATTACCCGCAACATTACCTTTTTTAGCGCTAGTAGGGAGATTGCTAGCGGGATCACCTTTAATGGCGGCATAATTTCCCTTGCCTTCAATTTTATAGTGGTTGAGCATTGCGTGTATGCTTTGCTCATTATCTAACTGGTATTTAGCTTTAAAAAACACATCTAGGCTAGTTGAGTCTTGAGTATCACCTTGCGTGCCATCAACACCGACAAAATCACCGTGACCGTCACGATACATGCCGGTACTACGCGTTGAAATGCCCGCAACGATACTAAGATCATCTTTTTCTTGGCTAAATATATAACTCGCTTTATAACTTTGTGTATCATTTCCCCCTGCGGTTGGCGCGCTAAAGCCTGCGCTCACATGATGGTTATTTTCACCAGGTGTTTTAGTAATGATATTAATAATACCGCCGCTGGCACCCATACCTTGAATTGCATTGGCACCGCTTATCACCTCAATACGTTCTATCATCGCAGGATCAATAGTATTACCATCACGCGAACCATTTCTTAGGGGGTTTGATTGAGGTACGCCATCAATCATGTAGAGCGGTTCACGGCCACGCAATGTCTCACCAGAAGAAGTCATTTTTTGGCGACTTGGTGAAAAACTAGGTAACAAATTACCTAGAATTTGTGATAAATCTTGGGTATGCGCAAGTTGTTTTGCAATATCTTCACTGCTAATAACATTAATGGTAGCAGGAACGGTACTTACCGGTGCCGTACTACGTGTTGTTGATACTGTGATCCGTTCAATATCTGTTTGAGGATTAGCAAGTGTAGCTAAAGGCGTTAATAGAAAAGGTAAATAATATTTAAAGGTCACAATAATTCCGCTATTTGTTATGGGTAGTAAAAATCGTTCGTATTTATACATTCATTTACTTATTTTATCAATCTCGATAATTACGCAGAAAATGAGGTGAAACTAATTTAATTCTAATGTTTCTTACTAAACTGTTGTGATTAATATAATTAATTGTGTGTTTATGTCGTGGCTATTAAAGTGGCGAAATAGGAAAGGTGATAAAAAGTTGGCAAATATAGCTTTCTCCTTTAACTTTAATATATGTATAACACGAGTGAGAAAACTATGAGCGATAAAATAACAAACCATCCACACGGTGTTTTCTGTTGGTCAGAATTGTGCACATCTGATTGGAAGAACGGTAAAGCATTTTACACTGAGCTATTTGGCTGGGGAGCAGATGATCAACCTATAGGCGACGATCTTTATTACACCATGCTACAAAAGCAAGGTGATGACGTGGCTGCAATGTACCAAATGCCTGTGGATCAAGCCCAATCAGATATACCAAGCCATTGGTTGGCGTATATAGCCGTCGATAATATTGATAGCGTGGCAGAGCAAGCAAAGTTACTCGGTGCAGAAATTATTGCTGGTCCCCATGATGTAATGGATGCTGGCCGTATGGTGCTATTAAACGAGCCCGGAGGTGCGCTTTTTGCTCTTTGGCAAGGTAATCAGCATAAAGGGAGTAAGCGATTAGGTGAATTAAATACGCCATATTGGCATGAATTAGCCACTAGAAATAGTGAAAAAAGTCGCGCTTTTTATTGTCAATTATTAGGCTGGGAAAGTGAAATAACACCTATGGAAAACATGGATTATACTTTGTTTAAAGTCGATGGTAAGCCTGTAGCTGGTATGCTTGAAATGACAGACGAATGGCCTGCGGAAATTCCAGCGCACTGGATGATTTATTTAGCTGTAGATGACTGTGATAGCTATGCATTAAACGCACAGCAACTCGGAGGAGAAATATGTGTACCACCGACAGATATTCCTGACGTTGGTCGGTTTAGTGTGATCACAGATCCGCAAGGGGCAGTGTTTTCGATTATTACCTCCACTACGGATGATATAAAGTAACGGTAGGATCTGTTTATATTCCGAGGTTAAATTTGCAGCTGTATATTTGCTATTTAGGTAAGGTCGAGCCTATATAGTGTGGTTGCTCGCCAGAAATAGGCGACGTAGCATAAATGCCAACATGGGCAGTCCGAAGTGTTCTGCCTAGATTGAACTAATTTTAATCCAGAAGGGTAAGTAGACCCTCATCTAATTTATTAAAAAGTACCATGGTGCTTTTTTTATTTATATTTGCCCCAAAGTCTTACCTATTGATTGTTTATTGGAGCAAACGTATGACAAAGCACGTAGTAATCACAGGCGCAAACCGTGGTATAGGTCTTAATTTATGTCAGCAATATTTGGCACTCGGGTATGCAGTAACAGCCGTGGTCCGAAGCCCAACTGCCGAGCTTAAAGCTTTGGGTGTAAATGTGATCAGTAATATAGATGTTGCTAATTCAGCTGATATAGAAACGCTTGGCAACCAACTAGAGGGCCAAAAAGTTGATGTGTTGATAAATAATGCAGGTGTTTTCCACAATGAAACTCTGGCTGATATTGATTTTGATACAATTAACCAACAAATAGCGATAAATGCAGTTGCACCAATCAGAGTAACTCATGCGTTGCTTAATTGCCTTAGTGTTGATGCAAAAGTAGCGATGATAACCAGTCGTATGGGCTCAATTGCTGATAACGGCTCGGGTGGTTACATAGGTTATCGAATGTCAAAGGCTGCACTAAATGCTGCATCAGTAAGCTTGGCGCATGAATTGAAAGGCAAACAAATTGCCGTTGGGCTATTTCATCCCGGTTTTGTACAAACACAAATGGTTAATTTTGCAGGTGATATTTCTCCTGAGGATGCAGCAGGGCGTTTAATACTGCGGATTAATGAATTAAACATAACGAATACGGGAGGCTTTTGGCACTCAAATGGTGAGACCTTGCCATGGTAAGCACCGCGCAATAACAAATAAAACTGGCTCCTTTATCGAAAGCCAGTTTTACTTTAAATAAATTATTTTTGCTATAATGCTGGCATATCAACGATTTTAGTATTTGAGAGCAGAGCATGGAACTTGAGCAAAACAGTAATTTAACCCTCCCGTTATTCCTTTTTGATGACACGTTAAATTCACGCGATTTAGAAACCCCCGACTTACTGTTAACAGTGGTATTAGACGAAACAGTATTAGCCCAGCTGTGTCAAAACCCGGGCGAAGACAGCAGTATTGGCATTAGCATTACTGATTATCAACTAGAGGCAAGCTCGCCTTTATTTTTAGACTTACTTAACCACGAACATCAAGCCCAATTAACGTTAACGCACGGTCCACTATTGAGCGCGATGCTTGATACGGATTCAGGGCAAACATTTGTATCACCGCAAATGGATATGATGCCGACGTTTGATCTTGGGGATGAGGACGAGTAAAAAATGAAGAAGTCTCTATTAGTAAGCTTTTTGGTAATAGTAATGAGTGGCTGCGCCTATTTAGGCGCTGCGCATTACGATGAAATATTTGGCCAAGAACAGATTCAACCACGAATAGTTGCACATAACACAGGCAGCGGAGCTGAATTTCTGCAGCATGTAAAACCGTTATTAGATACGCGCTGCGTAGTGTGCCATGGTTGTTATGATGCGCCTTGCCAATTAAAACTTTCATCGCCAGAAGGTATTGATAGAGGCTTAAGTAAAGACCTTGTTTACGATGGCACGCGTTTATTAGCCTTGAACCCAAGTCGATTGCTTTTTGATGCAACGGATACGCAGCAGTGGCGTGAACAAAACTTTACCCCTGTATTGAACGAGCGTGCGCAAACTGAGCAAGCCAACTTAGCGGGGAGTGTGCTGTATAATAGTTTGCTTTTAAAAATGAGCTCACCGTTACCGAAAGAAGGAGTACTAGGTAAGGAATTTGATTTTTCTCTTGATCGCAAACAGAGCTGTACGACAATGGGCGAGTTTGATCGTTTTGCAAAAGCTCAACCTCATGCTGGTATGCCTTATGGATTACCAGGGATAACGCAAACTGAATTTAAACACTTAGAAAAGTGGCTAAAAGAAGGCGGAAAAGTAGCGCATATCCCAGCGCCGGATAAAGTAGCGCTAGCGCAGGTTTTACGGTGGGAACAGTTTTTAAACCAAGATAGTTTAAAGTACCAACTGACTGCGCGTTATATTTTTGAACACTGGTATTTAGCAAATATTTACTTCAGTAAAGACGACAATAAAAGTTTTTTTAAGTTAGTGCGTTCCAGTACCCCGCCGGGTGAAGATATTAAATTGATTAGTACACGTCGCCCCTACGATGACCCTAAAGTAGATCGCGTTTATTACCGTTTAATGCACGAGCGATCAACTATTCTAGCAAAAACCCATTTACCTTTAGCATTAGATGACGCAAAGCTTGCCCGTTTATATACGCAGTTTATTGAACCTGATTATACCGTAACAGCAATGCCTAGTTATAAACCTGAGATCGCATCAAACCCGTTTAAAGTATTTGCTGTAATGCCTGTGAAATCTAAATACCAGTTTATGCTTGATGAAGCTGAACTTATTATAATGGGATTTATTAAAGGGCCTGTATGTCGTGGTCAAATAGCGTTAAATGTTATTAACGATCATTTTTGGGTCGCGTTTGCAGATCCTGATAAAGTTGCCACGCCAGAGGTTGGGCACATGCTGCTACAGCATGAAGATGCGCTTGCACTGCCTGCAGCTGAAGAAAGTAATGCATTACCAATTTCAAGTTGGGTTAAATACGCGAACCGCCAGAGTACTTACTTAGAAGCAAAGGTTAAATTAGCAAATAAAATGTTTAAAAATGGCGAACATTTAACGACCGATCTACTGTGGCGTGGTGAAAATACCAATAACAATGCTGCATTAACAATTTTTCGTCATTTCGATAGTGCGACCGTCGTTAAAGGTTTAATAGGGCAAGAACCAAAAACAATGTGGGTGCTTGATTATGCGTTATTTGAACGTATTCATTACTTGTTAGTTGCAGGCTTTGATGTATATGGAAATGTTGGTCATCAATTGCTTACTCGCTTGTATATGGACTTTTTACGCCTAGAGGGAGAGCAAAACTTTCTAGCATTATTACCTAAACAACAGCGCCAAGAATTAAAAGCTAATTGGTATCGTAAATCGCCAACAAGTTTAACTAACTTCTTTAAAAGTGGCGATGAGTTTAGTCAGCCAACGGGTATTACGTACAACACAAACGATCAACAACATGAATTATATAAGCTAATTAAAAGTACCTTAAAGCCAATATTAAGCCCTCGGTTTGATTACACCCAAGTTCCAGAGCCATTACAACAATTGAACGCAATGCCGGCTAAAGCAATTAATTTATTACCACAAGTCTCATATGTTTTAGTAAAAGAAACAGATGGCGAGCATCAAGCGTATACTTTGATTCACCACAATGCACACTTTAATATATCGAGTTTATTGAATGAAGATGGACAACGTGCATTTGCCGAAGACACAATAACAATTGTGCCTGGTTTTATTGGTGATTACCCTGAAGCAATTTGGTATTTGAATAACCAAGACCAAGTGACTGAATTTGCGCAGTTACTCCCAATGATGCAAGTTGAGGCTGACTATCGCTCTTTAAAAAGCCGGTTTGGAATTCGTCGTACCAACCCTGAGTTTTGGCTGTACAGTGATATTTTGCACAAAGTAGCAAAACAATATCGAGGGATTGAATATGGACTGTTTGATTATAATCGTTTAGAGAACCGCTAATTTAAAACATTTGCGTCACTTTAAGGGAAGGCTTTAAAGTGACAATACACAGTAAAATGGTGGTTGTTTATCATTGGTAGTCTACACTTAGACAAAAAGAGATGAGCCCGTAATGTTACAGATAATTGCTAATATTCGATCACGTTACCGCTGGGCATTACTAGCGATAGCTATACTCAGTACTGCAGCCGCATTGCTGATGCAGTATTTATTTGCAATACAAAAAGATGAATCACTGGTGATTAACATTGCAGGTAAACAGCGTATGCTCTCACAAAAAATTGCTTGGTATAGCAATATAATAAATGACAGTCATAAGCTACAACAGCATCCCAAATACAAAGAGGCCCTTGAAAATGCAGTTACTGAGTTTCAGCAAGGTCACCAATTTTTAACGAAACAAGATCAGCAAGGTCATTATCTTTATCTAAATACAGAGTTGGAAGATCATTATTTTTCGATGCCTGATATGCTCGCAATACAAAGTGAGCAGTATATTCTTACTGCGCAACAAATATTAAAACAGTCAGAATCGAATATTGCTAATCTGCATATTTTTAGTCTTGATGAAGCTGAATTACTACTAACTAAACTAGACGACGCAGTTACTTTGTTTGAGCAACAAACGACTCACAAAGTAGCGCTAATATCTTATTTAGAGCTCTCTTTTTGGCTACTAACATTACTGCTATTGATGATTGAATTGAAATTTATTTTTCAGCCAATGGAACGTCAAATAATCGCAACATTAACTAAATACCAACAACAAAAAAAATATGCAGAACAAATCAGCCAAAACAAGGAACGGTTCATTGCGCGTACCAGTCATGAATTTAGAACCCCATTACAAGGGTTGATGCATGCAATTGATGAGCTAGAAGTTAACACAGCGCAACAGGCTGTAAAACAACAAGCGCAATATTGCGCTAATCGCCTTATCAATATGTTAGATGAGTTACATGAAGCCCAGTTGATAAATAAAGGTTTGTGGCAACTCAAATTGTCTCGTGCGAATATATTAGATAGCTTACAGTCGGTGGTTAATTCGTATCAATTTGCTTGCACACAAAAGCAACTCGCTTTATTTATAAATTTATCGCCAGAGCTTGACTGTGATGTGGAGTTGGATCATCCCCGTTTGCAGCAATTGGTTGGCGAGTTACTGAGCAATGCGATTAAATTTACAGATAAAGGCAATATAACGGTATCTGCATCCATACATAAAATGCAGCAACTGCATTTAACAGTAAGTGATACCGGGGCGGGATTTTTAGGGGATTCACCAGAGTTTTTTTTACAAAATGAGACGCAACAAAATCACTTTCAAGGCCTGCAAATGGGGCTCGCTCGCGTGCAGAATATAGTTTCGGCACAGCAAGGAGATATCGAATTTTTAAGTAACAAACCTTACGGTGCAAAAGTGCATGTGGTGTTACCTGTTAAAGTCGCAAATGCCGGTGATGAAACTCAATTACCAGTAAATTTACATTGCCTAGTTGTTGAAGATAACCCACTTAATGCAATGATATTAGGGCGTATTTTGGCAGAGTTAAATTACACTTATGACATGGCTGAAAATGGTTTAATTGCAACGGATAAAGTAACTGAATCTCAGTACGATTTAATTTTTATGGACTTAAATATGCCTGTAATGGATGGTTTTCAGGCGATTAAGGTTATTCGTCAAGAATTAAAATCGCAAGTGCCTATTATTGTCGTCACTGCAAATACCTCAACCGCCGATTTAGAGAAGACCTACGAATTAGGCGTCAATAATCATGTATATAAACCGATTAATGCTGAGTATATTAAAAAAGCCCTTATTGAAGCTGTTAAGGGCTAAACTATTTATTTGCTGACAAGGTTAGCGAGTGATTTTAATATCACCTACGCCCACTTCAACATTAATAGAATATTGACCATTACCACTGTATAGTGTTTCAGAACTTACCATTTTACGGGTATGCTGAGCATCATTTTTCATGCCAGATACACGCGTGTCGCCCACACCACTATCAAGTTCAATACGTTTGTAATCATCAAGTTCGCTGCGAATACGCACCGCACCAACACCTACGTCAATATCGGCTGAGTTAGCAAAATCATTGACTTCAATATCGCCCACGCCAAGCTCTAAATCAATAGCCATGCTCGTTGGTAAACTAACAACCCACTTTTGTTGGATGTCGTCATTATCTACATTTAGGCTTAATTTATTGGCGTTTTGTTGATGATCTAACGTGATACTTTCAAGATCAATCTCAGATTTGAATCCGTTATTGTTTTTAGCTTTAAACTCTATGGATACTTTAACATTAGAGCCTTGGTGAGTCGTCAGTTCTAAACTGCCAACAGGGACGTTAATATCCAACTGCTGTTGCCCTGAAATATTAAATGTTTGCTCAATATGTGGCTCAGCATGAGCAAAAACACTGGTTGTGAATAGTGCACTGGCGGCTGTGAAAAGTAAAAAATTGTTCATAGTATTGCTCATTATTAGTTGGTTTATAAGTTAGACGCAGTGACGTTTAAAAAGGTTTAAATTAATTTTTACCATCAGTAGTTATCTTTATCAAAGTCATGTATTTGCAGGTTAAATAACGTAGAGGATCGTTTAGTGCAATCAATTCAACTGCAAAATATTACAGCTCGGTTAGGCGCTGAAGAGCGAGATGGTTACCTGCTTAAAGATATAAGCTGGCAAGTAAACAGTGGTGAACATTGGGTATTATTAGGTGGTAATGGCGCCGGAAAATCCGCAATTACAGCAACTCATTAATGCACAATTGCTAACCGATCAAGATGATATAATTGACGGTAAAATAGCCGCTACGTTAGTCTGTGATCTTATTTATCAACAGCATGATGCAGACTGTTTTGATTCAGCCTTATCTGGAAGGTTAATAGAGTTATTTAATTTTCAGGCATTACTAAGTGAACGTTTACGCGCACTTTCAACAGGTGAAACACGAAAATTAATGCTAATAAAAGCATTAAGTAGCCGCCCAGAAATCATAGTATTAGATGAACCCTTTGATGGTTTAGATGTTGATAGCGTGGCCAAGTTAAACGATATACTCACTGAACTAAGCACGACCATGACGATGATTTTTGTTGTTAATCGTCTTGATGAAATTCCTGACCTTATTAGTCATTACGGCTATGTTGTTGATGGGCAGTTACAGCAACAACTTATTAAGTCAACGCTTGAGCAGCGAAGTGATATATTTAAATTATTGTATTTACAACATACACAATTGTCTATTCCCCTAAATATGCTGTTCAAGCTCAGCCTTAAGTGCTGACTCGGTTAGCTGTTTGATAAGTGATGTGAGCACACCATCTTTACCATTAAGTTTTTTATCTGATTGAAGTGCCTTAACTGCATCTTCGAAGTTGAATTGATTGTCATGTGTCATTCCTGTTTTTATCAGTTTATGAAATGACACAGATCTTTGAACGCTACCCTTCGGTCACATCAATAATTTCAGGTGTTATTGTCAGTGCATTAACTAATGGTTGATTTGCATATGAAAATATAACAACGCGTCCTGAGGAGGACAGTCAGCACTTAAATTCACTTTCCAATGCTGTTGTTAGGTAATTTGATTCATCGTAGGTCGCATGTGTTTCCAGCACCTAAATAGGATCCTTATCAACTTTAATGCCAGCGATCTGATAATGGTATTATGGGGTTTTCCTTTGGCTTCTTACTGTTGATTATCGCGGTCAAGTAACGATGCTTTTACCCAGAATGATTAACGCACCGATAATCCTACAACTGTGTTCGGTGGCAGGGGATTACATCACCTCAAATAAGCCACTCACACACCTGCAATCCCTTCCAAGACTCCCATTAAAACAACACCAAGTTATCTTTTTATATTTTAGGGGAATCAAAGTAACCGATTGAATTAAAATAGGAAATCAGCTATGATTGAAACATCAATAAAAATAAAATAAAAACGAGTTATTCTACAGGCTCGTTAGACGCCAAGGCGTTCTCAATCAGTGTTTATCTTAAAAAGGAAATAAAATGTTAAAGAAAATTTGTGTGGTTGCAGTAGTTGCATTAACTATGTCAGGGTGTTCAACATATTCAGTTGATCGTTACGCGGTATCTGTTGATAATATTACAACACTCAAACAAGCTAAGGGCTCTAAATTACAAATCGGTGAATTTAATAGCGCAGAGAAAAGCCAGACGAGTATTATGTGTCGCGGCGTTGGTCCTATCAAAACCCCTGATGGTCAAACTTTTGAAGGCTTCATTCGAAAAGCATTTGTAGATGAACTAAAAATGGCAGATCTATATGCTGCGGAGGCACCAGTTACATTAACAGGTACGCTTGATTCAATTGACTTTTCATCGGCATCTGGTAAGTGGAATATAGCAGTAACAATTAACTCATCAAACGGGCAATCATTATCTGTCGTTGAAAATTATGAATTTACTAGTAGTTTTTATGGTGAAACTGCTTGTAATCAAACCGCTCAAGCTTTAATGCCCGCTGTACAAAACTTAATTGGTAAAATAGTTCAAAGTAATAAATTCCTTACATTAATCAAAAGCGCCTAATAAGCGGCTCTAGGTGTAAAATTACTCTTTTTAAGAACTTATTCAGCGCTTGTTATTGGTATGTTTAAATATGCAACCAAATCGTTATTGAAGTTAAAGCAGCCCGCCTGGCTATTACTAGCCAAGCGGTTGGATTGTTTATTCACAGGTGAGTTACTGTAAAACCGTAGTCTTTAAATTGCTTTAATAAATCGTGTTACTCTGGTAAATACAGTACTAATACTCAGAATACTTATTCAGAAGACATCCACCCTAAAGGTTGTATTTTTTATATTTTTTACTGGTTTTTAATTAGTATGAAAAACAAATAGCTTCACAAGAAGTTACTGTGAAAGTCTAAACAGAAAGCAGCGAGCGAATCGCATAGAACTTGAACTACTCATTAAAAAATTAAAGATGCAATCATGCAGTGATTTTCATGCATGTAATTTAGGGTTTTCAATGATATTTACTCATTTAATGAACGATGAACGATGAACGATGAACGATGAACGATGAGCGAGTAGTGATAAAAAGAGATAATTTTTAGCCCAAATAACACTAAGATGACATCCATCCTAAATATCGTATTTATAATATAAACAAACTATGTTTGGGGCTTGATGAGAGGATCAGCTGTGTTACAGCTCTAAATATAATAATAGGCGCTGACATGGTAATTTATGTAAATCACCATGTAAAAGTTAAAAGGACAAATATTAAGTACCACTTATAGTGTTAGGCTTCTGCTATTAAGGGCTTTTTATATTTTTTATAAAGTTTGATCGTAAAATAAACGCTTACTTCCATAACAAGAATAATAGAGGCGAAAATTAATGTTCCACTTAGGTTGAAGCTGCCTTCTTGGTAATAGTAAACAGCGCTTAAAAGTAAGGCTAATACAAAGTATGAAATTGTGAATTTAAAACGTTTCATCGTTATCCTTAATAACCAGCTGGTATTACTCAGCTGGTTTTAATGGTGGTTGATTACAGTCGAGTGACGGTAAAACCGTGATCTTTAAATTGCTTTAATAAACCGTGTTGCTCTGGTAAATGCAGTGCGCCGACTGCAATGAATAGCTTTTCTTTACCAATGCGAGGAGTGAGTTCCTTCACCCAGTTGTTGTTACGCTCAATGAGCATGACCTGTTCACTGATTTCGCCGTAGCTGCTGTCATCAAAGCTTTCATTGTAATACTTGGTTAACGTTGCCATATCGCCGTTTTTCCACGCATTTACTAGGGTAATAAAGTAAGTTTCAACATCAGCGAGTTGCTCAAATGTTTCTTCAATCATTTCATTGCTTAATAAAGACATATGATTAAACATTTCCATCTGATACTCAAGGGTTTCTAGCTCACCAATAGTAATACCATTGCTTTTAGAGTAAGCGAGTACTTGCTTGTCAATGCCATTTTGATCTGAGAATCCAGCATTTTGAAATTCAATTTGCATCATAGTGACCATAACGGCCCACGGTGCTAAGTTGTTAAACATCGCAATATCAATCGACTTTTCGGCGAAGTATTCTTTGAGCTTTTTGTAGTTATGTTCAGAGAGCTCTGACTGTAGTGTTTTACCATTTTTAAGCATCATAAAAGGCATTGAACGGCGCTGCATTTCGATTGGACTAATGGCGCTGATATCAACTTCTACAATTACTTTTTCGCTGGCATCAATTGCTTTGATAACTTTTTTAGGAAGTCCTTTCATGGAGGTGTCACCTACATGCACGGTGCCAAAAAGGTAAGAGTTAATGCCGTTTTTTTCTATTTTCCAAAGGCCTGGCTCACTATGGCTGGCAAAACTGGCACACAGTAAAAGAGATAAAATAAAGTAGCTGCTAATACGCTGTGTAAAATTCATAATTGTCCTTATTGTTTAGGTATGCGTTCATCTTAAACCAATATGTTTAATTGGGTAATATTAAAATTAGGGCTAAGCGGGAGTCTGGTTTATTTTCTGCTTTGATAGTAAATTTATTAAGCGTGCAAATACTTTTAACTATCGCTAATCCTAAGCCATGGCGTTGGTTATTTGTTCTTGAGCTGTCAAGTTGGTATAAGGGATCAAAAATAGCTTCAAGCTGCTGAGCCGTTAAAGGTGTTGCCAAGGTATTACATAAGGTGATTGTTGTATTAGCAGGTGATTGCTCAACGTGTAAGTTGATTGGATCAGTGGTTAGGCCATAGAATAAGGCATTATCGAGTAGGTTTAATAAAATAGTATGCAAACAAAACCGATCAGCGATAACGCGAGCTGTCGGTACAATTGTAAGATTTAAACGCTGCTTAATGTTTGGGTGTTTAAAATCTAATTCGTTACAGGTTTGTTGAATAAAATCAGCCAGAATGATGATTTCTTTGGTTAGTTCTATCGAACTGCTTCCAGCGCGTTGTAATAACAATAAGTTATTTACAATGGCTTTCATTCGCACCGAAATAGCCAGTATGTCACTGGTATAAGTGGCACTAATTCGTTCATCGTTAGGATAACGCAGTGCGACTTCAGATAAGCTTATTAATTCAGCAATAGGTGTTTTTAACTCGTGGGCTATATCGCTTGTGAGGCGTTTTTCATTTTGATACAGCTGCTGGTTGGTGGTAATAAATTTATTGAGCTCGTTACGTATCGGCTCAATTTCCTCTACAGGAAAATCACTTTTTATTGTTTGCGATACACCAGTAATATCCAATAACTTAATTTGTTCATTTAAGTTATTTAGCGGATAAAGCCCTCGACTTACAATGCGCGTGACTAAATAGCGCACCCCAAAAACAGCAATAATACAGGTGAGTACAAACACCACATCAATAATAATCAGTACTTTATTTAAAGCGGCGGTAGGGGCTGCAATCGTTAATGTCATTGTCATAAAGTGATTATTATCTTGGGGGTGTTTATCATCTTTTTGAGCAATAAAATGGCTGATCATGGCGCGGCCGCTTTCACCATTAGGTAATACGTAATCAATAATTTTAAACTCGTTGATTGGAATGTCTAAATTAGGCAGTTCAACGGATGGGTATAACGCTAATGAATCTGACTTTTCAAAAGTGCGTTGCTCATGCCATAGTTGATAAAACTCTGTGGCATTAGCTTGCTCGTATTCAGACATAAACTCACCTGCAAAATCAAACTCCAATATGCCGTTATCGTCCTCAACCAATGTTTTTAAATAGTTCGATTTATTTGAAAGAGATTGATTAAATTGATCTTCAACCCAGCCATCAACGCTTAAGTCCACGGTTAAAAAAATAGTGACTAAAATAACGGATATAACCGCACTGATATTATTTACGAGTTTACGTTTAATTGAATGAATTTTAATTTTCTGAAGCGACATAGCCAAATCCACGTTTATTTTTTATTGGTAGTTCGCCGCCTAATAAACGCACTTTTTTACGAACTGCTGAAATATGCGCTTCTAGTGCGTTTTTTGAGAGCATATCAAACTGCCCAACGACGGCTTCGCTGATCATTTCAAGCCCAAGGACTCTGTCTTTTGCGCTAAATAAACACTCGATAATTTTGTATTCATTACGAGTGATATTGACTGACTGCTGCTGATAATTAAACGTTTTTAAACTCAAGTCTAATACGCAGTCACCAACACGTAATGTATTTTGTTGGCTTTGTAGTTGCCCTCTACGTGACAACGCAAGCACTCGAGCATGCAGCTCTTCAAACGAGAATGGCTTAGTGAGGTAATCATCAGCGCCTTTCATTAAGCCATTTATTTTATCGTGCGCTTCACTACGTGCTGAGAGAATTAATACCCGTGTTTGGCTGGGCGTACTTCTTAGCGCTTGTAATATGCTCATACCATCAACACTGGGTAGCATTAAATCGAGTATGATTAAATCATAATCCCCCGATAGCGCCATACTCAAACCCTCAGAGCCATCGCCGCTTTCATCCACGGTAAAGCCTAAATTGTTTAGCCCCACGAGGAGGCTGCGCCTTAGTGGCTCTGAATCTTCGATTACTAGTATTTTCATGCTGTTAGCTTTTTATAAAACATAATCTTTAGCTTGTAACTGTAGCAAGCTGCTTAAATTAATGATACCAACCTTTTTGGTAGGCAAGGTTGCCTAAATTAGCGTGAGCTAACGCTTGTTTGACCATTATTGGATCATTGCTAGTCGGCACCAGTTTATTTTGTGTGTAAGTGTACGTTGTAGCTGGTTTTTGTGGTTGTAATATGACGACTTTATTGCCTTGCATATAAGCAAAGTTTTTATCGTACTGCATCATTGCGCGATGTTTATCTGAGTGCATTGTTTGCGATAGATCATGACCTATCATTGGGTGTTCACCACTGGCACCAATAAGTGATAGCAGTGTCACCGGGATATCTAATTGACTTGCTAGCTGGTGGTCGCGTTTAGCGGTAATGCCATTGCCAAAAATAACTGCAGGAATACGAAAGTGATCGATAGGCACAAGGCTTGCGCCAGAAACACGCGAGTCATGATCAGCAATAACAATAAAGACGGTATCTTCCCAGTAGCGTGATTTTTTTGCCTTTTCAATAAAAGTGCCTAATGCGTAATCTGCATATTTAGCGGCATTATTGCGGGTTTGCTTTTGGTTATCGTATAAAGTGATTTTACCATCAGGGAATTCATAAGGGCTGTGATTTGAGCTTGAAAAAATTAAACTAAAAAATGGCTTATTTTGTTGCTGCAATTTATTTAATTCTATATCGGCTTGGTTAAATAGATCTTCATCTGAGGCACCCCACGAGCCATTAAAGTCAATATTAGCAAAGTCATCACTATCAATAATCTGCTTAAAACCATTACCTAAAAAGAAGCTTTGCATATTATCGAAATGACTTTCACCGCCGTAAATAAACTGAGTGTGGTAATCTCGCTTGGCAAGAAAATCAGCGATAGTGAAAAAGTCTCGTTGTGATTTATCCAATTTGACAACGGCACGTGAAGGGGTTGGCACAAAGCCGGTGATCACAGCTTCAATGCCTCTGACGGAACGAGTGCCAGTGGCGTACAAATTATCAAACCCCCAACCTTGTTGATAGAGCGCGTCAATATTTGGTGTCAGTGGTAAGCCACCTAATGTCCCCACGTAACGTGCACCTAAACTTTCTTGTAAAATGATCACCAAATTCTTTGCTTTGCCTTGGTTGCTAGCGCTATGAAAGGTTTTTGTTGGTGCTGTTGTATCGTTAAATAATGCAGATTCGTTTTGCATTGCTGCCCTGACTAAATTGAGTAACTCTGGTTCAGGTATTGTGCCGTAGTAATCTTGGCTGGATTTTTCATTGCCTAATTGTTTAATTGCAAAGGCGACGCTGTACAGTGAGTTTAATGTCAGGTCATTTAATAAATGATCAGTGGAAAATGCGACCATCGCAGGGTTAAGTGGGCGGTGCCCTAACGAGTTTCGCGCACCTAATACTGTTAAGCACAATAAGCTTACAATTAGGAGTGTATGCGTTATAGCTGAGAGTTTACTTTGACTACGCCATTGACTTGAAAAAATTTTAGTGGCTAGCTTCACGCCTAAAATCAACACGAGTAAAGTGATAAATACTTCAATTTTATAACCTGAAAAAATCATTTTTGAGACTTCTTTAGGGTAAATGAGGTACTCAATAAATAAGCGGTTTGGACGTAAGTCGTATTCGTTAATAAAGGTTGGTGTGATCACTTCAAAAAAGATTAATAAAGCGGCCATGAATACTAAATAGTATTTAATGATAACGCGAATAACATGTTCTCTGGAGAATAAAGTACTGGCAATAATAAGTAATAATGCAGGCATTAAAATATAACTTAAGGTCGCGATATCAACCCGTAAACCACCTATAAAAATAGACATCCACGCGTGGGAGCTAAAAACTCTTTCGCCTTGCCATATGCTCAGACTAAAGCGAGCGAGTGTGAGGATACAGAGCGATAAAGCAAAAAACACCAGTAATACCCAGTATGGGCCAAGACGATTTTTAAATGCTGTAAACGCGGTTTGATTAACTAAGCCCATAATAGTGCCCACCAAATTGCAGCGCAAATAAGCATGGCAATAAATACACTCGCAGAAGCGATGTCTTTGGCGAGTCCTGACAGCTCATGGTGCTCAGTCCCAATGCGATCGACTACCACTTCAACAGCGGTATTAACGAGCTCGGCAAACAACACAAATAAAAGGCTGGCAGCTAATAGTAACTTATCTGATAGCGGGATCGTTTGAAGCCATAAGTACAGTCCGAGCAGGCTAAATAGCATGAGCTCTTGGCGAAATGCGGCCTCGTGTTTACTCATCCACTTTAAGCCATTAAAAGTATGGCGTAAGGTAAATATAAGGCGCATTAGTCCGTGGCGTTTTATCACTGTTTTATTATTCATAAGATTACTTCGCTGTGATGTTTAAGTTGGGTGATTGGCTGGCAATGGGCAAGTACATCTAAGTTTTGTTGGTAAGTGAGAGTGTTAATGCCGATTAAATTCACTAAAGTGTGAAAAATATTGTCATGAGAAAGGCTTTGCGCTGGGTTTGCTTGCGCTATACATGTATTTGTAATGCCTTGATTTGTATTATCAGCCCAAATATAAAGAGGAACATGAGTTTGGCCGCTAGGGGCAAAGCTATATGGAAAACCATGCAGATACGCACCATTTTCACCTAGAGACTCACCATGATCAGAAATATATAAAAAGCTTTTTTCTATATTGTCAGGGAGTGCATTTAGTTGTGCGATGGCCAAGCTATTTACGTAATCGCTATAGGCAATGGTGTTGTCGTATGTATTCGTTAATTGTGTGCTAGAGCAGTTTTGAATATCACTGCGATCACAAGTGGGGGTAAATTGTTTAAATTGCTCAGGGTAGCGCTGAAAATACGTAGGTCCATGTGAGCCCATCATATGCAATACAATAACGGTATTAGCGTGGCTAAGGTTTGCCAATTTGCGTCGTAAAGGTGCAATTAGCGCTTCATCGTAACAATGTGCTTGTTGACAAAAAGCAGCATTATTAGGGGTCTTAATTGCTTCATTGTTGATTGTAGTAACACGGTTGCATACCTCTTTACAGCCGCTGTTATTATCAATCCACAGTACATCTGCTCCGGCACTTTGAGCTAGGTCAAGTATATTTTGTTGGTTGTCAGTGTCGCGACGAGAAAATGTGGCGTGTGGCTGAGCTGAAAACATACAAGGAACAGACACTGCGGTAGCAGTACCACACGAAGCCACATTATTAAAATAATGCACGCCCAACGGTTGCGTATATTGATTAGTATTACGAGGGTAGCCTTGGTAGCTAAAATTTTCAGCACGGGCTGTTTCGCCTACCATAATGACGGTAACGCGTGTTTGGCTTGGTTTAACTAATAGTGGATTGGTATCAAGTTGTTTAAATGGCATATCTTTGTATAGCCATTGATCACGGATATATTTATAGCTACTCGTTAAATATTGAAATGGAATGAGCTCTTTTTTCAGAATCCGATTATTACGCCCAGTTGCAGCGTAATCAGCATAAAAATTAACGACCACAAGTGCGATGAGCACTAAGCAGCCGGCAACTAGCTTGCTACGACTGAGTAGCTCTTGATGTGGGCGATTGAAGTTAATTTTCACTTTATTCAAAACAAATAGCGGTATGGCGCAAAACAACATTAAAAAGCCAATGAGCTGGGTATTTAAGTAGCTCATTGCTTCTTTGCCGTCGGTTTCAAAAGTGTTTTGAATCATTGAATAATCAAACACCACGCCGTAATTAACAGAGCCATATAGCGCGGCGCTAGAAATCACTAACAGTATGTAGGCGGCGGGCTTTAGTAGCCAGCGAGTGGAAAGCAGTGAGAAAAACAGCACCAGCAAACACATTAACAAAAGTGGTACAGACAGCAAAAATAACCATGAAAATGAATTTAAAGCAGTAATTGCCGTAAATGCACCTTCTATAAAAGGTATGTTGATCACTAAACAGTAGTAACAAGCTAGCACTATAATAAATACGTTAGCGCTACAGTGAAAATAGACATGTTTATTATTGGTCGTAACTTTAAGCGAGGGTAATCTTTTAATTAAATCTAACATAGCAATACTCTGTAAACATAACCTCGCTATATTAATTAATTAGACTTAAGAAACGCTGAGGAGAAACTACTCTTTACCTGAAGACGTTGCTGCTGGTGTGGTATTTTTTCTGGTTTTTTGAATTAGACTGATTTAGTCGCTTAAAAAGAATAATTTATTGAAACAGTCACAAAAATTAATCAAACCGTTAATTGGTTATAACGGGGTATGAAATATCAATACTTTCGAATATGGGAAAAATAAATCTACTTATTGGTTTATGTTGGATTTTTATACCTTTTAAATGATGTTAACCTCTTTTTTTTGGATTGATTTTAAGGTTGACTTGAGCTGCTCATCGCGGTACTAATATAAAAAGACAGCGGGGGAATTGATACCCTTGCCTAATTCAACAAATTTTTGGTATTTATTACATGCTTACAAACGCACTAAACCTAGTCCTAATTAACGTCGTGGTGATTATTATTACCGCGGGGGCTACTTAGTGCTTTAAGAAAGTGAAGCATTGATAAAGCCCCCCGCCTTAACAGTCGGGGGGCTTTTTAGTTTCAGGGTTTAGAACAGGTTATTGAGCTTTAAAATGTCACTGAGGAATGAGGGTTATTTAATGACAGGCGCAGAGTTAACAATCGATTTATTAGCCAAGCATGGCGTAAATGAAGTGTTTGGTTACCCAGGTGGAGCCATCATGCCAATTTACGATGCGTTGTACGGCGCGCCAGTGAAGCATTATTTGACTCGCCATGAGCAAGGGGCTGGTTTTGCTGCTGTCGGGTTTGCTCGCAGCACGGGTAAGTTAGGGGTTTGTTTTGCGACCTCCGGCCCTGGTGCTACTAACTTAATTACCGCCCTGGCTGATGCAATGATGGACTCGGTGCCGCTACTTGCTATCACAGGTCAAGTACCAACAGCCGCAATCGGTTCAGATGCATTCCAAGAGATAGACGTGCTGGGCATGTCACTGTCATGTACTAAACACAGTTACATGGTGGAACGTCCTGAAGATTTAGCTGAAATACTCCAAGAAGCAATGCATTTGGCACAAAGTGGCCGTCCAGGTCCGGTGTTAGTTGATATCCCTAAAGATATTCAAATGGCGCAAGTGCCATTCAAACCTTGGTTAGCAGCTGATGATTACCTTCCAGAACTAGATTTAAATCAAGTTGCTATAGCTAATCAGCTATTAAGCGAAGCAAAACGCCCCGTTGCCTATGTTGGCGGCGGTGTTCAAGCGGCGGGTGCGCAAAATGAGTTAATGCAATTTTTAAATAAAACGCAAATGCCAGCAGTATCAACCTTAAAAGCACTGGGTAGTGTATTGCCTGAGTACGAATATGAACTGGGCATGCTTGGGATGCATGGCGGGCAAGCGGCTAACTTTGCAGTACAAGAATGTGACGTGTTGGTATGCATAGGCGCACGCTTTGATGACCGTGTGACGGGTAATTTAGGTAAATTTGCAGCCAAAGCAAAAGTAATCCATTTAGATATCGATGCCGCTGAAGTGGGTAAGCGTAAACCCGCTAGAGCGTCATTAATTGCAGATTTAAAAACATCATTACCGCAACTTGAGTGTTTTGTGACTGAGCAAGCATGGCGTGATCACACTAAAGCAATGAGCATTGAGCATGCATGGCGTTATGACTACCCAGGCGATAAAGTATTCGCCCCGTATTTACTTAACCAACTTAGTAAGCGTATGCCAAAAACAGGTGTGGTGTGTTGCGATGTGGGTCAGCACCAAATGTGGGTGGCGCAGCATATGAAATTTAGTCATCCAAGTAACCATTTAAGCAGTGGTGGCGCGGGTACAATGGGCTTTGGTTTGCCCGCCGCCATAGGCGCGCAAGTAGCGCGTCCAGATGACTTTGTAATCACGGTATCTGGCGATGGTTCTATCATGATGAACATTCAAGAGCTTGCGACTATCCGCCGTAACAATTTACCTGTAAAAATACTCATACTTGATAACCAACGTTTGGGGATGGTTCGTCAATGGCAAGAGCTGTTTTTTGAAGGGCGCTACAGCGAAACCGATTTATCAGACAATCCGGATTTTGTGCAACTGGCTGCTGTATTTGGTATCCCAGGGCAAACAATTACCCACGCAAATCAAGTTGATGATGCTATTAGCGCGCTAATAAGCAGTAAAGGTCCTTATATTGTTCATGCCTGTATTGATGATAAAGAAAATGTATGGCCATTGGTTCCACCAGGTGCTGCAAATGATGAAATGATGACGGAGAGTGCAAAATGAAACACAGTTTAACCGTATCTTTAAAGAGTCAAAGTATCGCTGTTGAACGCTTTTTACGCGTTGTGCGTCATCGTGGCTTTGATTTAACCCATTTTCAACTCAATATGGATGATGGCCAATACCATGTCGCAATGACAGTCGACAGTGATAAACCTATTTATTTATTAACCACGCAGCTTAATAAGCTGGTGGATGTTAAAAATGTGACATTGGAAAATTTACAACAACAAGCAATGTAACTTGTTATAAAAAATCAACAGCGTTAATAGGCATGTGCTAATTAACAATAAAAATTTAAGAATGAGGAAGTCAGCGTCCTAAATGCTGGTCGCTGCAAACACTGAGGTAACTATGGCTAAATTAAGAAGTGCAACAACTACGGAAGGACGAAAGCGCGCAGGTGCTCGTGCATTATGGCGTGCAACGGGTATGACAGACTCTGATTTCGGCAAACCGATTATCGCCGTTGTAAATTCGTTCACACAATTTGTGCCGGGTCATGTTCACCTCAATCAACTCAGTGAATTGATGGCTGAAACCATCACTCAAGCGGGTGGTGTGCCAAAAGAATTTAATACCATTGCAATTGATGATGGTATTGCGATGGGCCACGGCGGCATGCTGTACTCATTGCCTTCACGCGACTTAATTGCTGACTCAGTTGAATACATGGTTAATGGTCATTGTGCTGATGCGATGATTTGTATTTCAAACTGCGACAAAATCACTCCAGGGATGATGTTGGCAGCACTGCGTTTAAACATCCCCGTCATATTTGTCTCTGGCGGGCCAATGGAAGCAGGTAAAACTAAACTTGCGAATATTGATATTAAGCTAGATTTAGTTGATGCCATGGTCAAAGGTGCGGATCCAAGTGTAAGCGATGCAGACTCAGAGCAAGTAGAGCGCTCGGCCTGTCCTACGTGTGGTTCATGTTCAGGTATGTTTACGGCTAATTCAATGAACTGTTTACTCGAAGCAATAGGTTTAGCATTGCCTGGTAATGGTACAACGCTTGCTACCCATAAAGATCGTAAACGATTGTATGTTGAAGCGGGTGCACGCATTGTTGATTTATGCCGTGAGTATTATCAAAAAGATAACCACGATGTATTGCCTCGTGCGATTGCTAACAAAACGGCTTTTATGAATTCAATGGTTGTTGATATTGCCATGGGCGGCTCGTCAAATACCGTATTGCATTTACTTGCAGCGGCGCAAGAGGCTGGGGTTGATTTTGATATGTCGCACATTGATGAATTATCTCGTAAAACGCCATTTTTATGTAAAGTTGCGCCAGCAACTCCTGAGTACCACATTGAAGATGTGCACAGAGCGGGTGGCATGATGGCGATAGTACGTGAGCTTGGCAAAGCGGGCTTAGTAGACTTATCGGTTAATCATGTTGCTGGTATGACGATGGGTGAACTGGTTAAAAAATGGGATGCGACAGATCCTAATAATGAAGTTGCACAAAAGTTTTATCGTGCAGGCCCTGCGGGTATTCGTACTACTAAAGCAATGAGCCAAGAGTGCCGTTGGGATGAAGGGGATAATGACCGTGAACATGGTTGTATACGCAGTGTTGAACATGCATTTCGTCAAGACGGCGGCTTAGCAGTATTGTCGGGTAATTTGGCCGAAAATGGCTGTATTGTTAAAAGTGCGGGTGTGGTTGATGAAATGCTGCATTTTGAAGGCACCGCCGTGGTATATGAATCTCAAGATGATTCGGTTGACGGTATATTAAATGATGAAGTAAAAGCTGGTGACATTGTAGTAATTCGCTACGAAGGACCTAAAGGTGGCCCAGGTATGCAAGAAATGCTTTACCCAACCAGTTATTTAAAATCAAAAGGCCTCGCTGAAAAGTGTGCTTTGATCACTGATGGCCGTTTCTCTGGCGGTACATCTGGTTTATCTATTGGTCATGTTTCACCTGAAGCGGCTAGTGGCGGCGCGATAGCCTATGTTGAAAATGGTGATAAAATCATTATTGATATCGCAACCCGTGAGATCACATTAGCGATTAGTGATGAAGAGCTGCAAGCACGTAAAGAAAAGCAACTTGCGCGCGGTAAGCAAGCGTATAAACCACTGGATCGTGAGCGTTATGTATCATCTGCGTTAAAAGCGTATGCGCTGCTTGCCACTAGTGCCGATAAAGGTGCGGTGCGTGACTTAGCCAAACTGGAGGAGCTTAGCTAATTATGGTTTCTCAAGAGCTCGATTATTTTCGCGCTATAATCCAAGCGAATATGGAGCCACTGGCTAAGGTCACTGATGTAAGTGACATGGCTGAGCTTAGTACTCGCCTTGGTAATCAAGTGTGGTTAAAGCGCGAAGATCAGCAACCGGTTTATTCGTTTAAATTGCGCGGCGCGTATAACAAACTAGTAAAGTTACCAAAAGGCTCGGTAGTTATTACCGCTTCTGCGGGTAATCATGCTCAAGGTGTGGCGCTCAGTGCGTCACATTTGGGCCATCAAGCGACCATTGTAATGCCGCTTACTACACCTGAAATAAAAGTTAATGCAGTGCGCGCACTTGGCGGTGAAGTGATATTACATGGTCATCACTTTGATGCTGCAAAAGCACACGCACTGGAATTAACTGAACAACGAAATGGCGTGTTTGTCCCTCCATTTGATGATCCTGATGTTATTGTTGGACAAGGCACAGTAGCGCGAGAATTAATGCAGCAACTTAATGAATTAGATGCGGTGTTTATTCCTGTTGGCGGTGGCGGATTGCTCGCTGGTATGGCCGTTTATATTAAGTCATTACGTCCTGATATTAAGGTTATTGGCGTAGAAGCCGACGAAAGTGCGTGTTTGCAAGCGGCACTGAAAGCAGGCGAGCCCGTTGAGCTTGAGCGCGTTGGTAGCTTTGCAGACGGCGTAGCAGTAAAAATTATAGGTAAAGAAACCTTTCGTCTAGCGCAAAAATTTTGTGATGAGGTGGTAACAGTAACTGGCGATGAAATATGTGCAGCGATGCAGGACATTTTCGTATCAACCAGAGCTATTGCAGAGCCTTCTGGGGCATTAGCCACGGCAGGGCTAAAAAAGTGGTGCCAACAAACGGGGTATAAAGGCCTGCATTTAGCGGCTATATTGTCTGGTGCTAATTTGAACTTTGATCGCTTACGTTATGTTGCTGAACGCACGGCGCTTGGAGAAAAAAATGAAGCGCTATTAGCCGTTACTATCAATGAAGAAAAAGGCAGCTTTAAGCAGTTTTGCGCTTCATTGGGGGGGCGTGCCATTACAGAGTTTAATTACCGTTATGCAGGCCCGGGTGAAGCGCAAATATTTGTCGGTATTGCACTGCGTCAAGGCCAGCAGGAGCTGGATGAACTCAAAGGTGATTTAGCAACTAATGGTTACCAATTTTGCGACTTATCAGATAATGAATTAGCAAAATTACATGTGCGTTATATGGTCGGCGGTAAAGCACCGGAGCAAATGCATGAGCGTTTACTGCGCTTTGAGTTCCCTGAGTATCCCGGTGCATTGGCACGCTTTTTAGATACTTTGGGCTGTAATTGGAATATTACGTTATTTCATTATCGTAACCATGGTGGCTCTATGGGGAATGTATTGGCTGGTTTTGCAATTGAACCAAGTCAGTATGAGATATTTAACGAGCACTTAAACCGTCTTGGTTACAGTGTACAAGATGAAACACACAATCCATGTTTCACTCAGTTTTTGACTAGTCAGGCTTCAGTTAATACAGCAAAAGCTGCCAATCACTAGCGCAACACGCCCTAGCACTTTGCAATAAACAGTATTTAACGCGAGATACTGTTTATTGCACATATTTTTTGGTCTTATCAAGCCTGTTATCTATAGTTATATAATTAAAGTGCCTAGCTAGGTTTGCATGTTGCCATTTAAAAGGTTGTTAACACTAAGTGTGGCTGCTTTGTTGTTCAGTACAGCAAGCTTTGCCAGTAAAAATGTTACACTGCAATTGAAGTGGCTCCATCAATTTCAGTTTGCCGGCTATTATATGGCTGCTGAAAAAGGCTTTTATAAAGATGCTGGCTTGAATGTCACTATCTTACCCGCGGATCCAGATAACCCGGATACTTTTAGTAAAGTACTGGGTGGACAAGCCCACTTTGGGGTTGGCCATTCAGGAATATTACAGCATAGAATTGATGGCAAACCGCTGGTGGCTATGGCCGCGATATTACAATTTTCACCGTATTGTTGGATGGTAAAAAGAAGCTCCGAAATTTTTCATCCTAGGGATTTTGCTAATAAACGCATTAGCAGTATTAGTCGTAAAGAAAGTGCAGAACTACTGGTAATGCTAGAGCGCAGTGGTATTAATACTTCAAAACTCCCCGTTTATTCAGGAAGTGGTGGGAGCCAAGATTGGCTTGATGGATTACTTGATGCGATGCAGGTGTATGTAACTAACGAACCATTTTTGATGCGCCAGGCGGGGGTTGAACATAGATTAATTTGCCCGCAAAAGTATGGTATTAATGTCTACAGCGATATTCTTTATACCACCGAAAATATGCTTTTATACCATCCACAAACAGTGGAAAATTTTCATCAGGCGAGCTTAAAAGGGTGGCGCTATGCGATGATGAATTTAGATGAGTCAATTGCCGTTATCCAACAACATTACGCTCCTAATAAAAGTCTTAGCGAATTAACGTATGAAGCTGAGGTCTTAAAGGATTATATTTTACCTCCTGGGACTCATCTCGGCGCTATGTCGATGGCTAAATGGCGATTGATCGCAGACTTATATAAGTTCGATCAGACTGTGTTTAATAGCGCAAAAGAAGGGTTTATCTACTCTTATGATAGACCTGAAGAAATACAAATGTCCTGGATGTTGATCGCTGCAATTATTTTAACTTTATTATCAATACCGCTTTATTTACGACTGATGCTGAGAAAAAGCGTATAATATACACATTCACATTTCACCGCTTATGATCATATGACCCTTGCTGAGCAGTTTACAGCCCTCGATAACCTATTAATAACACACCGTAATTTTTGGCAGTGTACAGCTTTTGATTTTGACGAATTACCATGGCCTGAGTTAGTCCCAGTTTTTGATTTATTAAGCGATGAACAGGTTGCTGAACTGGATACTGATCAGAATGCGCTCTACCAACTTTTTAGCCCCTATATACCCGGTTTGGATACTCTTACTTCTTTGTGTGAGTTAACGGCTGCAAACATCGATCGTGATGAATATCCTTTTTGGCTAAGTAATGGTATTAAAGGGCGTAAATTTACACAATTACAAGACTTTGTCAGTGCACTTGAGCGACCACAGCCTGCGTTACCTATTTTAGAATGGTGTGCGGGGAAAGGGCATTTAGGTCGAATGCTTGCATTTAACAAAGCCTCTAATGTGCACAGTATAGAACTCCAGCAATCATTATGTGAGCAAGGTGAAAAAAGTGCACAACAACAAGGGCTGGCTATGCGATTTACTCAGGCCGATGTGTTAAAAGACAACGTTGCTAAGCATTTTTATCCAGCTCTGCATGCCGTTGCTTTGCATGCCTGCGGCGGATTGCATCAAACGTTTATGTATCAGGCCTGCCTTGCAAAAACGCAGCAGATCAGCTTTTCACCGTGTTGCTATCACTTATTTACAGAGGATACTTATCAAGGCATGAGCGTTGAGGCTAAAAAAAGTGAGCTGCGCCCATGCCATCGTGATTTGAAATTAGCGCTACAGGAAATGGTTACGGCACCATCGCGGGTGGCTAAAGTACGTGAGACAGAAGTTGAATGGCGGTTAGGGTTTGATGCACTGCGTAAATCTCTCACAGGCTCACAATGCTATGTTAGTGTGCCTTCAGTACATAAAGCTATTTTCTCCGGTTCATTTAAAGCATTTTGTGCATGGGCGGCGGATAAAAAATCGTTAGAGTTACCTCAAGACATTGATTACGAGTCATTTTTACTAAAGGGGAAAATGCGCAAAAAGGTGACTGATCGCATTGAACTGGTTCGACATGTATTTAGAAGAGCAATTGAGGTTTGGCTTGTGCTCGATCGTGCTTTATATTTGCAGCAACAGGGTTATCAAGTGAGCGTGACAACATTTTGCGAAAAGCAATTAACCCCACGTAATATCTTGATCCAAGCAAGTTTACCGTCATAAAAAGAGATGCAATGAGAAATTTAAAAAATTTATTTGAGAATAATAAACGCTGGGCCGAGCGTACTTGCAAAGACGATCCTGAGTTTTTTAAAATTCTATCAATGCAGCAAAACCCAGAATACTTATGGATAGGTTGCTCTGATTCACGTGTCCCTGCCAACGAGATTGTGGACTTAATGCCGGGTGAGTTATTTGTGCATCGTAATGTGGCAAATGTAGTAGTACATACAGATCATAATTGTTTATCTGTTATGCAGTACGCTGTTGAAGTACTCAAAGTAAAACATATTATGGTTGTTGGTCATTATGGCTGTGGTGGCGTACAAGCGGTGCTTAATGATGCAAAATTTGGCCTTATTGATAATTGGTTGCGTCATGTTGGTGATGTTAAAGAAAAATTCCTTAGCCAAATAAATAACATGCCCGAGCAAGAGCGTTTAAACTGTTTGATCGAGCTAAATGTTATTGAGCAAGTGCGTAATGTGTGCCGTACTAATATTGTGCAAGAAGCATGGTCTCGCGGGCAAGAGTTAACGATTCATGGTTGGGTGTATGGTTTAGCTAATGGTCATTTGCATGATTTAGGATCAGTTGTAACATGTGCGGATGAAGTAAATAGCCAATACCAAAATGCCTCAGTCGAAGTGTTTAAGCGTACATTATAGTTATACCCAAGCCACCTCAAGATGCAGAATTCAGCGTTTCACAGGGGCTTAATATCAAGGCGTTACTTAGCAAGAATGGCAATCCCTTTTAAGAAGTAACAACGATGAGAGTAAGTACCTGTGAAACGCCCAACGGGTTGGTTTAAAAGCGATTTATACTACGTTATTGATTTTAACAATAGATCCACTATTACTTGCAATCAATGCCTTGCCTAAATCGCTTTAAATTCCAACTGAAACTCGCATCTTGAGGTGGCTTGGGTATTACCCAAATATAGTTTTAGTATGTTTGGGTATAACTATCGTTTGATGTGCATTTTAAATATCAGGTTTAAACTCTAGGCTAACTGCTATTCTATTCCAGCTATTGATCTCCAAAATAACAGTTGTTAGTTCTAGCATGCCTTGTTCGCCAAAGGCGTTGATTATGCTTTGGTAGATTTCGTCGGTGATAGTTGCCTGACTAATGGTGGTTAACGCTTCACTCCATGCTAATGCGGTTTTTTCTGCATCAGTAAAGGCATCGACTTCTTGCCATTCACTTAAAATATCTAACCGAGCTTGAGTTTCATGGTTTTTTCTGGCTTCATTAATGTGCATATTTAGACAAAACGCACAGTGATTAATTTGCGAAACCCGTATTTTAACTAAGTGGATGATGGTTTGATTGAGCGCATTATTTAGTGAAAAATCAACGTTACCAAGTTCGATAAGGTGCTTGGGAATACGTGGGAGCAGTGTATATAGTGTTTTTTGGGATAGACGATTAGCCATGTTTTTCCTCAATGGTGAGTTGTTATTGAGGTTATACATTAAGTAATTATGTGTTTGCTGCCTTGTAGTTTTGCGACATTGTGAGGTGGTTTAGGTGGGTATGCTTAATATTTTACGTTTGCGATATTGCTGTGGTGTTTCAAAGGTAAAATTGAGAAACGAATGACTAAAGTGAGCGTGATCATAATAACCACACTGTAATGCAATATCGGTTACTGAGGTATGACTGCTACTTAGTAATGCCCGCGCAGTTTTGAGCCGATAAAATTGCTGCAATTGGCCGGGACTCACGCCCGCTTCTTTTTTTAAGCGCCGCTCTAACGTTCGCCGTGTTAATCCTAACTCCTTACTTATATCGGTGGCAGAGTTCTTATGCTGGATCAGCTTTTGTATCACCTGCAGCGTGCTGTTTTTAGCAAGTTTATTGCTAATAGCTTGGTTGAGCAGCCATTGTTCGAGTAGGTATAATTGGCTGGTAAGTGGGCTGTTGTGCATTTTTTCAACGCATGCTATTAAACTGCTATACCAACGAGGGGTAAAGTCATAGCCTAGCAAGTAACTCTCTTCAGCTAAGTCATGCAATGCTATTCCGAGTAGGTGGTAAGCGCCTGTAGGAGCAAAGCGAATACTCAATAGACTATCGTGATTAGAAAAGGTTTTTGCAAGAGTATGGCGATTGAACGTGAAACTAACGATTGGCGTATCATGGCTAAAATCAATGGTTAAGCTTGCGCCTGCATCTGGGTAGAGTTTTTCGTCAAACAATTGCGCTGTTTGCGCGCCCGAAGAGCCAATTTTCCAGTAACACTGCACCCAATCAGCTAAGCGTTGATCGGGCGAGAATTTTTCAAAGCTCAGGTGAGACAGTTGATTATTTACCAATAAAGTGGGCATTGTTTAGTTTAGTCTACACAATCGTTGGTGAGCTCTTCTTCTCGCAAGGTTAGTACTTCATAGCCATCAGCAGTGACAACAATAGTATGTTCCCATTGTGCAGAGAGTTTCTTGTCTCGGGTGATCACAGTCCAGCCATCTGGTTTGGTTTTTACCTTTGCGGCACCTTGATTGATCATTGGCTCAATAGTGAAGGTCATCCCTTCTTTTAGTTCAACCCCGGTGTTGCGTTTTCCGTAATGCAAAACTTGCGGTTCTTCATGCATTTGCTCACCAATGCCATGGCCGCAGTATTCACGAACAACACTGTAACCATTAGTGTGGGCAAAGTTAGCAATGGCGTTGCCAATATCGCCTAACCTTATTCCAGGCTTAACAAGTTTGATCCCTTGCCACATTGCCTCATAGGTTTTCTCAACTAAGCGTTGCGCTAGCGGTGAGACTTCACCAAGCATATACATTTTACTGGAATCAGCGATATACCCATTTTTTTCAAGAGTAATATCTAGATTAACAATATCACCCGACTTTAATGCTCGTTTAGCGTCAGGAAAACCATGGCATACAACTTCATTTACAGAACTATTTAATACATAAGGGTAATCGTATTGACCTTTACTGGCAGGGCGAGCGGCGAGTTCGTCAACAATATAGCGCTCGACTAAATCGTTTATTTCCATCGTTGTGATGCCGATTTTTACCTGCTCGTCTAAATAAGCAAAGACCCGAGCGAGCAAACGACCAGACTCTCGCATCAGTGCAATTTGTGCGGGCGTTTTAATAATTATCTCACTCATGTAAATTTTCTCCCACTGTTACATTGGCATGTGCGAGTTGTTGTTTGATAATTTCGGCGTAGGTCATGGTTGGATTAAGCTCGGCCAACATGCCAATTTTTATCCAGTATTCAGATTGAGAGTTAATTGAACGCACCATAGTGGTACTAGCTTTACGAATTTCTTCGTGGAGTTGATCGCTGATTTTTACAATGCCCATGCGCTTGCCAATATATAAAACGTATACACATCGTATATAGGCAAGGATGTAAATGCAAGAGCTAAAACAAATCAGGCAGCCGAAGCTGCCTGAAAAAATAATTTTGGGCGTTATTATACTTGCGAGTCATTGTTGTCATTGCTGCTAGTGAGTTGCTGCTCTAATAAGGCAACTTTGGCTTCAAGCTCGGTTAGCTTTTCACGGGTGCGAATAAGTACTTGGCTTTGCACATCAAATTCTTCGCGGCTGACAAAGTCCATCTCAGCAAGCTTATTTTGAATAGCTTGTTTGGTTTTTGCTTCAAACGTATCGGCAAGGTTTTTAACACCTTGTGGCATGTTGTTAGAAATTTGCTTGGCAATTTCTTCAAGTTTTGCTGGGTTGATCATGTCTGTCCCTTACTCTCGCGTAAATGATAATGACCAATATTACCTTATTGGCTAGGCGTATTGTAGTGATTACGTTAAAATTGCCTGTCTTTAATGCAATCTCTTTGGTCGATATGAAACTCAATCCTAAACAAGATGAAGCGGTAAAATATATTAGTGGTCCATGCCTAGTGCTGGCAGGGGCTGGCTCAGGGAAAACCCGTGTAATTACTAATAAAATCGCTTACTTAGTACAAAAATGTGAGTATCAAGCACGTAATATTGCAGCGGTAACCTTTACCAATAAAGCGGCAAAAGAGATGCGTGAGCGCGTTTTTCAAACCTTAGGTAAAAAAGAGTCTAAAGGCTTGTGGGTTTCTACGTTTCATACCCTAGGGCTTGAAATCATTAAAAAAGAGCTAACAACACTGGGATTTAAACCAGGTTTTTCACTGTTTGATGATCAAGATACCAGCCAGCTGATTGCTGATTTAACCGAAGAAGAGCTCAAAAAAGACAAAGATTTACTCAACTTATTAAAAATGCAAATAGGTAGCTGGAAGAACGAATTAATTCTACCAGAGCAAGCCATTCGCGAAGCGCGAGATCCACAAAAAGCGTTATTTGCACAGTTGTATGCGCGTTATCAAATTCAGCTACGTGCTTACAACGCGCTGGATTTTGATGATTTGATTATGATCCCAACGTTGCTGCTTACCAATAATGCAACGTCGCGTGAGCGCTGGCAGCAACGGTTCCGTTACCTGTTAGTGGATGAATATCAAGATACTAACACCAGCCAATATCAATTAGTTAAGCTGTTAGTTGGTGAGCGTGCGCGTTTTACAGTGGTAGGTGATGATGATCAATCTATTTATTCATGGCGTGGCGCTCGGCCACAAAACTTAGTACTCCTTAGCAAGGATTACCCAGGTTTAAGGTTAATCAAGTTAGAGCAAAATTATCGTAGTGTGAAGCGCGTTTTAAAAGCGGCTAATATTCTGATTGCCAATAATCCTCATGAATTTGAGAAAAAGCTGTTTAGTGATTTAGAAAATGGTGAGCCGTTAAAAGTAATTGGTTGTCGTGATGAAGAGCACGAATCAGAGCGCGTTGTTGCAGAAATTATCTCGCATAAATTTATGAAGCGCACCAGTTACAAAGATTACGCTATTTTATACCGTGGTAATCATCAGGCGCGTGGTTTTGAAAAATCACTCATGAGTAACCGCATACCGTATAAAATTAGTGGCGGTATGTCGTTTTTCTCACGTTCAGAAATTAAAGATATTATGGCGTACCTACGCTTATTGGTTAATCAAGATGACGATAACGCATTTTTACGTATCGTAAATACCCCGCGACGTGAAATTGGTACAGTGACGCTTGAAAAACTGGGCACTTTGGCCAATGAAAAGCATGCGAGCTTATTTGCTACTTGTTTTGATAATGACTTGGGTTACCGTTTAAAGGGACGAGGTTTGAACTCGCTGGCAGGATTTGCTCGTTGGGTTGTTGAGCTTTCAGATAATGCAGTACGTGGCGATACGTTAGAAGCAGTAAAAGATTTAGTGAGACAAATAAATTACGAAGCCTATTTGTACGAGTCATCTCCAAGTGCAAAAGCGGCTGAAATGCGTATGAAAAACGTCTCTGAATTATATCGTTGGATCACCGATATGTTAACCGGCGATGCTGATAATCAACCTTTAACGCTTGCTGAAGTTGTGAGTAAGTTAACTTTACGCGATATGCTAGAGCGTAATGAGGAAGAAGACGAAGCCGATGCCGTGCAGTTATCAACGTTACATGCATCAAAGGGTTTAGAGTATCCTTACGTGTTTATGGTCGGTATGGAAGAAGGGTTACTGCCGCACCAAGTAAGTATTGACGAGGATAATGTAGATGAAGAGCGCCGTTTGGCGTACGTAGGTATTACCCGTGCTCAACAGGAGTTGACCATGACCTATGCAAAAATTCGTCGTCAATTTGGCGAAACATCACAAACCGAGTTGAGTCGATTTATACAAGAACTACCGCAAGATGATTTAGAGTTTGAGAATCGAAAGGCACCAAATACCCAAGCTCAGCGGATGGAAAAAGGCCAAGCTCGTGTTGCAAATTTAAGAGCGATGCTTAAAAAACCAGAGTAGTGGTTTGGGTATATTTATCCAAAACTGGGGCTAATTAAGTATCTGTTCGTTATTGAGAGGATCATTTTTTATAAGGGGAATGTTTATCGCATGTTGTTTCCCAACAAAAAGTGATAATCCATGGGTATCGAGTAGGGCTCTAAAATTAAGAATTGAAGGGCCCTTTGCAATGACTTTTATTTGTTTTATTTTCGTAATTGCTAACACGCCTTGCAGCTGTAAATCGTAGCTTTCTTGCTGCAAAACACGTTTGCTAAAAGTAGAGCTAAGCAATAAATAATCAAACTGTAACTCGGTCAATAAATTTAGCTCGCAACGGTCTTTGGCAAAGTCATTTAAGCCAATTGAATATCCTTGTTCGCTTAAAGTTTTTAGGTTACTTACTTGTACCGCCGATGCATAACGAATTTCTTGTTCGTTAAATAACAGGCAAATATGGTTTTTAATATTCAAGTTTTTAAGTGATTGGCATAAGGCCCTAAATTCCGTTTTTTCTAGTAGTAGTCCTGAGCAGGGAAATAAAATCATCGCTAATTGTGCCGATTTAGCTTGCTCGCATGCATTACGCAGTAGTTGTAACTCAACCTCTAATTGTTGCGCTTTATCAGCTGCAAATTTCTTGAGTATGTCAAAACTGGTACTGCCAAGTACAGGATGCTCTCCAAATGCTTCAAGTAATGTTTCTGACTGATATTGTTCACTAAGGGTAACAATTTCAGAGCTGCGAAAATTCATCGGGAGTGAGTCTAAATGGTGGCTTGATTCAAACACATGATGACTTGAACCTGCATTAACACTCAGCAGAGGATGATAAAATTCAAAACGGCTACGACCTGCATTTTTTGCGTAATACATCGCGGCATCGGCATCTCTAATAATTTCATCGGTATGTTTATAATTCTTTTTTGAATATGTAATGCCTATACTTGCACCACTTTGTACGCAAATTCCTTTCATACAAAATGGTTTTTTCATTATTTTAATCAATCTTTTAGCAATGTCTTCGGCTTGCTGGCGACAGGTTAAATGCGTTAATAAGATAACAAATTCATCGCCTCCTAATCGCGCTAATAAATCGTGTTCGCGTATACATTGGGAGAATGACTCACCAACGCCGATTAAAAATTGATCTCCAGCCTGATGGCCGAGTTGATCATTTATGTCTTTAAATTTATCCAAATCAATAAACAGTACTGCAAACTCTTGCTCAGGGTAGCGCTGATAATGCTGTAATGTTTTTTCTAACTGGGTTAAAAACAAACTACGATTTGGTAGTCCTGTAAGAGGATCATGATGAGCGTCATGGTACAATTGTTGTTCTATTTTTTTACGCTCTTCGATTTGCATATGCAAATGCATATTTGTTTGGCTGATTTCTTTTGTTTTTTCTGCAACGCGAAGTTCAAGATCTTGATGGCTTTCTTTTAATGCTTGGTTAGCTAAATGAGCCTGTAATACGGTCGCTATTTGATGTGAAACAAATGTAATTAGTTCAAAGTCATCTTGGCTAAAGTTATGTTTGTTACTATAGGCTTGGCAAACAATAAGACCAATAACACCTTGTGCTGTTTTCAGTGGAGCGCCGAGCCAGCTTGTTGCAGTCTGTGATTCAGGTACTTGGGTTGGTCGTTCAATTATACCAGAATCAATGAGAATGTTTGCTCGCTTATCATCAATTAACTGCGTTTGTTCAGTGCTGATCACTAATTCGCTGTAACCCTTAGCAAAGGGACGAGGTTGGGTATTGTGATTAAACTCATCAATGCAATAGGGGAAGCTTAGCCAACCAGACTCTCGGTCATGCAAGGCTATATATAAGTTATCAGCATAAGTAATTGATTTTATTATTTCATGTACTTGTTGGTACACTTCTTCTATGTGTTTACTCTGTGTTGCAAGCTCTGAGATTTTAAACAAAATATGCTGGCGTTCTAGGGTTTTTTTATGCTGCTCTACTTCTAAGTTAAGTGCTTCGTTACTTTGAGTGAGTGCGCGCGTTCTAATTTTTACTTCTGACTCGAGTAGTTCTCGTTTTTTAACCCGCTCGATTGCTGTTGATAGGTATAGCGACATTACTTCAAGTAGCTCTATCTGTTGTTCGCTATAGCTTTGTTGCTTATCGTAACTCTGCGCAACTAATACACCAATTATGCTTTGCTCTCGGTAGACGGGCACACCAACCCAATGTTCCGCAGGCGTACCAAGCACGCGGAATAAACCTTTATCAGCAGCAGCCTGCATTTCATCACCTTGATAGTAGGTGGTTTTTCCGCATTTAAATACATAACCGGTAACCCCATAGCTAAAATTATGGTCTTGATGAAGAGGCACCGAAATACCATCTTTTTCATCTGCAAAATAAGACAGCTCAAGTGTATTGGTAAATTGATTTAGTAGAACAACATAAAAGCTTTTACTTGGTACGTAATCTTGCAAAATGTTATGTATGGCGGGGTAGAGCAGGCTTAATTCGGCAACAGTACTGGCTTGCTCTGATAATTGTATCAGGGCATTTTGCAAGTGATGTGATTGCTTGTACTTCTGTACTAGTGCATTTAAACGTGCATTCTTGTGCTCTAGTTTTTGTAGTAAAGCTGCTTTATCTTCCACTAACGTTGGACCGATTGTTATTATTGTATATTTATTATTCTTATATTTTCATTTTTTAGCTTAATCGTCAAGTGGATAATAGTATTAGAAAGGGATAATGAAAAATAATGATATAAGACTTTGTTTTTATACTTCGGCAATAAAAAAGGCTGATAAAAATCAGCCTTTCATAATTTAGTCTAAGTAATTAAGTATTACTATTTAGTCATGAACGTAATAGCTGCTTGAATCTCATCATCAGAGCAGTCCATACACGTGCCTCTAGGAGGCATTGCATTAAAGCCATTAATAGCATGTTCTAAAAGTGTGTCAGCACCTTTAGCTAAGCGAGGCGTCCAATCGTCAGCAGATTTAGGTGCACCTAATGCACCTGTACCGTGACATGCAAAACATGATGCTTGGTAAACTTGCTCGCCAGTACGAGGGCCTGTAGGCACATCAGCAACTGCTGCTTTAGCGCCTTCAAAGTAAACGGCACCAATAGGTGCGATACGTTTTTTGATTGCATCTTCAGTCATAGAGTTATCATATGGCTGTGCGTATGCGGTAGTTGTTAGCAATAATAATGCAGCTGATAGTTTTTTCATTTTGCCTTGCTCACTTCGATTTGAACGTGATCAATCACGATAGATGACGGAATTTAGAACGATTATAACGCTTAGCCACCATTTATAAAACGCTACGATGGATTTTTATTATGAAAAAACAATATTTTTTGCGTTAGCGCAAGAAATGACACAATGGAACTTGTCGGTTTAAGGGGCTTGGCTGGTATTTTAGGCACGTTAGGCATGATGAAGTTTATAGTGGAATAACTTAACCACGCTAAACGTCTAACTGGCTAAGTTATTCTAATTATTATACCCAAACCACCTCAAGATGCGAGCGTCGTTGGAATTTAAAGCGATTTAGGCAAGGTATTGGTTGCAAGTAATAGTCGTTCTATTGTTAAAATCAATCTTTTATAAAAGTAACGCAGTATAAATCTCTTTAAAAACAACCAACCGGGTGTTTTAAAGGTACTTACTCTCATCGTTGTTACTTCTTAAAAGGGACTGCCATTGTTGCAAAATAACGCCTTGATATTAAGCCCCTGTGAAACGCTGAATTCTGTATCTTGAGGTGGCTCGGGTATGGTTGCTAGCTCATGCGTAATACTGCGCCAACTAGCTTTTCAATTCCAGCATCTGCTTCTAAAATCGATTGCGCTAACATGTAAGCAGGGGTGCTCACGAGTTTGTACTGTTCATCAATTACGATGTCACTTACTGCGCAATCAACGTGCTGAGCACCTAATTTTTGCATGGCGTGTGCTGTATTAGCATCATTACCAATTGTTGCTTTTACGCCAGTATTATAAATCAATGGGATCATTGCTGGGGCGATGCACATATAGCCTGCTGGCTTATTAGCATTAGCAAAGGCTTGGCAAGCACGTAACATCTGAGGATTCACCTGTGCATCAGATCCTTTTATAGCAAAATCACATAGGTTTTTTGCTGCACCAAAACCACCAGGAATAATTAAGCCATCAAAGTCATTTGCAGTGAGCTCTGTGAGAGCTTTTATATCACCGCGAGCAATACGTGCGGCTTCCACTAACACATTACGGTTAGGTTGCATTTCTTCACCATTGAGGTGATTAATGGTGTGCAATTGATCAATATCAGGAGCAAAACATTGATAACTAGCGCCTGCTTTAGCTATATGTAATAAAGTTAATACAGCTTCGTTGATTTCTGCGCCGTCATAAACACCACAACCAGCTAAAATTACAGCTATCTTTTTCATGCCTTTACTCTCCTTTAGTTTTAGTCGTATCAGTTTAGCATGGTCAACTAACTTGAGCTTTGGAATCGAGCGGGCTCGATAACTGTTCCTGCGTTATTCTACTGGCTCACATCCTGAGAATAAGTAAAAACCGAGCAAAGCTTCCGCGTCCTGCTCACGCCCTTACCTACATCGGTGTAGGCAACAAAGAGTTAATCGCCCCTGGGAAGAACCCTTTGGGCAGCGCATGTTTGGCATTTATAATGCGTTATCGTCTATTTATGGGGAACAACCACACGCCCTAGTCCAAAGCGCAAGTTAACTAATCGTAGTCGTGATTTCTATAAGATCACTGATGATCTTAGAAAGTTAATTTAAAATAATTTTACTTTTAAAATTAACTTTAAGCGGAGTAAAAGCACGCTATATACTTTTTTTTAAGTTTGCTAATAGGAAAAAATTATAAAGGATCGCTATGATCTTTGATCCATTGTGGTAGAATGCTCGTCCGGTTATTTAGAAGCTTTAAAATAATCGAGAAACTAGATTGAATGAACAAAGACTTAAAAATTTTTTCCACATTCAGCTAATAAAATAATAAAAAAGAACATCGTATTATCTTTTTAAATAAAACAATAACTTACATTTTTTCTAAGTCGTTTTTACTACTTTGGAAGAATTTTCCGTGGTTGTTATCTACATAGTTATCCACAACTTACTCTTTTAATGATTACTTGCGTAACTAATTCACAGTCGTTTTCTGTACTGCCTTATGGCATGCTTGTAATTATTTAGTTTTTATCTCATTTAGGATCCAATTACACCATGGCTCAGATCCCCGAAAACCCACTTATTTTAGTTGATGGTTCATCGTATTTATTTCGTGCTTATCATTCTCCGCCACACTTAACAAACTCTAAAGGCGAAGCCACTGGCGCTATTTATGGCGTAGTTAATATGATGAAAAGTCTGATCAAGCAGTATGATCCAAGTCATATGGTGGTGATTTTTGATGCCAAAGGTAAAACCTTCCGTAACGATATGTACAGTGAATATAAAGCCAATCGCCCGCCTATGCCGGATGATTTGCGCACTCAGATAGCGCCACTACACGATATTATTAGAGCGATGGGCTTTCCGTTGATCAGCATTGAAGGTGTTGAAGCCGATGATGTGATTGGTACGTTTGCACGTATTGCTTCTGAGCAAAAACGTCACGTATTAGTGTCAACGGGTGATAAAGACATGGCTCAGCTTGTTAATGAGCATGTTACTTTGATCAATACGATGACTGATAGCATTTCAGATCCCGTCACTGTGGTTGAAAAGTTCGGTGTTGGCCCTGAATTGATCATTGATTATTTAGCTTTGATGGGTGATAAAGTTGATAACATACCAGGTGTAGATGGGTGTGGACCAAAAACAGCGGTTAAGTGGTTACAAAAATATGGATCATTACAAGGTGTATTAGATCATGCTAGTGAGATCAAAGGTAAAATAGGTGAAAAGCTGGCAGCAGCAGTACCTCATTTACCATTGAGTTATGAACTTGCGACAATAAAGTGTGATGTTGAGGTTGAATCAGATCTAGATACGTTCAAGCTACAAGAACCTGATCGTGATGCGTTGATTGCTTTATATGGTGAATGTGAATTCCGCCGTTGGTTGGCTGAGTTACTCGACAATCCAAAAGATGCTGAGACTCATTTAGCCGTGCCAAGCGAAGTGAGTGAATTGCCGCAAGTGGTAGACGCTCACTATGAAACAATCCTTACTGAAACACAGCTTGATACGTTAGTTGAGCAATTAAATGCTGCTGAATTATTTGCTTTTGATACTGAAACAACCAGCTTAGATTACATGCAAGCGCAGTTAGTTGGCATGAGCTTTGCCATAAAGGCCGGTGAAGCGGTTTATTTACCCGTTGCCCACGATTACCCCGGCGCACCGCAGCAATTAAGTTTAGAGACTGTGATGGCGAAGATTGGGCCAATTTTAGCAGATGAAAATAAAGCCAAAGTAGGGCAAAACCTTAAATACGATAAAAGCGTATTAGCGAATGCTGGTTTTGAACTAAAAGGGATTAAGTTCGATACCATGCTTGAGTCATACGTGTTTAACAGTGTAGGCACACGCCACGATATGGACTCTTTAGCATTAAAATATTTAGGTCATAAGAATATCAGCTTTGAAGATATTGCAGGTAAAGGCAAAAAACAGCTAACGTTTAACCAAATTGAACTTGAAAAAGCCGCGCCGTATGCAGCAGAAGATGCGGATATAACCCTACGATTGCACCAAGTACTTTGGCCTAAAATTGAAGCCGACGATAAGCTTAAATCAGTATTCGAAGAAATTGAATTACCATTAATTAGTGTTATTTCAGATATAGAACGCACCGGCGTAGCGATTGATAGCAAGATGCTAGCAGCGCATAGCCAGCGTTTAGGTGAGCGACTTATTGAGCTTGAAAAAGAAGCGCATGAAATAGCAGGCGAACCATTTAATTTAAGTTCACCTAAGCAGTTACAAGTATTATTGTTTGAAAAGCTTGAGCTGCCAGTTATTAAGAAAACGCCAAAAGGTGCCCCATCAACCGCTGAAGAAGTGCTGCAAGAATTAGCGCATGATTATCCGTTGCCTAAAGTTATTATTGAGCACCGTGGTTTATCTAAGCTTAAATCGACCTACACTGACAAACTACCGCTAATGGTCAATGCGCAGACTAATCGCGTGCATACCTCGTATCATCAAGCAGTGACAGCAACAGGGCGTTTAAGCTCGACGGATCCAAATTTACAGAATATTCCAATTCGCTCAGAAGAAGGGCGTCGTATTCGTGAAGCGTTTATAGCCGCTGAGGGTTATAAAATTGTCGCTGCCGATTACAGTCAAATTGAATTACGTATAATGGCGCATTTATCGCAAGATAAAGGCTTATTGAATGCGTTCGCACAAGGCTTAGATGTTCACAGTGCAACTGCGGCTGAAGTGTTTGGTGTTGACTTAGATGATGTAACCACAGATATGCGCCGTAAAGCGAAAGCGGTAAACTTTGGTTTGATTTATGGTATGTCAGCCTTTGGTTTAGCACGTCAACTTGATGTGCCACGCCATGAAGCACAGCACTATATCGACAAATATTTTGAGCGTTTCCCGGGGGTATTAGAGTACATGGAATCAACGCGAGAAAAAGCCGCTGAAAATGGCTATGTTGAAACCATTTTTGGTCGTCGCTTACATTTACCTGAAATTAATGCTCGCAACGGTGCTCGTCGTAAAGGTGCTGAACGCGCAGCGATTAATGCGCCAATGCAAGGCACTGCGGCAGACATCATTAAAAAAGCTATGCTGACAGTTCACAAATGGGTGCATGAACAAGCACCCAATACAGTGAAATTATTGATGCAAGTACACGATGAATTAGTATTTGAAATCAAAACAGAATGTGCTGAAAAATACACGGTAGAAATTTGTAGATTAATGTCAGAAGCTGCGAAGCTAGATGTGCCATTAATTGTTGAAGCCGATGTTGGTGACAACTGGGAGCAAGCACATTAATAGATAAATAAGCTCTGAGGAGTTTACAGAGTGAAAAAACGCGGCTAGAGCCGCGTTTTTTTTATGTACGAGGATAAATTGCCAAAAATCGTCGCTTTTGGTTAGGTGTTAAATGTTCATCAAGTAAAGCCGTAATTTTTTGTTTGGCTTGTTCTTTATCATATTGCTCATTTAATAAATTTATTTGAGAGATTAATTGCTTACTCAATGCTTGCCATTGTTCTCGCTGTTGCTGTAATGCGATTAAACGTGTTGCGCTCGCATCACCAAACTCGCTCGCCAGTTGGTTGTAATCGGAATTGATGAGTGCCTTTTCAAATTCATTATTCAATGCCTGTAACTGTTTGCTGGGTTTTAGTGCTTGAGTAAGGCGTTCAGGTAATGCACTTTCAAGATTCACTAGTAGCTGTTGTTTTAACTCATCGCTTATTGTTTCATCTTCGTTAATTTCAAGCTTAGCAATCGTATAGCGTTGCCATTGGTTGTCGTCATCGAATAGTAAAGCGATTTCATCGTCGCTAAAAAAGCGGCTTTGAAAAGCGATCATTGTTTTTAATTGCTCTGACAGTGGTAGCGCAATCAGCGTATATTGCAACTGAGCAAGTTCCTGCTTAAAGCTTAAGTAACGTGTAAATAAAGCTGCATGTTTTTTACATTGTACTATTTGCGTGCAGGCGTGTTGTGTTTGTTCAATATTAAAATGCTCGCGTTCTTGCTCAGCTAAAATAACGTGTTCAAATATGTCGTCAACCGCTGTGGGTATTGTTACAGCTGGCAAGGAGGCCCGTTTTTCAGCGGGGTAGAGAAAGTAACTAACAACAAGGACTGTGGTGATTACCACAAGTCCTATTCGATATGAGCGAGACATACTCTATAAGCCCATTCTTTTTAAACGGTTCGCATGTTGGCGGTAAACCGTTAATGGGTCAGTTTCAAAAATATGATGAAAGCCAATCATCTGATTTACTTCATCAAGGTGGTTCATTTTATAGTTGTCCTTCAAAACATAACCAAGGTGGCTGCTACAACGAGATACTAACCCATCATCGTCCCCAGGGATAAGGAGTGATGTGATTGCTAATGCGGCATCTGACGGGTCAAAAATATTAGTAAGTGTACGCGTCCCACTCCATGAAAAATAGTAAACCCCATTACTTGCTTGCATAGGGCCTTGTTCGCATTGTGATGCAGGCAAACCCTCAGGGTATTTTAGATTAAACGCGAGTGCACCTTCAGTGGTTAAGCTCTCAAGTGCACCCACCGCATTTTGTGGCAAACCACTATTACCTGAAAGTAAGGCTATTAACCCGCCAAAAGCATTGAATGCTGTTTTGGCTACTCCCTCAAGCTTTGAGCCGGGGGTAAGACCTTGACGAACAACGTCTGCAACAGGGCTACCAAAGTTAACGCCTCCAACGCTGGTTGCTGAAGCTACAATGTCTGGGCGAATAGATGCTACATAACGAATACTCTGAGCCCCTTGACTATGGCCAATTAAATTAACTTTACTCGCCCCTGTTAATGCCATTATTTGCTCGACTTGCAGCAATAATTGTTCACCTCGTTGCTCAGAACTATTTACAGAGGAAACCGAAGTGACATAAACGCGTGCGCCATCTTTACTTAAATTTGTTGGTAGACGATAGAAGTAATCAATCCCTAATACATCATCAAAACCCATAATCCCATGTGCTAACACGAGGGGGTATTTAGTTTGGGTATAACCTGCACTTGCTGCAGAGCTAAAAATAAACAATAAGCTACAAATAGATAGAACGATTATTTTTTTCATTAAGAGTACTCTTTTTGTGTGTTTTATAATCACACTATTAAATTGCGCTGGGCAGTAAAATGGTGTGGAGCTTTTATTCTATTATTGCCAATAGAGCAAATTATCACCGCTTTATCAATGTTAATTTTAAGTTAAATTAAAATATAATTTGTAGGATTAGTTATATGTTTATCAATTCTTTCAATTCGTCTGTGTATTTAGTTTATTTATGTGAACTAGTTTGGTAAAGTCCGCGCCGTCCTCATCCTGTAGGACATCCTGTTGATGATGCACTCGAAAGGGTGCAACGTATTGATAGCTTCTCCCCAGTTTGCTATGCCGGCCCCGCATTAATTTACGGGGCCGTTTTTTTGTTATTTAGATGTTAATTATCAAGACGTTGATTGCACTTAATAATGCAAGTGATACTATTAAGACTCATTTTCATTTTTAAAGAGTTGCGTCATGATTAAGTCATTTGCGATTATTGGTTTATCACTCACTAGTTTATTTTCAGCCAGCTTTGCGCATGCAGATTGGCAGCTTGATAACGAGCATAGTAAAGTTAGTTTTGTATCAATTAAAAGTAATTCAATTGCTGAGGCGCATCACTTTAAGGCATTAACGGGTGAGCTTTTGGAGCAAGGTCAATTTAAATTAGAAATAGACCTTAATTCAGTTGAAACGCTTATTCCTATTCGTAACGAGCGCATGAGTAAGTTGCTTTTTGAGGTTGCTAAATTTCCTGCTGCGACACTTAGCGCCGATTTATCAAGCGCAGTAAAAATACTAAAGCCAGGTTTGCACCTTCTTGAAGGAAAAAAAGCAGAGCTGAATTTTCATGGTCAAACAAAAACATTGAACATTGATGTATTAGTGACAGTATTAGAAAACGGCGATATGACGGTAAGTTCGTTTACACCTGTGATTATTAATGCCGCTGACTTTAGTGTGACTGAAGGCATTACACAGTTACAAAAGTTAGCTGGATTACCCTCTATAGCAACCGCAGTACCCGTCACGTTTACACTAACACTTAAAAAACAGTGATCTCACTCAAAGAGTTGGCTGCCCAATTGAGTCAGCCAAGCAAGCCGTTTGATAGTTGGCAACCGGCTCATTGTGGGGAGCTGCCCATTGTTATTGATGCGCAAGGCAAATGGCATTATGCAGGTAGCGAGATAACACGCAGTGCAATGGTTAAGCTATTTGCTAGCGTATTATGTAAAGAGCAAGGTCAGTTTTACTTAAAAACACCCGTTGAGAAAATCGCAATTACAGTTATTGATGCGCCTTTTAATATTATTGCATGGCACATGGAGCAGACAGCGCAAGGCACAGTACTGTGTTGTCGTGACAACATAGAAAGAACGTGGTTGGTCAGTGCTGATTTACCATTGGTAATGCAAAACTATCAAGGCAATGAGATACCTTATTTACAATTACCAAATGGATGTAGTGCACGAATAGCGAGAAGTGTATTTTATCAGTGGGCTGAAGAAATAGCACAAGCTGATGAGCAAGGCTATTTCATTCAATCTGCAGGGCAGCGTTTTTATTTAAATGTGTAGTTGTTTAACTAAGCTGAGTTTAACTCGCATCTGATTCAGGTGTTTGTTCTGGTTCTTGTGGCGGGATAGCGATGATAGGCCCTAAGAACCATTCATCTAATTTTTTAGCAACTTCAGGTAAGCCTGTGCCTTTTAATGATGAAAAGGCATGCACAGTGATATCACCATCAAGTGTGCTAAGTTCACGGCGAACTTGCAATACTTGTGCTTTACGTGCACCTTGTTTTAGCTTATCAGCCTTTGTTAAAAGCGCTAACACAGGAATTTCACTGCCAATAGCCCAGTTAATTAAATCACGGTCTAAATCTTTTAATGGGTGGCGAATATCCATTAAAATCACGATACCTTTTAAGCTTTGGCGTTTTTGTAGATACTCACCTAATGATTTCTGCCACTTCTTTTTCATTTCGATTGGTACTTTAGCAAAACCATAACCAGGTAAATCGATTAAACGCATATCATCAACATCAGCAAGCTCAAATGTATTGATCAGCTGTGTACGACCAGGCGTTTTACTGGTACGTGCTAGTTTTTGATCTGTTAGTGCATTTAGCGCACTCGATTTACCTGCGTTGGAGCGACCAGCAAATGCAACTTCAATTCCCGTATCAGCAGGTAATTTAGTGATGTCTGGAGCGCTGGTAACGAACGACGCAGTGTTATATTTGATACGAGATTTGAGCACAGGCTTTCCTAAGTACATAAATAAAGAAGAAGAGTAAACTAATTTTACTCAAGGCGCGTATTTTATACTATTACAGCCGTATTAAAAAGCGTCTTTAGGTCTTCAAAAGGGCTTAAAATTGAGTAAAACTATGCAACTAAAGCTTAATCTAGGTCAAAACCCTATAATTTATAAGTTTAATGTGAGTAGAAAACGTGCCAGAGAATTTATTATCGTGTAGAATATACATATCACAACATCCATATTGTAGATGATACAGGGTCGGAACAGAGAATTCACCATGAAAAAAATAGCACTATCTTTAACTATATTGCTTGGTGCGTTGTCAGCAAGCAACGCAACAGCATTTGATGGCGATGTAAACGCAGGTAAAGAAAAATCAGCAACGTGTGCGGCTTGTCACGGCCCAGACGGTAATGCACCGATTAATATCTACCCGAAAATTGCAGGCCAACACGCAGATTACATATACAAGCAACTTACCGAATTTAAACTTGGTATGACTTCGGGTGGCAAAAGCGGCCGAATGGATCCTGTTATGAGCGCAATGGCAATGCCATTAAGCGATCAAGACATGAAAGACTTATCAGCTTATTTTTCGTCATTAAACATGTCTGAAGGTGAAACACCTAAAGATGTAGTTGAAGTTGGCGCAATGCTTTTTAAAGCTGGAGATGCTGAACGTGGTATTCCATCGTGTGCATCATGTCATGGTCCACGCGGCAATGGTTCTTCATTAGCTAAGTTTCCAAAAATTTCTTTCCAACATCCAGAATATATCAAAGCACAGCTTGAGAAATTCCGTGATGGCTCACGTGAAAATGATTTAAATGGAATGATGAAAGATATTGCTCAAAAACTAACAGATAAAGATATCGAAGTACTTTCTAAGTACTTAGGTGGTCTACACTAAAGTAGTATGGAATAGCTTGGTTTTTAGTACTAAGCTCCATACTAACGATAAAAAGCAGCATTCGCTGCTTTTTTTGTGTCCAGAATTTGCCGATATAACCTACTCACCTGTGAGACATTGACCATACTGCGTTGTAAGCTAAGTCTTATTTTAATTTCACTTATTGAAGTAACCTATTGTAATTTAATGTTTTCGTCATGTTGCAATTTGAGCTGTGCAATAAATATTATATAAATTAGTTGTAACAAATTTATTAATGCGTAAATTAACCCCTGTCGCTGAAACAATAAAAACAATATGGATTTAACTATACGGAAAGTAGTACGGCGATAATACTGGGGTTAAAACATCGATTGATGTTCTCAAAGGAAATACTAAAAAAGTGTCAATGAAGACCGATAATAATAAAAAGTCATGGAAGTTAAAAAATAATAATAAAATGGAATGCCACACGGAAGGTAAATATAATAAAAAAATGGAACAACAATAATAACAATAAAAATAAAGACTAAAAAGTCGAAGGGAGAAGTGTCCAGTTAAATGGCGCTCAGATTAGCAGGCGGTAGAGATGTTTTCTCTACCGCCTTTTTATTTGTCCTGTTACAATGGCAACCGTTTATACTTAAAAGTATAAAGTGCGCTAGTAGTCGAGTTACCCAACCTCAATCCGCACAAACCAAATTCTTCTGGCAAGGCCAGCATCGCAACGCTAAATGAGTGTTGCTCAAAACCTCTTAAGTGAGATGATCAAGATATGAGTAGAACGAAAAAATCACGTAAAAGCCCATCAAATGGCCCTGTTCGTTTAAGCCAAGATAAGCTTAAAGAAATGCGTGCACTGAAAGAACAACGTGTTAAAAAAACCAAAGGCGCTAAGTCAGGTTCACGTAATTCGATTGAAGCTTTAAAGCCTGATACAAAAAGTAATCAGCATAATAAAGATAAGCGTGTTGGTAGTAAAAAGCCAATATCTTTAGTTGCTGTTGCACCAGAGCCTGTCATTGAATTAAAGCGTAACTTAAAGCCACAAGTTGAGTTGAAAAAAGTTGTGCAGCCAGAGTTTACGCCAGAGCAAGAACTGGAAGCGCTAGAAAATGATGAGCGTTTGTTAAAACTAGTTGAGATACATGAAAGCGGTACTCTATTAACAGGTAAAGATGCAAAATACTTCAACAGTCGTATCGACCGTCATCAAGAGTTATGTGAATTGCTTGGTATAGAAGACGAAGACGGGGATGACTTTGATGATGAAGATTTCATCGAAGAAAGTAACAGTGACTTTGATAATTATTTATCTAATGATTTAGCCAATGAATGGCTAGATGATGAGGACGATAAATAATGAATGTGATGATCTTAGCTCTGTGTGTGGGCGCTGTGATCATCGCAGGGTTGGCATTTTATGCAGGGCAATTGCTGTATAAGGTGAGTGCGCAAAAGAAGCTCATAGCTAAAGAGCAGGCTAAGCAGCAAGCAAAGCTTGCTAAATCTCGTTTAGAGCGCAATGCTAAGCTTGCAGATAGTATTCATTTGATTGCTCGAGCAATGCATCAAGAGCAGTGTGAGTTCTCTGAAGGCTGTTTACGTATTTGGGTGTTGATGTCGCAATATAGCTTTGAACATGATGATGACCTTACTATGCGTTATCCTGGTATTTTTGCGATGTATGAAGTGGTTAAAGAAATGCCGACTCATGATGCGCGTAAAAAGTATTCAAAGAAAGAAATATTTAAGCTAGATAGTGCACGCTGGCGTGCTGAAGAAAGTAACGCTGATGCGATTAAAGCTGACTGTGAGAAAATCATTGAAGACTTCAAAGCTGCTCCGGGCAGCGAGAATGTCGTTTTTAACTAACTTGTTCACAATAGCTAAATTGAAAAAGCAGACCTAGGTCTGCTTTTTTGTTTTGACCATTTAGGCTAAATTACTCGTGAGAATCGCGTCGCGTTTATTTGTTTTTGCAAATGAGCATCAAAGCACATACAAATTATACGAATAAACAAATTACCACGAGCGGTGACAATAATACGTTTGCCGTCAATAGCTACCATACCGTCGGCAATTAGTGGCTCTAGAGCTTTGAGCGAGCTTTCAAAGTAGTGCTCAAAGTCGAGTTGATATAGATCAGCAATGCTTTGCATATTGAGTTCAAAGTGACAAATAAGCTGTTTGATGACAGCTGCGCGTATCACGTCATCGCTGTCCAGTTGCATTCCTTTAGTTATTGCACAGCCAAGTTGATGATCTAGGGCGTAATAATAATGCTTTAACTCTTTTTGGTTCTGTAAAATGGCAGTGCCGATTTGTGAAATAGACGATACGCCTAACCCCAGTAAATCACAGTTTCCATGGGTGGTATAGCCTTGAAAGTTACGATGTAATTGTTGACTATTTTGCGCGACGGCTAATTCATTTGTGGTTTTAGCAAAGTGATCCATCCCTATAAATTGATAACCAGCATCGCTCATTTGCTCTAAGGTATTTTTAAACATGGTAAGTTTATCGTGCGCGTTAGGTAGATCGGCATCTTTAATTTTGCGCTGCGCGGCAAAGCGATCGGGTAAATGTGCATAATTAAATACAGAGACACGATCAGGACTAAGGGCAATAAGCTGATCTATCGTTTCTTTAAAGCTCTGGGGTGTTTGCAAAGGTAAGCCATAAATCATATCAGCGTTAATTGATGTAAAGCCAAGCTTGCGGGCTTCACTAATCAAGCCTTTCACATCATCGGCACTTTGTGGGCGATTGACTGCAAGCTGTACTGCATCATTAAAATCTTGAATTCCAAACGACACGCGATTAAAACCAAGTGTGCGTAAGTGGCTGAGCATACCATCAGCTAGTGATCGTGGATCTATTTCAATACCACGCTCAGCATTGGCTGTAAATTTAAAGTGTTGGTTTAATAACGAGATTAAGCGACTCATTTGTTCGGCGGTTAAAAAAGTGGGTGTGCCCCCCCCTAAATGTAGCTGTTCAACATGATATTGTTCAAATAACGGTGCTTGCGCAATGATTTCTTTTTCAAGGTAATCAAGATACAGATCAGCTTTTGATTGATGGCGGGTAATCACTTTGTTGCAACCACAGTAATAGCAAAGCTGGCTACAAAACGGGATATGAATATATAAAGATAAGCTGCGATTATTGGATGAATTAATTGCACGGAGCAAATCTTGCTGTTGGTAGCCATCATCAAACGACAATGCCGTGGGGTAGGAGGTGTACCTTGGTCCAGACACATTGTATTTATTTATTAAGCTTTGATCCCACTTGGGTAAATTAATCATCACGCGCACCTTTACGATTGTTTCAACAATTATAAAAAAGCTGTGTAATGTCAGTATTGATCTGCAACAAAAAAGAGTGCTGTAAGCGCACTCTTTTTATGGTTTGTAGAGTCGTTAAAGTTTGAATTGGTTTACAGTATTGTTCAATGAGCTTGCAAGATCATTGAGATCGCGCGCTTCGTCTGCAAGTTCAAGTGCATGATCTGCAGTACTATTCACTAAATGGTTGATAGCAGCTAAGCTATTATTTATATCTTCAGCAACCACTGTTTGTTGCTCGGTTGAGGTGGCAATGTGATGACTTTGATCTTGTACCTTAGTCACTGAGTCTGCAATGTTCTGCAATGCATCTAACACCTCTTGTGTTTGTGCCACCGAGCTTTGTGCGCGCTCTTGTCCTTGTTGCATCATAGTGGAAGCTTGCTGCGCAATTTGCTGTAAGCGTGAAATCATATTGCGAATGTCATCCGTTGATTCTTGTGTACGACTTGCAAGCGATCGAACTTCATCGGCAACAACAGCAAAGCCACGGCCTTGCTCACCAGCACGCGCGGCTTCAATGGCAGCATTGAGCGCCAACAGGTTCGTCTGATCTGCGATGGCATTTATCACGTCAACAACCGCACCAATATTGCTACTTTCTTGCTCAAGGCCCGCAACCACTTTTGATGCTTCGCCAATATGCTCAGCGAGTGCCGTCATCACACTTTGTGCATTTTGCGAGCGCGATGTTCCGTCTGCGGTGATATGTTGCACTTCTTCAGCTGCATTATTAGTGTGTTGAGCGTTACGCGAGATCTCCATTACTGTAGAGGCCATTTCAGTCACTGCGGCACTAACACTATCGACCTGTTGTTTTTCCTGCTGAATTTCATCATTGGTTTTTTGCGACACTGATTTTAATTGCGCCGCGGCGTTAGTTAGTTGTTCTGCTTGAGCCGCTGTGTCGAGCATCATGGCACGCAACTTATCGATAAATGTGTTCATGTGCAACGCAAGCTGGCCAACTTCATCTTGGCTATCGATGGTGATTTTTTGAGTTAAATCACCATCGCCTGAGGCAATGTCGCGCATAATATGAGTCAGTGTAATTATCGGTTTTGAGATCATGTGAGTAGCCCACAAGATCATTGCAATGATGATCAATAGAATAACCACAACAGATGTCGTCGTCGTCATGACGGCTTCATTAACTGGCTCATCAATCATTGTTCTTGGCACTAAAATACCCACATACCAGTCTAAAGATGGCTGCTCTAATTGTAAGCGGTTATAAACAACAAAATACTCTTGGCCTTTTAAAATGACTGTAGCATCACCGCTAATAGTATTCTTCATTTGCAGATTAAGTTCAGTAAATCCTTGAGTGTCGCTGAATTGTTTTTCGAGGGCATCTAAGCCTTGTTTGCCATTGGGTCCCTCGTCAGTTACTGAAAGTTTATGATTAGTACGTTTAGATAAATGAACAACTTTTTGGTCTCCATCAAGCAAGAAGCCATAGCCTTGACCATTAAAACGAACGTCTTCAACCATTTTATTGATTTTGTTGAGCTGTAAGTCCACACCACCGAAACCAACTAATTCACCTTGTTGGTTATACACTGGTTGTTGCACAACGGCAGAAGCATTACCAGTTGTTAGATCAACTGAAATTGGGCCAACATATAAGCGATTTATTTTTAATGCATCCTGCCACCATCCTCTCTTATACGCGTAATATGGCTGACCATTGTAGTGAGTAGTCCGTTCGTGTTCTTTAAAGTATTCACCCGTTTTAGCTGAAGCAAAAAATGCTGATAAGATATTCTCATCATTGCTACTAATACGCACAAAATCTTGGTTTACTTCATCGTAGCCAGGCGCACCTGTTAGTGTTTGATCTCGTTTATCCCATGCATCAAACCAATTTACTAAATGGGGATTATTAACGAATGTATTGACCAGTTTTCCGTATTGGGCAAAATAACCTTGCATTGAGAGTTGCTCACTTTGCAGATAACTGTGAGCTTCCCGTTCAATACTTTGGCGTGATAGTGAAGCGATATGATTAACAAAGTAAGATGAAGCAGCGATCAACAGCACAGTGATAGTGCCACCGATTAGCAATAATATTTTTTTTCGCAATGATAAATTTTTTAACATAAGTGCACACATTCTTATTATTTAGTAGAGTAAGCAAGCTTATCTAATCATATATTAGTCCTAATCTCCATATTGTGAGGTAAGACAAATGAATAACATTTTATTAAATTGTAAGGACGATGTTACAAAATGGGTACAATAAAAGAACGTTTAATTGTATTAGGTGCAGGCTGGCTTGGGCACCCTTTATGTTTGCAGCAACTAGCACAAGGCTGGGATGTGCAAGGAACCCATCGTGGTATTGAACATCAACATGCATTTCAGCGCCGATTGGTGTTTGAAAATAATCAGTTAAGTCATCAACTCGATTTACAAGATGCTTGGTGGGTGTGTGCTATACCCCCCCGTAGTCGTCAGGCTGATAGCCATTATTTAGAGACTTTAAAGTTAGCGATTGAACTTGCTGGTAATATGAATGCGAAAGGTTTTTTATTATGCTCATCAACGGCAGTGTATGGGCCAGATAACTTAATTTATGATGAGCAAAGCCCGATCGTAGTAACTAGCCCACGCCAACAACCGTTACTTGAGGCTGAGCAGTGTGTTTTAAATGCGGGCGGAAAAGTACTTAGATTAGGTGGTTTGATCGGGCCAGATCGAGAGCCTGGTCGTTTTGTGGCTGGTAAAGAACTACAAAGCTCAAGTAGACAAAGCGTTAATATGGTGCAGCAGCAAGATGTGATTAATGCGATTATTAGCGTGTTGGATAAATGGCAAATTGCAGCGCCAATTTATAATGTAGTCAATCCTGCTCACCCTACAAAAGCAGATTATTATCAACAAAAATGCCAGCAATATGGTACTCAGACGCCTACCTTTATTAGTGACGAAAGTGCCGAACGCATCATTGATGGTTCGGCTATTGAATCACTTGGTTTTAACTACCAGTTTGATATTTAAAACGATGGTAATACGCCTTTAGGTAATAAATTACACAGCTCGCCTTGTTGTAATAACAAGTTAGCTGCTTCGATATCGGGGCCGAAATAACGGTCTTTGTCGTAGTAGCTAACTTTTGTGCGCAGAGTTGCTTTGGCTTGTTCAACTTTTTCAGATGCGAGTAATGGCTTTCTAAACTCTAGACCTTGTGCTGATGCCAGCCATTCAATTGCTAGTACGCCTTGCGTGTTGTCGGCCATTTCACCTAGACGGCGTGCCGCAAAAGTTGCCATCGACACATGATCTTCTTGGTTTGCTGAAGTAGGTAAACTATCGACTGACGCTGGATGTGCCAGTGACTTGTTTTCTGATGCTAATGCTGCAGCTGTAACTTGCGCAATCATAAAGCCAGAGTTAACACCGCCATTTTCAACTAAGAAAGGTGGCAGTTTTGATAGGTTTGAATCAATTAATAACGCGATACGGCGCTCAGCGAGTGCACCTATTTCGGCAATCGCTAATGCTAAGTTATCAGCTGCCATTGCGACTGGTTCTGCGTGGAAGTTACCACCAGAGATAATATCGCCCACATCTGCAAATACCAGTGGATTATCAGTCACTCCATTTGATTCACACAATAATACTTCAGCGGCTTGGCGAATCTGCGTTAAACATGCGCCGAGTACTTGTGGTTGGCAGCGTAGGCAATATGGGTCTTGTACTTTTTCACAATCAACATGGGCTTCACTGATCTGTGATTGCTCACCTAACATCTCGCGGAAAATTGCAGCGGTATCTATTTGCCCACGTTGGCCACGTATATCATGGATACGCGCATCAAATGGTGAACGACTGCCCATTGCGGCTTCAATGCTGATAGAGCCAATCGCACAGCTTTGCGCATATAAATCCTCAGCACGAAATAAACCTTGTAATGCAAATGCAGTTGAAGCTTGAGTGCCATTTAATAGTGCTAAACCTTCTTTTGCGGCTAAAGTCAGTGGCTCCAGGTTGGCAATTTTAAGGCCTTCAACAGCGCTAATTAGTTTACCTTGGTAGCGCATTTCGCCTTCACCAAGCAGTGGTAAGCACATGTGTGACAATGGCGCTAAATCACCTGATGCACCCACTGAACCTTTTTTTGGTACGCAAGGGTAAACTTGTGCTTCAAGCAATTGCATAAAAAACTCAATGACTTTTAAGCGAATGCCTGAAAAACCACGAGATAATGAATTAATTTTCAGTACCATCATTAATCTTACGGTACTGTCATCCATGTAGGCACCAATGCCGGCAGCATGCGAAAGCACAATTGAGCGCTGTAACAGCTCTAATTCATGTTCGGCAATTTTGGTATTAGCGAGTAAGCCAAAACCGGTATTGATACCATACACAGTACGATGTTGATCAATCACGTCTTGAACAGTTTGTGCGCTGGCAGCGATTTTAATTTCGCTATCTTGGGCAAGCGTCAATTTTACTGGCGATACATTAATTTGGCGTAGTGTCGCTAAATCAAGTTGGCCAGGTGTGAGAGTAAGTTCAAACATGATTATTCCTTATTTAACATTGGTAGATCGAGGCCTTGCTCGGTAGCACAGTTAATTGCAATATCGTAACCAGCATCAGCATGGCGCATTACGCCTGTTGCAGGGTCGTTCCATAATACACGGCCAATACGTGCAGCTGCTTCGTCAGTACCATCGGCAACAATAACCACACCAGAATGCTGGCTAAAGCCCATACCAACCCCGCCACCGTGATGCAAAGAAACCCACGTTGCACCGCCTGCAGTATTCAGCAATGCGTTAAGTAATGGCCAATCTGATACAGCATCTGAGCCGTCTTTCATTGCTTCGGTTTCACGGTTTGGACTGGCCACCGAGCCTGAGTCTAAATGGTCGCGACCAATTACAACCGGTGCTTTTAGTTCGCCATTTTTAACCATTTCATTAAACGCCAGAGCTAAACGCGCTCTGTCTTTTAGCCCAACCCAGCAAATACGCGCGGGTAAGCCTTGAAATTGAATACGCTCACGGGCCATATCAAGCCAATTGTGTAAGTGCTTATCGTCTGGGATAAGTTCTTTTACTTTTGCATCAGTTTTGTAAATATCCTCTGGATCACCAGAGAGTGCAACCCAGCGGAATGGGCCAATGCCTTCACAAAATAATGGGCGAATATAAGCGGGCACAAAACCTGGGAAATCAAAGGCATTTGTCACGCCTTCTTCAAACGCCATCTGGCGAATGTTATTACCATAATCAGTGGTTGCCGCGCCTGCTTGCTGTAATGCCAACATAGCAGTTACTTGCACCGCCATAGATTGCTTTGCAGCTTTAACCACGGCTTGTGGTTCTTGCTCACGCATTTTTGCAGCATGGTCCATGCTCCAACCTTGTGGTAAGTAACCATTGAGTGGGTCGTGAGCTGAGGTTTGATCGGTTACAACATCAGGGGTAATACCACGCTTAACTAATTCACTAAATACGTCAGCGGCGTTACCGAGTAAACCAACAGATAGTGCTTCACCTTTGGCGCAAGCAGCGTTGATAAGTTCAAGAGCATGATCTAAGTCAGTCGCTTTAACATCAACATAACGGGTTTTTATTCTAAAATCGATGCGAGTTTCGTCACATTCGATAACTAAAGCACTAAATCCTGCCATGGTTGCAGCAAGAGGTTGTGCACCACCCATGCCACCTAAACCACCGGTAAGTACCCACTTTCCAGCGGCATTACCATTAAAGTGTTGTTTTGCCATCGCTACAAAGGTTTCGTATGTACCTTGTACAATACCCTGTGAGCCTATGTAAATCCACGAGCCCGCAGTCATTTGACCGTACATCATCAAACCAAGTTTATCGAGTTCGTTAAAATGCTCCCAATTAGCCCAATGCGGCACTAAGTTTGAGTTTGCAATTAAAACCCGTGGTGCATTACTGTGAGTTTTGAATACCCCAACTGGTTTACCTGATTGCACGAGTAACGTTTCGTCGTCTTCGAGTCTGTCGAGGGTTTCGATTATTTTATCGAAACAAGGCCAATCACGCGCTGCTCTGCCAATGCCACCGTATACCACTAACGAGTGCGGGTGCTCAGCAACCTCTGGATCTAAGTTGTTCATTAACATGCGCTTAGCGGCTTCTGTGAGCCAGCTTTTAGCGCTGATTTTATCGCCGTGTGGCGCGCGGATAACGCGAGATTCATCAAGTCTGTTGTTCATGGAGTACTCCTGTTGTATATACAACTGATTTTGTTTTAAAAAATACGCAATTAAGCGCATCTTTTTGATTCGTGTATTATTTTATTTTTTAAATGTTAAATGGCCACCTAAGCGATATTTACTCCCTGGTGACACTAAACGTGCAAAGCTAACAATGCCTGATGATGACCACGTACGGCGTATAACCTGTAAGCAAGGTTCTTCATGATATAAGTTTAGCCATTGGCACATTTCGCTGTTGGGCATTATCGCTTCCACTGTGTGGCGAGCTTCTGTTAACGGCGCAACGCTCGATAAATATTCGTGCGGCGTTAATACGGTAAAATTTTGTTGTAGGTAACTTTTTGCCAAAGCAGGATTAACAAAGCGTTCTTCTACTTGCAGCGGCTGATCATTTTCGTTGTGCACCAATACACTGCGATACACTAGGCTATCTACTTCAACACCTAAAGCAATGGCAATAGGTGCAACGGCGCTGATAGATTCAAGTACTAACACAGTGCAACTGTAATTACCGCTGCGGGCTTTAACTTCATCTGCAATATTTTTAATTTCAAGCAATGATGATTGTGATTTAAAGCTGGCAACAAACGTACCTAAACCTTGGCTACGAGTGAGGATATCCGCTTCTGTAAGTTCACTCAATGCTCGGCGTGCTGTCATCCGACTGACACTAAATTGTTCAGCTAATTCGTTTTCTGAAGGCACGCGTTGGTTTTCTTGCCATGCGCCGGATCGAATATTATCAACAATAAACTGCTTTATTTGTGCGAATTTAGGTGTCGTCATTAGAGTTTTTACAATCTTTTTAAATTACCTATTAACTATAAGATGACATATTTATCTTGTATATACAAGATGGCTTGCTAGACTAATAAAAAAGAATTTTAGGAACCGATATGACCACATTAACCGCGACAGATAACAGCAATGACTGGGACTTACTGATCACTGATGCCAATATAGCCACTATGGATAGCAATATTGATGCACCGTATGGTGCAATTGAAAATGCGGCGCTGGCGGTTAAAGATGGTCATATCGCATGGCTTGGTAAGCAAAGTGACTTACCAACATTTGATGTGTTAGCAACACCGACAGTGTCTGCTAAAGGGCAGTGGCTAACACCCGGTTTAATAGATTGTCATACTCACTTAGTCTTTGCTGGCTCACGGGCTGAAGAGTTCGAACAGCGTTTGCAAGGTGTTAGTTACGAGCAAATTGCCGCGCAAGGTGGTGGTATTGCCAGCACTGTAAGGGCAACACGAGAGGCTGACCATGAAGCGTTATTTGTGCTGGCGAAAGATCGCCTCAATGCACTCTATGCTGAAGGTGTAACTACGATTGAAATCAAGTCGGGCTACGGACTTGACTGCGAAAATGAAGTAAAAATTCTCGAAGTAGCGCGCCTACTTGGTGAAAATCATCCCGTTGATATAAAAACCACTTTTTTAGGGGCACATGCATTACCACCTGAGTATAAAGGTCGTAGTGATGAGTATATTGATTTGGTGTGTAACGAAATGTTAGATCAGATTGTTGCAGCTAATTTAGCTGATGCGGTTGATGTATTTTGTGAAAATGTTGGTTTTAGTAATGAGCAAACACGTCGCGTGTTTGCAGCCGCAAAAAAACATAGTTTGCCTGTAAAATGCCATGCCGAGCAGTTATCTAACCAACATGGCACAGAGCTTGTTGCTGAATTTAAAGGTTTATCGGCAGATCATATAGAGCATTTAGATGAAGCGGGAGTAAAGGCTATGGCCGCAGCGGGTACTGTGGCTGTTTTATTACCCGGCGCATTTTATTTTTTACGTGAAACTAAGCAGCCGCCAATTGAGTTATTAAAGCAATACAATGTACCAATGGCTATTTCAACAGACTTTAACCCGGGCACCTCACCCTTGTGTTCTTTGCAATTAATGATGAATATGGGGTGTACATTATTTCGTTTAACGCCAGAGGAAACTCTAGCTGGAGTGACGTGCAATGGAGCTAAAGCACTTGGTTTAAAAGACCGTGGTGAATTAAAAATAGGGCTACGAGCTGACATTGCACATTGGCAAATTTCTCACCCAGCGCAATTAAGTTATCAATTAGGCGTAAATAAACTGTTAAATCTGTGGATATTGGGTAGACTTAATTAGTCTATTTTAATGTTGTACTTACTCAATGTCTTTAATTGCGCTATTAACAAATACTGGATTTGAATACGCAGCAAGGAGCGCTTTTTTAAACAATACACAGTTACCCGTTTTTTTAGCCGGTATGGTATTGATGGCGATGGTTTGCGCTTTGTGTGTAGTTAATAAATCGCAGTTGCGATTTAGCTATATACTCAACGGGGTTATTTCGCTAGCGATATTAAGTGCTGCATTTCCTTATTTAGAATTGTTGTTAGCATTGAGCATTTGCCTTCACTTATGGCAAGCATCTAAACAAAATAACTCAACGTTACTCACGCTAAGTTACTGCGCAGCAATAATATTCATAATATTATTTGCTGCTAATTTGCTTTTAGGCATACCCTTATTTTTAGTCACATTGGCAAGTATTATACTGGCAGCATCTGGCTATTTTGATGAGCAAGATTTAGAACCGCACAGCACCGAAACACAAAGCTTAGAGCAAGAAGGCTTTGCTGCAGCATCCCCGTTAATGAGTCTTCCTAGTTGTAAGCAATTACGTAATAGTTATTATGCGTGGCGTGAGCCACAGCATTATCGCGGTGTATTAATAATTATTCGCTTAGAAGGGTTTAAAGAAGTAAATCAACATATAGGACGAGATTTTGGGGATTTATTATTAGCTCAATCGGCAAACCGTATTAAAGAGTTTTTGAATATGGATGAAGTTGTTAGTTTAGGTGGGGACCAAAAGTTAGCACATTTAGGTGGGTTAAATTTCGCATTTATATGTAATTTGGAGCAGCAAAAGCACCTGCATGAACAGCTAATTAGTCAAATATTAGGTGCTACTCTAAAGCCTTTCAATGTCGCAAATTGTACAATTGAAGTGAAGGCACGTGCGAGTTATGTAGATTGTGATGAACAGGAGGGTAGTTTTGATAATCTTATCTCATGTGGTTACTTAGCGCTTGATAGTGTAGAGCCTCAGCAGGTAGTTGCTTATCACCAACAAATGAAAATAGAGCAGCTAGAGCAGCAGGCGCGCTTAAAAGAGTTGACTAATATAGACTTTGCACGAGAGCTTGAGCTCTATTTTCAGCCAGTGATAAGAAATACAGATGAAAAAATTGAGTTCTTAGAGCTGTTACTACGCTGGCAACACCCAAAGCAAGGGATATTATCAGCACACCGTTTTATTGATGACATACGTATTGCAGGGCTTGCTTTCCCACTTGCTACATTTGTGATTGAACGTGCGGCAGAATTGGCAATGGCACTGCGTGTGGAGGGTATTAGGATACCCTTGAGCATAAATGTGTTTGGTTCGGAAATGCTTAATGAAGAGTTTATTGATTTTATTGATGATGTTTTTACTGAGCACCAGCTTCAGCCTGGGGATTTGATAATTGAATGCCCGTTAAATTTATTTATGAGTTTAGATGATCAAGGCAAAGCAATGGTTGCACGCCTTAATAGTATTGGTATTAAGGTATGCGTTGATGGTTTAGGTGATAGCCCGGTTTGGTTAGCTAAATTACCAAATTTAGCGGTGGAGTATGTAAAGGTTGCACCAGCATTGACTGCCGACTTTAGTCATCAAGGTCATATTCGCAGTTTAGTTGGTGGTATGGTCGAAATGCATAATAAACAGAATGCCAAAGTGATTTGCGAAGGGGTAGAAACGATTGAGCAGCTCAATTTTGTGAAAAGTTTAAATGCTTACGCTGCACAAGGCTATTACTTTAGTCATCCGCTAAGCAGTGTAGGGATGATTACATGGTTAAAACAATGGCAGCTTGAGCATTAAACGCTTTTTACATTTTCCCGCGCTTGTAAATACGCATTAGTTAGTGCACAAATGATTTGTCCGGCATCGTTAATACCTGCTTGCAATCCACTAGGGTGCTGGTTTGGTGCTGCTTCACATAGATGTAAATAGTGACTATTTGTTTGACTAGCAGCTAAATGCACAAAATGTTCTGCGTCGCTAACACTAAAACCGCAATTGGTATACGCGCTAACGGGCATTAATGAAATGCTATCAAGGTCGACTTCAACACCAAGGGGTGCATCTGTTAAGTTTTGCAAAGCTTGTTGGCATGCATCGCTAAGTGTTTTTTCACGTCTTACTTGCAGTGACTGATAGCTATCATAGTTAAAGTTGGCAGCAGCTAAAGCATCAATAATTGCTTGATTGTTTTTTAGCTCGTGCATACCAATAATATGATAATTATTTAAGCGTTGTTCATGATAAGCATAACGAAAGCCATTACCACTATGACGACCTTCGCAATCGCGAAAATCAGCATGAGGGTCAAAATTAATCGCATTAATAGGGTTATTTTTATGTTTACTTAATGCGCGAATAATACCCAGACAATTATTATGACCACCGCCAATAACAATTGGCTCTAAACCTGCTGTAAATATTAAACTTAAAACTTGCTCAACACGCTGATCAAGTTGGGCACATAAGTCACGTAATTGCTCAAGTTGCCTTGGGTGTTGATTGCTTAAGCTTGATGCAGCAAGGGTTAAATCGGCAACATCAACTTCGCCTAAAAGTAATACCTTATCACTGGCTAAAAATTGGTTGTCGGGTTGGTTTAAGAAACGTTTAACAAATGCTTGCCAGCCATCTTGTGCACCACCATTACCTACATTAGCGCGAGGACCGATATCTTCGCAAATGCCAATGAGCACATAACGGATACCAAATTGGGCGGCATCTTGCATCGCTTGTAATGGGTCAACATGGGTGTCGAGGAGGGCGATTGACTGCCATGCTTTTTTTTCATTTGCACGACTGTTGCACCAAGGTTTAACAGTCGCTTCATCGTAGATATTTAAGTAGGCGGTCACTTTTAGTCTTCTATGATTTCCAGTTCAAGTTCTTCACCAGATAAAATAATACCAGTGCTATCTGCATAAACATAATCATCATCGAAAAAAGACACGCCAGCGAAATTAACGCCAATGCCATCTTCGCCAGCGCCTTCGCTATCAGCAGCGACAGGGATAGATGCAATTGCTTGAATACCTAAATTAATCTCTTCAAGTTCGTCAACATGGCGCACTGCACCATAGACAACAATACCTTGCCAGTTATTTTCTGTGGCTAACTCTGCCAGCTCTATATCAATAAGTGCCCGACGTGTAGAACCACCACCGTCAATGAGCAATATGCGATCTTCGCCTTCTTGAGAGAGTATCTCACGGATCAGTTCATTATTTTCAAAACATTTAGCTGTTTTGATGCGACCACCAAAGCTATGACGGCCACCAAAATTGATGAACATAGGTTCGAGCACGTCGACCACGTCGGCAAAGTGATCGCATAAATCTGAAGTGCTGTAATCCATTTTTATTATCCTCTAAAGATACGTTAGCTTGTACTTCAGTATACCTTGCTGAAACGCAATAACAACGACTTAATACCAGTAAATAGCGCTCTTTTTAAACAAATAATGCGCTAAAACAGTAAAAGCAATATTAGTGTCTTAAAACTTTCACCTAATTGTTATTTCTAGCACCTATGCTGAAATTGTGCACAGGTTTGCATGAAAAAGGAGCAAGTAATGAGTGAGTACAATATATTAAAGAAGGTTGCGCAGCTGGATGAAAATTTATTTCTTAAGTTGTTTAATGGTAATTCCCCTTTATGGCTAAAAAATTCCGCATTAGGGTTATCTAAAAGTGGTAACGGAGGCTTGTATCTCGTTATCGCTTTTGCTGTTAGCTGGCTAGGTAGCGAACAAGAGCTGTTGGCGGTTACTTTATTACTGGGCTTTTTAATCGAGCGTCCTATTTACTATATCGCTAAAAATGGGTTTGCACGCGTACGTCCTTGTGATTGCTTAGTGAAAGGCGCGTATATTGTGCCGGGTGACAAATTTAGTTTGCCATCAGGCCATAGTGCGGGGGCTTTTTTAGTGGCAATAATTCTTGCTCAATATTTTCCACAATTAAGCGTTGTGTGGTTTTTATGGGCGGTAGGCGTTGCTGCATCCCGAGTTGTGCTAGGTGTTCATTTTCCTGCCGATGTTGTACTGGGAGGGTTAATAGGTTCAAGTTGTGGTTTGGCAGCCATACTAGTGGTGGGTTATTTATGAGGGTATTGTACGGTATTCAGGGAACTGGAAACGGCCACATAACACGAGCTCGCGTGATGGCAAACGCATTTAGTAGTATGAATATTGACGTTGATTATGTTTTTTCAGGACGAGCTCAGGAAAATTATTTTGATATGGAGGCATTCACTAACTATCGCAGCTTTCGCGGGTTATCTTTCTCAACACAAAATGGCCAAATAAATAGTTATCGTACAATTAAAAATGCGCGAATGTGTAAATTGTTGTCTGATATAAAGCAGTTGGACTTATCTGGTTATGATTTTGTTTTTAATGATTTTGAACCTATCACTGCTTGGGCTGCAAAGCGCCAAGGCGTACCTGTTATTGGCATGAGTCATCAAGCTGCCTTTTTATCACCAAAGGTGCCAATGTTTAGGCACGGGCTATTCCATCGTTCATTAATTAAGTGTTATGCCCCAGCAGATATTTACTTAGGGGTCCATTGGCAGCCATTTGCCGATAATATTATTCCACCTTTTATTGCTAATCATCCTCATGAAAATCCTGTAAGTGTCGATAATAAAGTGTTGGTGTATTTACCTTTTGAAAATCTGACTAGCGTGGTCGATTATCTAAAAGATTTTCCTGAAAAAGAATTTTACTGTTACCACCCCAATGCAAGCAATGAGTCTTGCTCTCACATTCATTTGAGAGGGTTATCACGCCAGGGGTTTTTAAACGATTTAGCTAACGCAAGTGGCGTAATTGCTAATGCTGGTTTTGAACTGTCAAGTGAAGCGCTTAAATTAGGTAAAAAATTATTGTTAAAGCCATTAGCTGGTCAATTTGAGCAAGATGCGAATGCACAAACGTTACTTGCTATGAAAGCGGCTCATGTAATGAGGTATTTAAATCCTTATGCATTAGATGATTGGATTAATAGTGAAAGCAAAAGGTTAATTAATTTCCCAAGCGATCCGCAGCCGTTGATTGAGTGGTTAACGGCTCGGCAGTGGGGAAGTACACACCAACTTCATAGATCATTGTGGTCAGGAGTCAGTTGAGGACTTTTGGTGCTTAAATAAGGCAACTGACTTAAATTATCTATAAATTGTTAGATAATATGCGCGAAGAAAATATTATTTAACTATACTATATGGTGAGACTAATTTAAGGGCTGTTGTTAATGAGTTTACTTCAAAATTTGACGATTAAACGTCGCTTGCAATTCAATGCGGTAGTCGTTGGTTTGGCTATGATCGTAATGTTATTTGTTATCATTTATGAAGCACGCATTATGCTTAAGTTAAATGAAACAATTCAATACGCTGAAGAGCTAGATATCCACGAACTATCTATGAGAAAGTTTGAGAAGAACTTTTTATTCTACAAGCAAGAGGAGGACTTAGCGCTATTCGAAAATGAATACCAACAACTTGAAGCTAAGATATCAAAGCTCAAAGCAGTTACTGATGAGTTAGGTGTACCAAATAAAGAAGTCGATCAATTTAAAATATTGGCTGAGCGATATTACCAAGATTTTAATACAGTTGTAGTGTTACAAAGAGAAATTGGTTTACACCCAAAAGATGCCCTTTATGGTGAGTTGCGCGGTGCCGTGCATCAAGTAGAGACGCTATTGAAAGAGCGTGAAAACTACGAACTTCTTTCGCTAATGTTGCAGCTGCGCCGTTCAGAAAAAGACTTTATGCTGCGCTTTGATCTTAAGTATCTTGATAAGTTTAATGATATTACTGAGTTACTGAATAAAAAAATAGCTCAAGCAGGCTTTGATAGTGGTTACCAAAGTCAGCTAACAAACTTACTTGGTAGTTACCAAACTAAGTTTGATGCACTAGTTCAAGCGCAAGTTGCTTTAGGCCTTGATTTAAATTCAGGTGCATTAGGTAAAATGAAGTCAAGCGTAAAAGAAAGTGATGCGGTTGTCTCTAAAATTACCAGCGATATAAAGCTGCAAGTTGAAAAACAAGCCAGTGATGCGCAGATGTTTGCAATTATTATATTTATTTTTGCCAGTATAATCGTAATGGCGCTCGTTTACTTTACAAGCAAATCTATCATTATTCCTATTGAACGGGTTTATCATACAATTAATGAGATTCGTCGTAACAATGATTTAAGCCTTACTATTGAGCAGATAGGAAAGGATGAAGTAACCACGATGACAATTGACTTTAATAGTTTGATTAGCGACTTTAAAAAACTTATTTATGAAGTTAATACGGCGCTAAAAACGCTTAATGTAGCAACAGAGCATTTATCAGAAACAACTGCGGCAACAAGTTCAGGTATGCAAGAACAACTTCATGAAGCTGATATGGTGGCAACCGCTGCAACTGAAATGCAGGCAACCATTCAAGATATTTCACATAATACAGAAGCCGCAGCTAAAAAAGCTGAATCAACGAATGTGAGTGCCCAGCAAGGCCGCCGTGAAGTTGAATCAACAGTTAATCATATTAATCAATTATCTGAATCTTTAGGTAAAGCCTCTAGTGTTGTATCACAGCTTGAAAAAGATGGTGAGACTATAGGGTCTGTACTTGATGTAATTCGAGCGATAGCTGAACAAACTAATCTATTGGCATTAAATGCCGCAATTGAGGCTGCTCGTGCGGGTGAGCAAGGGCGAGGCTTTGCTGTAGTTGCAGATGAAGTTCGTTCGTTGGCGCAACGTACTCAAAGCTCAACGCAAGAAATAGAAAGTATTATTTCAACGTTACAAGAGCGCACTCAAGAAGTGGTTAGCATCATGCAACAATGCCGTACACAAGGTGGAGAAAGCGCAGCACAAGCGACTAAAGCGGGTGAGTTACTGAGCTCGATTACTGAAGATGTACAAACGATTATGGATATGAGTACGCATATAGCAACGGCAATTGATGAGCAAAGCCAAGTCGCCTCAGAAGTAAATAAAAACGTGGTACGGATACGTGATATTGCTGAAGATGCATCGGCTCATTCAGTGACCAATGCACAAACAAGTGAAGAAGTATCTGAACAAGCACGTGTACTTCATAAAGCGATTGATAAGTTTAAGGTTTAGCTGTCAGTTTTAAGCTTTAAGCTTTAAGCTTTAAGTTATAAGCCATAAGTTTTAAGCTTTAAGTTATAAGCCATAAGTTTTAAGCTTTAAGTTATAAGCCATAAGTTTTAAGCAGCCTTGAGTTGCTTTGAGCTTATGGCTTTTTTGTTTGGATAATTAAATGGGCGCAGCGCCTCTTAATCTCTTTGTGAATAATTCAGTTAAAGATCTTTTGCACAAAGAGAAGGGAATGAGAAGTAAATGAGGGGAAACTTAGCGCTTAATTAGTATTGGCATGTTTAAATAATCGATAATCTAACACGAGTATTACTAAGCGATTGAATCAAAATAGCAACTCAGCTATGGTTATGCCATCAATAACAATAAATTAAAAACGAGTTAATCTACAGGCTCGTTATTTATAGTACTAGGTAAATTTTGAGTCCTTACTTTGAAATTAAAATAGAGCCCAGCGTGGATTACTTTTTGTGGATGCTCCCCGCGTTATTTTTGTTTGCTATTTTGATCAGGTTTTCGGCTGTTTCAGACCTTGCAACGAGTTTAGTAAATATTTCTCGCAATTGGCTTTTAACTATTATCGGGTTCATTTTTTTCATCGGACTGTTTGTAACATACTCAGAGTTGAAACGAGATCGCGAGATTAAAAAGCAGATCGATGCGGGAGATTTTTCAGTTGTATCAGGCTGCATTCAAAACTATAGGTTAGACAAGGTTAAGAGGCAAACAGCTACATTCGAAGTTGAAGGGGTTGAGTTTTCATTTAATAGTTACACAAAAACACCTTTTTTCTATGAAAAAGAGTTACCTGGTAAAGTTGTAAAAAATGGTGGCTGCTTAAAAGTTAGCTACTTACCAACAATCAAAGAAAACAAAATCATAAAAATCGTAAAGCTAACAAAGTAATTAAAAAAGGGCAGATAACAGTTGGTTTTTGCTCCTTCTGCACATATTCTAGTCAACTGATATTTTTCTATTATTTGGGCGTTAATGAGTTGATACCGCAGTACAAGCTCGACTGTCAGGTTTGATTGAAGCTTATTAATCTAAAACTTGTCCAGACTATTTTAGAGCTTATGAAAACCTAGAATCTAGCTACCTAGCGCCTTCTGATTATCTTCGTTGCACTCAACCAGAACCACATAGTTAACTTTAACGCCGAGCAGCTTAAAACTTATCGCTTAAAACTTAAAACTTACCACTTAAAACTTACCACTTAAAACTTATAGCTCATTAAGGCACAAACTTGATCGGTACGCTGTCTTTGCTAGCTTGATGCTCTGCGATGCGTTGTTGGTAGGTTTGCCATAATTCATCATGTTGGGCTTGTAGGTGGCTGAAGTATGCCCAGCTGAATAAGCCGCTGTTGTGGCCATCGTCAAAGTCTAAGCGCAGTGCGTAGTGGCCGACGGGTTCTATGTATTTAATACCGACGGATTGCTTATTAAGTACGAGTTTCATCGGTTCGTTGCCGTGGCCTTGCACTTCTGCTGAAGGGGAGTGAACACGTAAAAACTCACAGCTAAAAGTACAATGGCTGTTATCGTCAAAATAAACATCAAGGTTTTTACTAACACTGTGATAATGAACTTTAGTGACTTGTTTCATGGCTAAACTCGCGTAAATAAAAAGCCTCCAACTGGAGGCTTTAAAGTATATCTTAAAATAAGAGAGGAAATTAAAGAATAAAGCGGCTTAAGTCTTCATCTTCAACCAATGCGCCTAGGTGTTTTTCAACATATGCGGCATCAATAACAATGCTTGTACCGGCCTGCTCTGATGCGTCGTATGAAATTTCTTCCATTAACTTTTCCATCACAGTGTGTAGGCGGCGAGCGCCGATATTTTCGGTTTTCTCATTTACTTGCCATGCGGCTTTAGCAATGCGCTCTATTGCGTCGTCGCTAAACTCTACTGTAACTTGCTCAGTTTTAAGTAGCTCACGCTGTTGCTCAGTAAGCGATGCGTGTGGCTCTGTTAGAATGCGTTTAAAGTCATCAGCGGTGAGCGCTTCAAGTTCAACGCGAATAGGTAGGCGACCTTGCAGCTCTGGGATCATGTCAGATGGTTTAGACATTTGGAATGCGCCTGAGGCAATAAATAACATGTGATCTGTTTTAACCATGCCGTGCTTAGTGCTAACGGTTGAACCTTCAATTAGCGGCAGTAAGTCACGTTGCACGCCTTCACGGCTCACGTCAGGACCTGAAGAGTCACCGCGCTTACAAATTTTGTCAATTTCATCGATGAAAACAATGCCGTTTTGCTCTGCGGCAAAAATAGCTTGTTCTTTTAGCTCTTCAGGGTTAACTAATTTTGCAGCTTCTTCTTCAATTAACAGCTTAAACGCTTCTTTAATTTTAAGTTTGCGTTTAGTGCGCTTGTCGCCCGACATATTTTGGAACATGCCTTGCAATTGATTGGTCATTTCTTCCATACCAGGAGGTGCCATGATTTCAACATTGGGCTGTGCTTGCGCTACATCAATATCGATTTCTTTGTCGTCTAACTGACCTTCACGTAATTTTTTGCGAAAAACTTGACGAGTCGACGAGCCTTCATCACGCTGGTTTTCACCAAATGAATCTTTTGCTGGTGGCAGTAGGGCATCTAAAATGCGTTCTTCTGCGGCTTCTTCAGCGCGGTGCTTAAATTTTTTGGTTTGTTGTTCACGTGTCATTTTGATTGATACGTCAACTAAGTCACGAATAATCGTTTCTACTTCTTTACCTACGTAGCCCACTTCAGTGAACTTCGTTGCTTCCACTTTAATAAAAGGTGCGTTGGCAAGTTTAGCTAAGCGACGTGCTATTTCAGTTTTACCTACGCCGGTTGGGCCGATAAGTAAAATATTTTTTGGTGTTACTTCAGCACGCAAATCTTCATTTAATTGCATGCGGCGCCAGCGATTACGAAGTGCAATAGACACGGCTTTTTTTGCTTTTGCTTGGCCAATGATATGTTGGTCAAGTTCATGGACGATTTCTCTGGGAGTCATAGCAGACATAGCAGTTCCTATTACAATTCTTCGATGGTTTGGAAGTTATTTGTGAATACACAGATATTGCCGGCAATTGTTAGGCTTTTTTCTACAATTTCACGGGCACTTAAATCGGTGTTTTCTAATAATGCGGTGGCGGCGGATTGAGCAAAATTACCACCGCTGCCGATTGCTATTAAGTCATTTTCTGGCTGCACTACATCACCGTTACCTGTAATGATCAGTGAGGCGGTTGAATCTGCAACAGCAAGGAGGGCTTCTAATTTTCGCAGCGCGCGGTCACTTCGCCAATCTTTAGCCATTTCTACTGCGGCTTTGGTTAGGTTACCTTGGTGCATTTCAAGTTTGCTTTCAAAACGTTCGAATAGGGTAAAGGCATCAGCAGTGCCGCCAGCGAAACCAGCGATCACTTTGCCATTATAAAGGCGTCGAACTTTGCGGGCATTGCCCTTCATTACGGTGTTGCCAAGCGAAACTTGGCCATCGCCACCAATGACGACTTTATCGCCGCGACGTACACTTACAATAGTGGTCATGTTATTCCTCATCATCGAGCCGCAGGGGCGACTCGTTAAAAGCGATTGATGATGAGTTAATATGGGTTAATGGGCTAAATTCAAGTCCAAAGCCAAATTCCGCAGCCAGTTATTTTGCTACGCTTGAGTTTGTTTTTATCGCTTTCAGCTAAGCGCTTGGTTTTATAGGGGCCTAAACGTACTTTATACCAAATACCATTGGTGCCAGTGGTTTCACGTATCTCAGCAATTAAACCAGCAAAGGCAATTTTAGCTTTGAGGGTTTCAGCTTGACCATGGGTTCTAAAAGATCCGCATTGCATGACATAAGGACCTTTTTGCTCAAGCTCTTTTACTTCAACTTGAATTTCGTGTTCTTTTATTTCTTTAATAAACTCAGGGGGACGCGGTTTTGCGGGCTCAACTTTTACTGTGGGTTGCGTTGGATTTGCCTGCTGCTCTACAAGTTTTGGATCTGCATTATTTTTTACGTACCACAGGCCAAAACTAAAACCACCAACAAGAAGCATAGTTAGCAATACTAACAATACTGGAAATGGCTTTTTTGGTGGGGCTTGTTTTTTACTGGAACGTTTGCCTGGTTCTTTATTGATAAAATCGTGTCGTGCCATGGCTTTTTGTTTCTTACCTTAAATCATATCTATTGGGTCTACATCTAAGCTCCAGCGCACCTTCTGTGCTAATTTACTGGTGCTTAAATAATCGACCATCTGCGCGAGATATTGGTGTAAAAGAGGGCGATCGTGCGCTTGAATGTGTAATTGAAAACGATACTTACCTGCTACTCGCTCTAATGGAGCAGGAATTGGACCTAGCAATTGTATACCAGTTAGACCATGCACTGGAACTAAATCTGTTAAAAAATCGACGACTTGTTTTATGCTGTGTCCTTCTGCTCGCACAATTGCCATGTTGGTAATGGGGGGCAATAGTGCGTCCTCACGTTCTTGTATCGCAAAGCGGGCAAAATCTTGATAACCATTGTTTACCAAATCTTGTAATAGTGGGTGTTCAGGAAAATGAGTTTGTAGCAATACTTGCCCAGGCTCCCCGCTGCGTCCAGCTCGCCCAGCTACTTGGGTAACTAGCTGTGCCAAATGTTCTGTAGCACGAAAATCACAGGAATATAAACCGCTGTCTACGTCTAAAATCAGCACTAAGCTTACATCCGGGAAATGATGCCCTTTAGCGAGCATTTGTGTACCAACCAAGATGCGTGAGCCGCCTAAGTTAATTTCATCAAGGGCTTTTTCTAGGCTGCCTTTTCGCCGTGTTGAATCGCGATCGATGCGGCTTATCGGTGTGTCTGGAAATTCACCTGTTAAAAATTCTTCAATTTGTTCAGTGCCTTTACCGTTAGGGAATATTTGTGTACTCCCGCAATCAGGGCATTGATGGGGTACTGGGTGTTGTTCACCGCAGTGGTGGCAAATCATCTGACCAATTGCTTTATGAAAGGTTGCGCTAGTGCTACAGCGCGTGCACTCACTTAACCAGCCACATTCATGGCAGATTAGCGTGGGCGAAAAACCACGGCGATTTAAAAAAACCATGACTTGTTTGTTGCGCTTTAAGTGTTGGCGAATGGTTGCAAGGCTTGCATGTGCAATGCCTGCTTGATCTGGTTGGCCTTTCATATCAAGCAATTGAAATTTATTGTCGGTACTGGTTTGCGCGCGCTGAGTAAGGCTTAGTAATTGATATTTATTATTAATCGCTTTATGCAATGTTTCTAGAGCTGGCGTAGCAGAGCCGAGTATGAGCGGTATCTTATGCTGGAAAGCGCGATACGCAGCTAAATCGCGAGCGTGATAGCGTAAGGTATCTTGTTGCTTGAAAGAGCTATCATGTTCTTCATCAACAATGATCATCCCAAGTTTTAAAAAAGGCAAAAAAATGCTCGAACGAGTACCAATTACGATTGCGCAGCTGGCTTTTTCACAAAATCGCCAGGTTTGCAGGCGTTCGTTATCGGTTAATGCTGAGTGCCATAGCATAATAGGCGTGTCGGGAAAACGACGGCGAAACCGGTTGACTGTTTGTGGTGTTAGGCCAATTTCAGGCACTAATACGAGTGCTTGTTCTGCGCGTTTTAACACCTCTTCAAGGCACTGTAGGTAAACCTCTGTTTTCCCGCTGCCGGTCACGCCTTCAAGTAAAAAACTATTAAAGCCAGTGCTTTGATTTATTGCTGTGCAGGCGACTGCTTGTTCTTTATTCAGCGTTGGTTTAGTACCGACTGTTGGTGCTTGCTGCTGCCACAAGTTGTCGTGCTCAATGCTTTGATTAATGAGCTCTTTGCTGATCAGACTATCAATGGTTTTTTTATTAAACCCTAACGCTTTTAATTCTGTTAAGGATGATTTACCTGATTGCGCTAATTGTTTAAGTAAATTTAATTGGCTTTTTGCTTTTAACGAAGGAAGTTTGGCGCCTTTTTCAGTTAACGCGACCATAGAAATACTCGTTTTATCAGGGCAATGGCCTTGGCGTAGTGCACTTGGCAACGCTATATGGATTGTTTCACCTAGTGGGTAGCAATAATAACGAGCAGTAAATCGTAATAGATCTAGGTGGCTTGTGGTTAATATTGGCGCGTCGTCAATAACTTCAAAAATACTTTTTATTTTATTTAAAGGCACCTCGGTTGTGTCTTTAAGTGCTAAAACCACCGCAACCTTTCGTTGATTACCAAAAGGGACTAATACGCGTGAGCCAACATGTAGCTGTGAATTCAACCCATCAAGTTGCTCAGGTAGGCGATAATCAAAGGTGCGATGTAATGGCACCTTTATAGCAACTTCAACAAAACTCATAACAACTCAAATAAAAGCAAGTAAGAGTGATAATGTACTAAAATTGCAGAAAAAAGCCTACCAGCAAATAGGCTGTTTATTTTTTTTGTTTATATTATTAGCAAATAATGTATTTAAAGCTTGTCGTAGGCAGGGTTGTTGCTTAGAATACGCGTCCTAATTATTTTGATTTTAACGACGTATGGTGCCAGACTTCGGGTTTGGAGAGCGATGCGGCCTTAACTAGAGGTTTCTATGAAAGAAGGTATTCACCCTAAGTACGAAGTAATTTCAGCATCTTGTTCATGCGGAAATAAGTTCGAAACTCGTTCTACTTTGTGTAAAGACATTCACCTAGACGTATGTTCTGCGTGTCACCCGTTTTACACTGGTAAGCAAAAGATTTTAGACACTGGTGGCCGTGTTGATCGCTTTAACAAGCGTTTCGGTGCACTTAGCAGCAAGTAATTATTGCTGTTGTGTCGGAAAAAGCACCTTAGGGTGCTTTTTTTATGCCTGCAATTTAATTAAAACTGGTTAGGGCGTGTGACCTTTCGTGATTAATTTTGCAGCATGTTTGGTATTTAAGCAAGGCAGCGCCTATGCAGTGTGGTGTTCCCCATAAATAGGCGATAACGCAGTATAAATGCCAAACATGCGCTGCCTAAAGAGTTATTCCTTGGGGCGATTAACTCTTTGTTACCTACATGGAGGTAGGCAAGGGGCGTGAGCAGGACGCGGAAGCTTTGCTCGGTTTTTACTTAGCCCACTCGATTCCAAACCTCGCGCCGCGATTAAATCGCCCCTAGATTGAACAAATTTCAATCCACAAAGGACAACACGCCCAAGTATCAGCGGTTAAATTCACCCTTTTTTACCCCTGCCTAAAGTAACCATCATTTTTAGTTTTTATAGTGACTATAGCCACTAAATAACAGACAAACAGTTAGATTTTAACTATATTCAGTAATATATTTTGTTTAATTAATTGATGTTATGTTGATAAAAAGTCATTTAATGAGCCTAAATGACGCTAACGTCGTATATTTATATCTTTTATAGGGAATGTGTATTTTAGGTGTAATAAAGTACTATTTAGATGATTTTAGAACAGGTTTTTTGATGCTTTCTTGGCGTGTTATTGCTGGATTTTGAGGTTTTTTTACAAAACTGGTCGATAAAACGCATAAAATTAACAGATCTAGCTTATAACAGGATAGACCTGATATTGCTTGAATTTAATTATAATATAGGTATCGTTCCAAGATACAGACTATAGAATAGAACTGCTTACTCTCACTTTTAACTTACTTGCAGGATAAAATCGCGTTATGTCAGACTTTCGTGAACAAGCTTTACATTACCATTCGCACCCCGTTCCAGGAAAAATCAGTGTTGAGCTTACTAAGCCAGCCGAAACCGTACAAGATCTCGCTCTAGCTTATAGCCCTGGTGTGGCTGAGCCTGTGCGTGAAATTGCCGCAGATCCAGCTAATGCTTATAAATATACTGGCAAAGGTAATATGGTTGCAGTAATTACCAATGGTACTGCTATTTTAGGCCTAGGTAATTTAGGACCTCTTGCTTCAAAACCAGTTATGGAAGGCAAAGCTTTGTTGTTTAAACGCTTTGCTGGCCTTGACTCAATTGATATTGAAGTAAAACACACAACCACAGAAGATTTCATCAATACCGTTGCAAATATTGCTGATACTTTTGGTGGTATCAACCTAGAAGATATTAAAGCCCCAGAGTGTTTTGAAATTGAAAAAGCATTGATTGAGCGCTGTAGTATTCCAGTGTTTCATGATGATCAACACGGTACAGCTATTGTAACTGCTGCGGGTATGATTAACGCACTTGAAGTGCAGGGTAAAAGCATTGAAGATGCGATTATCGTTTGTTTAGGTGCCGGTGCGGCCGCTGTTGCATGTATGGAGCTATTAATTAAGTGTGGCGCATTGCGTGAGCACATTTATATGCTTGATCGTAAAGGTGTTATTCATACGCGTCGTGATGACTTAAATGAATATAAACAGTTGTTTGCTAACAATACAGATAAGCGCACTTTGCAAGATGTTATTGCTGATGCTGATGTATTTGTTGGTGTATCAGGACCGAACCTGCTTGCACCGGAAGATCTTAAGCTGATGGCTGATAGGCCAGTTGTTTTTGCATGTTCAAACCCAGATCCAGAAATTGCACCTGCGCTTGCTCATGGTGCGCGCGATGATTTGATTATGGCAACGGGTCGTTCTGATTATCCAAATCAAGTAAATAACGTGTTGTGTTTCCCGTTTATTTTTCGTGGTGCATTAGACGTACGTGCGAGCAAAATAAATGATGAAATGAAAATTGCCGCAGTTGAGGCAATTCGCAGTATTACTAAAGAGCCAGTGCCTGCTGAAGTATTAAAAGCAGCAGGTGTTGATAAACTTGAATTTGGACCACAGTATATTATCCCTAAACCAATGGACCCGCGTTTATTACCGCGCATTGCAAAAGCAGTGGCGCAAGCGGCTATTGATTCAGGTGTTGCACAAATTGATATGCCTGAAAACTATATGGCGTAATAGGCACTATTTGGCAATAAAAAACCTCAATTCACTGAATTGAGGTTTTTTTGTATCCAAATCATTGCCTGAAACAGGTGCACGTTATTTACAGGTGAAGATCAGTCTTCATTCAGGATAGGCACTTCTAAACCCATCTCTTGCATAATCTTTTTAACTTCTTCTGGTACTTTTTCTGGATTATCTTTACGTAAGTCTTCATCGTTTGGCAATGGTTGGCCAGTAAATGCGTGTAAAAATGCTTCGCAAAGTAATTCACTATTTGTTGCATGTCTAAGGTTATTAATTTGACGGCGAGTACGCTCATCAGTTAAAACCTTTAATACATTTAACGGGATCGAAACGGTGATCTTCTTAACTTGTTCTGATTTTTTCCCGTGTTCTGCATATGGGTGAATATATTCACCATTCCATTTAGCCATAAGATGTATCGTTGCCTCAGGTTGTTAATTGTTTGCGCGACCATTTTGTAGCGCAAAGATGCGGAAATTCTATCGTTTTAAAAAAGATAGTCAAATACTAGTTATTTAGCCATCTAGGGGTATAAATGTTTTGACTTCTTAAATTTGATCATCTAACCTTTTAGACGTCTAAACATCCAGTTAATATAGGTGACGGTATGAGCAAAAAAAATAAAGCGACAATCGCAGTACGTAATGGCATTGATGCTGATAAACATCACGGTGCTGTTGTGCCTCCTATCCACCTATCGACCACCTATTCATTTGCCGATTTTGATACTAAGCGCGAATATGATTATGGCCGTAGCGGTAATCCTAATCGTGATTTACTTGGCGAAACACTCGCAAAGCTTGAAGGCGGTGCCAAAGGCATTATAACTGCTACCGGCATGGCGGCAGTGCATTTAGCAACACAACTACTAAATAGTGATGATACGTTAGTCATTCCACATGATTGTTATGGCGGCAGCTACCGTTTGTTTACTTCGCTTGAAAAGCGCGGCTTATTAAAATTAGTGGTTCTAGATTTAACAAACGCTGAAAACCATCAAAAAATACTTGAGATTAAACCTAAGCTAATTTGGATTGAAACACCAAGCAACCCAATTTTACGTTTAACTGATATTAAAGCGATTACGACAATTGCAAAGCAGTGCGGCGCTTTAGTTGGCGCAGATAACACGTTTTTATCACCGGCCTTACAAAATCCAATTGAATTTGGTGTTGATATTGTTGTGCATTCAACCACTAAATATATTAATGGCCACTCCGATGTTGTTGGCGGCGCTGTCATTGCAGCAACACAAGAGCTGGGTGACGAGCTTGCTTGGTGGGCAAATAATATTGGTATTACAGGTGCACCATTTGATAGTTATTTAACATTACGTGGCCTGCGGACTTTAAATGTACGTTTACGTCAGCACCAAGAAAATGCCTTTATCATTGCGCAATATTTAGAAAGTTCACCCTATGTGAGCCAAGTATATTACCCAGGTTTAGAATCTCATCCACAACATCAGTTAGCAAAACAACAACAACGTGGTTTTGGTGGCATGGTAAGTTTTGATATTGCTGGTGATGTAAATGATGCAGCAGCATTTTTAACGAGCCTAGAAGAATTCAGTTTAGCGGAATCGTTAGGCGGTGTAGAAAGCCTAATATGTCACCCTGCAACGATGACTCATGCTGGTATGGATGCAACAGCTCGCTTAGAGGCGGGTGTGGGTGATACGTTGATCAGAATTTCGGTGGGTATTGAAGATGTAAAAGACTTAGTTGCTGATTTAGAACGTGTGTTTAACAAAGTTAAGCCAGGCCAAGGTAATTGTAGTTCGACGACTACTAAGAGTAACTCGACGCAGCAAAGTACAGAGCAAACAAATTCATTCAAATTAACGCCTGCACATACGGCTTTGTGGTAATAGAAAATGGTAAATATAGTTCATAAATTTGGCGGTTCAAGCTTAAGCTCCGCGGAGCGTTATCAAGCCGTAGCAAATATTATTTTAGCACACACCGAAGCAGGTGACTGTGTCGTTGTGTCGGCAGCAGGTAAAACAACCAATACGTTGGTTAAGTTATGGCAAAGTTATCAGCAAGGTGATCAACAAGCCGTAAGTGATATTTTATTACAGCTTGATAATCATCAGCGTACTTTGATTGAGCAGCTATTAAGCCCAACAGCGCAATACGACGCAATTGATGTGTTAAAGCAAGAGTTAGCCTTAATAGCACTGCAAGCTCAACAGCAAAGCTTACAGGAAGCTTCATTGCTTGCTCACGGTGAAGTATGGTCAGCCCGTTTATTGGCTGCTTATTTACAGCAACTAGGACTTGAGGCGAAAGATATTGATGCGCGCCAGTTATTTACACTTAATGACGGGCAGTTGCTGCACCAAAAAAATCAACAAGCATGTGCAGACTTGGTTTCGGCTAACTGTATTAATGTTGTAACCGGTTTTATTGCGTCAGATTGTCAGGGCAATACGATTACTCTCGGGCGCAATGGCAGTGATTACAGTGCCACTTTATTAGGGAGTTACTGTCATGCTAATCAGGTGTCAATTTGGACCGACACGCAAGGTGTATTTAGTACTGATCCGCGTAAAGTTAAAAAAGCGCTTAAGTATTCTAAGGTCTGTCGTGGTCAAGCTAATTTACTTGCGCGTTTAGGTAACCCTGTTTTACATGCTAAGACGTTATCACCTTTGAAAAATACCGACATAAAACTAGTGGTACGCAGTAGTTATGATACGGATGCCAGTGCCACAGAAATTGTTAAAGAAGGTTACAGTAAAGCTAAACGGTTTATTACGACGTTGGAGAATATTGATTTACTGCGCATTGATCAGCTTCGTGCTGGTGAAGTGGGAGAGTTAAGTCAGTTAATTCAACATAGCCTGCATCATTTTATTCAAAATGGCGATACATACCTATTAGTACCAGCAGAAGCGACGCATCAAGTCGTCAGCCACCTGCAAGGGCGAGCTAATATTATAGAATCAAATTTACATGGTTGTGCGGTTGTTGCGCCACGCAATGATGTAACTCAGTTACTTGAGCAAGCAACGCAGGTGCTGAGTGAGCAAAGTTTAGCGCCGCGTTTTAGTCATCAAGATAATGATTATTTATTACTGCTTACCGATCAATCTATTGATAGCGATGTACTTACATTACTGCATGACAAGTTAATAAATAAAGGTCAAGAGCTCGCGATCATTGTTGCTGGTATTGGTAATGTAGGTGAGGTATTTATTGATCAATTAAGTCAGCAGCTTAATCGCTTACAGCAGCATTTTAGTGTCAAGCTCGTTGGTTTATTGCGTTCACGTTCTATGTTATTTAGCCCAAGTGGTATAACACTTGAACAGTGGCAAACGCAATGGCAAAACGAGGCTGTAGACTACCAAGAAGCAGATCTGTTAGCACATATTGGTGAATTAGATTACGAACATAAAGTAGTGATTGATATTACAGCGAGTGAAGCGTTTAGTAAGCTTTACCCTGCGTTTGTTAATTTAGATTGTCATATGATTAGTGCTAATAAATATGCCGGTACAGCAAATAACGACTGGTATCAAAGTTTGCGTCAAAACTTAGCTGAGCGTAACTTATTGTGGCGTTATAACACCAGTGTGGGTGCCGGTTTACCGATTAACTTCGCATTAGCTGATTTACAAAACAGTGGCGATTGTATTACTCATATCGAAGGGGTTTTTTCGGGTACTTTATCTTGGTTGTGCAGTAGCTATGACGGTAGTGTAGCATTTTCAGATTTAGTATTAGAAGCGCAGAAGATGGGCTTTACTGAGCCTGATCCGCGCGAAGATTTATCTGGTCGCGATATGCAGCGCAAGTTGCTTATTTTAGCGCGTGAGCTTGGACTTACGCTTGAGTTAGATGATATCGCATTAACACCGTTAATGCCTACAGAGTTAGCACAAGGGGATTGGCAGTCATTCTTGGATAAAAAACACTTACTTGATAATTTTATTGCTGAAAAAGCGCAAGACGCGGCCAAAGATAATAAAGTACTGCGCTACACTGGCGCATTATCAATTCTTGGTGGCAAAGTAACGGCTAAAGTTGGTTTAGCCTATGCAACACAAGGCGATGCACTTGCTAATTTAACTCCAGGCGATAATATTTTTGTGATTAACAGCCAGTGGTATAGCGATAATGCGTTAGTTATTCAAGGCCCCGGCGCAGGTAAAGAAGTCACCGCTGCGGGTGTGCATTCTGATTTATATTGGTTAGTACAAAACTTAAAGTGATGCCAAGTTAAGTTATGAGAGTTATGAGAAACATAACAAAAAAGCGCCAAGTTGGCGCTTTTTTAGTTTAAAAGAGACTATATTCTGTTTAAAATAGCTCTTCTTCCGTTTTTGTGTCTTCTTCAAATATATTTTCTACATCTTGCAGTACATATTTAGTAGGTGCAGTACCTTTATCAAAATATTCAAAGCGGCTAGTGTAGTCATTCTTTTTACTTAATAGTCCTGTTGCTAAGTCGATACGTACCGACACTAGATCTTCAGGCGGTTCGATCGGCGCCTCAGGCTTACCATCAAGCGCTACACGCATAAAATCAACCCATGCAGGCTGTGCTGTTTTTGCACCAGACTCAGCACCGGAGATTTGAGCACTGGATAAGTTATTGTTGTAAGTTGAGCGTCCAAGTGGATTGCCTGGATTATCAAAACCTACCCAAACGGTTGTTAATACGTTTCGATTGAAACCACTAAACCAAGTATCAACAGAGTCATTGGTTGTACCAGTTTTGCCAGATAAATCGCGTCGATCTAATGCTTGTGCGCGCCAACCTGTACCACTCCAGCCTGTTTTATGACTCCAACTGCCACCACCCCATATAGCGCTGTTCATAGCGTCAGCAACTAAGAATGCATTTTGTTTAGAAATGACACGCGGAGCACAGCGGGGGAGGGCGGGTATATCTGCGTTATTTTGGTCGTGTTGATTTAATTGTGTCGTTGTTAACGTTTGATCTGCAAATAGCTCATTTTCTATAGCATCACAGGTTAACAAAGGCTCAGTTTTAAATAGTACTTCACCAGTAAAGTCTTGGATTTCGCTTATAAAATAGGGTGAAATCAAATGGCCACCGTTTGCAAATGCGCTCATACCACGGGCAAGTTCTATCGGTGTTATTGAAGCACTGCCTAATGCCAAAGATTCACTGCGATTGATATCTGTATTTTGAAAACCAAACTTAAGTAAATGATCCGCTGTACGCTGCAAACCAACACCACGTAATAAACGCACTGAAATAACGTTTTTAGATTGTGCTAAGGCGCGGCGAATACGAATAGGACCATTATATATCGCAGGGCTATTTTTAGGTCGCCATGCAACACCTAGGCTTTTATCCCACTGATTAATTGGCGCATCGTTTAAAATTGAGGCCAGCGTATAACCACTATCAAGCGCAGCAGAGTAAATGAAAGGTTTAATATTTGAGCCGACTTGTCGTTTTGCTTGAACTGCACGATTATATTGGCTTTGTTCAAAGCTATAGCCGCCGACAATGGCCTTAATTCGGCCATCATTAGGGTCTAAAGACACTAATGCACTTGATGCTTCAGGAAGTTGGCTAAGTACATAGCTATTGTCTTTATTTTTGCGAAGCCAAATTTGCGCGCCTGGGTTGAATATATCGCTTACTTTTTTAGGCGGAAAACTTTGGCGGTAGCGCGTAATGTATTTACGCGCCCATTTTAAACCATCCCAATCAAGCGTCACTTGTTCGCCATTTTTGAGTAACGCAGTTGCTGTTTTTTCATCAACGCTCAGTACGGCTGCTGCCAGTAATGGGCCAATTTCCTTTACTGATTTGAGTTTATCTATAATATCAGCGTGGCTTAATGCGGTTTGAGTCTCAAAATCCCACAGTAACTGCGTTATACCTCGGTAGCCGTGGCGCATATCGTAAGCATGTAAATTATCAACAATTGCTGTTTGAGCTGCTTTTTGTACATCAGACTCAACGCTGGTATAAACTTTAAAACCAGTGTTGTAAGCGCGTTCATAGCCATAGCGTTCGACCATTTCTGCGCGTACCATTTCAGAGATGTAAGGTGCGTATAACTCAATCTCAGCACCATGGAAACGGGCTGTAATTGGCTCGTTAATCGTACTTTCGTAGAGTTCACGCGTTATGTGTTTTTCATCAAGCATTCGGCCAAGTACAACGTTTCGTCGAGCTTTAGCACGTTCAGGATTACGAATAGGGTTTAAGGCAGAAGGGGCTTTTGGTAAACCTGCTAGCATCGCCATTTGTGCTAAAGTTAATTCCTTCAGTTCTTTTCCGTAGTATACTTGAGCTGCAGCACCAATACCGAAAGCACGATTGCCTAACTCAATCTTATTAAGATACAAAGCAAGTATTTCATCTTTGGTTAGTAAGTTCTCAATATGCAGTGCAATGAAGATTTCTTTAACTTTACGAATATAGGCTTTTTCTCTTGTTAAGAAAAAGTTACGAGCAAGCTGCATTGTAATAGTACTTGCGCCTTGTTTTTTCTCGCCAGTTGAAACAAGCACTAGCGCTGAGCGTACGATACCGATAGGATCAATGCCTATATGATCGTAAAAACGGGAGTCCTCAGTAGCCAAAAGTGCGTCAATTAATGGTTGAGGGATCTCATCTATCGTAACGGGAATACGTCGTTTTTCACCAAATTGGTTGATGAGCAGTCCGTCGCGAGAAAAAACTTGCATCGGTGTTTGCAGTTGTACATCTTTTAAAACTTGCACACTGGGGATGTCAGATTTAACGTAATAATAAAGGCTTAGTAAAGTAATAAGCCCAAGAAATGTGCAAATGATAAAAAATTGTAAAGTTCGTTTGAATAAAATCACGTATATTTTCCCGAAATGGACTCCCAATTAGAATCGTAGACTGATAGTATATATTGATTAAAAAATGAATAATATTTTTTCAGACAAAAATTATAACTTGTTTATTATTAAAACAAAGGCAAAGTTGCAAACATGTTAAGCCAACTCTTTAATAAGTCGTCATCTGTGATGATAGGGATAGACATCGGTTCACACGCTATCAAAGCGGTGTTACTGAATGAAACGGACAGTGGCTATCGGCTAGAGGCGTTAGCAATTGAGCCCATGCCCAAAGGCGCAATGTCCGAACGTAGCATTCAAGATATTGAAGCTATTGGGAACATTATAAATAAATTAAAGCGCAAATTGCCTAAAGCTGTTCAATATGCAGCGGTTGCAGTATCTGGGCAAACCGTTATCACGAAAGTGATTTTTATGGATGTTACGCTCAGTGATGCCGAACTGGAATCACAGATAGAAATAGAAGCAGATAGCCTTATTCCCTATCCACTTGATGAAGTTAGCCTTGATTTTGAAAAACTGGCAACCAATGAAGCAGACCCATCAAAAATGAACGTATTGCTTTCAGCAGCTCGAACAGAGAGTGTTGAAGCGAGGGTCGGTGCACTGGAGACTGCAGGTTTGATTGCCAAGGTTGTAGATGTTGAAAGCTACGCATTAAGCCGTGCTATGGACGTTTATTATCAACAACTACCAAGTGATGCATTTAACAAATGTGTTGCTGTGGTTGATATAGGTGCGGTGTTGATGTTGGTCAGCGTGGTGCTCGGCGGTGAAACAATTTATACGCGAGACCAAGTTTTTGGTGGTGATCAATACACTAATAGTATTGTAGCTTACTATAACAAAAGCTTTGATGAGGCCGAGATAGGTAAAACAACGGGGGATTTACCACCTAATTATACCTTTGAGGTTCTAGCGCCTTTTCAAACTTCGTTGTTACAGCAAGTTCGACGTGCGGTACAAATGTTTTTAACCACCAGTGGCAAAGATCAAATAGATTACATTGTTTTGACTGGTGGCACAGCCATGATAGATGGTCTTGATAGATTGTTAATTGAAGAGTTAGGTATACATACTATTGTTGCTGAGCCTTTTGAAAATATGGATGTTTCACCTAAAGTTGACCGCAATGTGCTCAAGCGTCATCGTACGCAGTTTGCAATTGCAACAGGACTGGCATTAAGGAGTTTTTCATCATGCCACATATAAATCTGCTGCCATGGCGTGAACAGCAACGAAAGCAATCACAAAACAAGTTTGCTACGATCTTATTTTTGGTGGTGTTTGTGAGCTTTTTGAGCATGTATATGCTGAGCACGTATTATGGCAATCTTAGAGATGGTCAAAATATTAAGAATAACTATTTAAGTACTGAAATAACTCAGTTAGACATGCGGATTCGTGAAATACGAGAGTTAGATAAAAAGAAAGAAAGCTTGCAGCAGCGTATGCGACTAATTGAAGAGTTGCAGAGTAACCGAAATCTTGGCACCCAAATTATGGATGAAGTTGCCAAAATTGTACCAGCCGGAGTTTATCTAACGAAGTTAGAGCGCCGCGGTAATACAATTCATGTGGTTGGGCGTAGTGAATCTAATAATCGTCTATCGACAATGCTACGCGAAGTGCAAGGCTCCTATTTATTAGAAAAGCCCACCATGCAAGGTATTGTTGCGGGTGAAACGTCATCACGTCTGTTGAGTGATTTTAATATGGAATTTTATGTAAAAGCCTTTGATAAAATCGGAGAGGTAAAGCAATGAGCCTTGATATCAAAGCATTGACAGAAATCGAATGGAATGAGATCGAATTAGAAAACATTGGTGATTGGCCAATTGTAGTGAAAATAATTTGCTGTGCATTTATTGCTGCCTTAGTCTTGTTTTTTAGCTACAGTTTATTAGTTTCTGATGAGATTGACAGTTATCATAGCTCTGTTTCGCAAGAAGTTGAGCTGCGAAGTACTTATCGTGTTAAGTACGCTGTAGCCAGCAATTTAGAAATTTATCGCCAACAAATGGTTGAAATGGAAGAGAAGTTCTCTCTACTTTTAAAGCGATTACCCACCTCGAATGAAACGCCTGGTTTGCTAGATGACTTATCATATGTAGGCACTACAAGTGGTTTAACCTTTTTAAAAATTGGTTGGCTACCAGAAGTTGAAAAAGAATTTTATACCGAGTTACCGATTAAAATTGAAGTGGTAGGGACTTATCACGAATTTGGAGACTTTGTCGGAAAGGTAGCTCAACTGCCGCGTATTGTAAGCCTACATGACTTTTCTGTTAATAGTTTTAGCTCAGGAAAGCTAATATTTAGTGTTGTAGCGAAAACATACCGCTACGAGAGTGACCCCAAAAAAGTAGGGGCTAAAAAATGAAAAAGTTAGCGCTTATCTTTTTTGCCACCGCACTGATCACAGCATGTAATGATGATACCTCTGAACAAAAAGAGTTCATTGATCAGGTTAAAGCCAGTACAACGCCAAAAGTTGAGGCAATCCCTAAGCTAATTCAGTTTGAGCATTTTGAATATAACTCGCGACAACTACGTAGTCCTTTTGTTGCACCACAGCCTGAAATTATTCAAAATAATATGATACAAGTAAAAAACTGCCTACACCCAGATCCAAAGCGTATGCGTGAACCTTTAGAAAAATATCCTTTGGATAATTTAGCGATGAAAGGAACATTGGGGTCAAGTGGTGAAATGTGGGCATTAATAAGAGCCGCAGACGAAACCTTGCATAGAGTGACTATTGGGGATTATTTAGGTTTGTATCATGGCGAAGTTCAAAATGTTAAAAGTGATTTTATAGAATTGTTAGAATTAATTCCCGATGGGTCTGGTTGTTGGAAAGAGCGCCTGACGAAGCTTGAAATGTTAGAGGCGCCAAAGAATGACGCGAGTTAAAAATCAAAAAGGTAAAAATAAAATGTATAAGGGAGTATCTTGGAGTCGTCGCATTCATCATGTCATGTTTGTTGTTGTAGCCCTTTTTATAACACAGTCGGCGATCGCAGCACCGCTGTTATATGATATTCGCTATAATCCTTTATTAGCTGGAGAAACGGAATTACAGCTAGTATTTGACGAAGAGTTAAAACAAGCACCTAAAGTTCAGGTGTTTAATAACCCAGCTCGCATTGAAATGCGTTTTAACGCAATGGATGTTGACGATGATCTTGGTGACGTGCAAATCAACCAGTCAGGTATTGTGAAAGTAAGCAGTGTTGCCACTGATGGTAATTTAGTTGTTACTGTTCACTTAGAGCGATTAAAAATTTATCAAACCAAAGTAAAAGATAACCTTTTATCACTGCATGTTTCAGATAACCCTTTAGCAATAGAGGCGACTCCAGAAGGTGAGGCTAGTGACGCCAATGGTAGTTATATAAACAGTATTCAATCGATTGATTTTCGCCGTGGCGAAAAAGGGGAGGCGCGCGTTCTTGTCTTCTTAAAGGATACTCAAGCGGCTGTTGATGTACATGAAAGTGGTGGTAAGATTATTGTAGACTTCCATCATACAGATATTCTCGATGAGCTTTTGTATGAGTTAGATGTGCTTGATTTTGGTACGGTCGTCAGCTCAATTGAGACATTTAAAGAAGGTAGTGTAAGTAGAATGGTGGTTGCACCTAATGCAGCTTTTAAATTTACTTATCAACAAATAGAAAACATTCTTACTTTAAGTGTAGAAAAAGATAATACTCAACGTTCATATTTAGATGGTGGCAAGGAATATCAGGGTCGTCCTATGACTCTAAATTTTCAAGACATCTCAGTACGCGCCGTTTTGCAAATTATTGCAGGGTACAACGACTTTAACTTGGTAACGAGTGATTCTGTTGAGGGAAATATTACTTTGCGCTTAGATGGCGTTGCCTGGGATCAAGCCTTAGATGTAGTCTTAAGAGTTAAGGGCCTAGATAAGCGTATGGATGGTTCAATCTTAATGGTTGCTCCATCAGAGGAATTTGCAGAGCGTGAAGCGAAAGAGCTTAAAGCAAAGCAACAAGTTGAAGAGTTAGAGCCGTTATACAGTGAGTACATTCGTTTAAATTATGCAAAAGCAGAAGAGTTTGCTGATTTATTAAAAACGGATACTAACAGTATTATAAGTCAGCGCGGCAGTGTATCTGTTGATAAGCGTACTAATACGCTTCTAATTAAAGATACGGTTGGTAGTATTGAAAGTATTCGCCGAATGGTTGAAACGCTAGATATCCCAGTAAGGCAGGTTTTAATAGAATCTCGTATGGTAACAGTGCGTGATAATGTAAAAGAAGATTTGGGTATTCGTTGGGGATTCAGTGATCAGCAAGGCAGTGATGGTATTTCAGGGACTTTAGAAGGCGCTAATACAATTTCTAATGGCACAATACCAGGTGTATCCGATCGCTTAAATATCAACTTACCTATTGCGAACCCAGCGGGCAGTATTGGTATGCACGTTGCTAAACTGGCAAATGGTACTTTGATAGATTTAGAGTTAACGGCGTTGGAAGAAGAGAATCGCGGTGAGATTATCGCAAGTCCACGTATTACGACTGCAAACCAACAAAAAGCGAGGATTGAACAAGGTACTGAAATACCTTATGTCGAATCAGCTTCAAGTGGTGCAACAACCGTAACATTTAAAAAGGCAGTACTAAGTCTCGAGGTGACGCCTCACATCACACCAGATAATAAAGTGATACTCGATTTAGTAATTACCCAAGATACACGTGGTGATACAGTACAGACGGGAACAGGCCAAGCGGTTGCTATTGATACACAGCAAATTAAAACGCAAGTATTGGTAGAAAATGGCCAAACAATTGTACTGGGTGGAATATTCCAACAACAGATCATTAATTCAACCAAAAAGGTACCATTATTGGGCGATATTCCTTATTTAGGCGTATTGTTTAGAAGTACCAGTGAGTTTAATGAGAAAAAAGAGTTGTTGATATTTGTAACACCTAAGATTCAGGTTGATTAATTTCGCTCTCGACTTGTGTTAGTTTAATATTTTTGTAGCGTTTTATTTTTTAGTTGGTGAGTACTTAAATACTCACCAACTTGGATTTTAAACGGCTATAATATGAGAATGTTTTTACCCATATTGAAATGTAAATGTGGGTAAAAATAGAGAGAATGGTGGAAATATTGTGTTATTAAGCCATAGAAAAGTTATGGCTTAGGTATCACACCACAATAAAAGCACTTTGGGTTGGATGTTTTTTAACCGCAAAATGTTAGCCGAACCTATTTTTGGTCGGTTTTTTCTTAATCAATGAGCATTTATTCACTTTAATTGCTCGTTAGTTGGCTTTTTGTTCTATTTGACTTGAAATACCTAATCAATTACTGAGATAATCCCCTCCTTAATTTTGGGGCCAGGTCGTTAGGCGGGGTTTTATTTCAAATTTTAGAGTTCGTTTGTACTAAAAGATATGGCTGAGAAACGTAATATATTTCTAGTTGGTCCTATGGGGGCTGGCAAAAGCACAATTGGTCGTCACATTGCTGACCAATTGCACCTTGAATTTGTCGATTCTGATCAAGAAATCGAACGCCGTACCGGTGCAGATATTGCCTGGGTGTTCGATCTTGAAGGTGAAGAAGGCTTTCGACTTCGTGAAGAAGGCGTCATTGGTGACTTAACCGAAATGCAAGGTATTGTACTTGCTACTGGTGGTGGTTCCGTGATGAGTAAAGAAGTTCGAAATAAGCTTTCGGCTCGAGGTATCGTTGTATACCTAGAGACACCTATCGAAAAGCAAGTTGCACGCACGCAGCGCGACAAGCGTCGCCCATTACTGCAAACAGAAGAAGCACCTCGTGATGTATTAGAGCGCTTAGCTGAAGAACGCGAACCGTTATATAAAGAAGTTGCTGATTTTACTGTACGCACTGATGAGCAAAGCGCTAAAGTTGTTGCTAATCAAATCATTGAGAAATTAGATTTTTAAATACCAATAAGAAAGGATACTAGCGATGCTTGAATTAACTGTTAATTTAGACGAGCGAAGTTATCCTATCTATATTGGTCAATCTGCACTTCAACAGACTGACAGGCTACTTCATCATATTGGTGATTGTCGACCTATCATTATCACTAATGACACCATTGCACCTTTATACTTAAGTGATGCAATGGCGTTATTAGCTGATTTAAATCCGCTAAGTTTTATAATTCCAGATGGTGAGCAATATAAATCACTAGAATGGTTTGAGAAAATTTCAGCATTCCTACTTGAAAATAATTGTGGCAGAGATACCTGTTTAATCGCTCTTGGTGGTGGTGTTATAGGTGATCTTACTGGCTTTGTTGCTGCGTGTTATCAACGCGGTGTTCCGTTTATTCAAGTACCAACTACATTACTATCGCAAGTTGATTCATCAGTTGGCGGTAAGACAGCGGTTAACCATCCTTTGGGTAAAAACATGATTGGGGCATTTTATCAGCCACAAGCCGTGTTTATCGATACTAAATCATTGCATACACTTCCTGCTCGTGAGTTTGCAGCCGGTATGGCTGAAGTCATAAAATATGGTTTAATTTACGATACTGAGCTATTTGGTTTTTTAGAAAACAATGTTGCTCAGTTACAAGCTTTGGATGAAGAAACAATTCAGCATGTTATTTTTCGTTGTTGTGAAATCAAAGCGTTAATAGTTGCACAAGATGAAAAAGAAGCAGGTCTGCGGGCTTTACTTAATTTGGGTCATACATTTGCTCATGCAATTGAAGCTCAAATGGGGTACGGACAGTGGCTACATGGCGAAGCTGTAGCGACAGGTATGGTATTAGCTGTGCAACTTGCACATACGCGAGGTGATTTAACCGAGCAAGAAGTGACAAGAGTGTGTGACTTGATTACCAAGTATAATTTACCTGTTGTGATCCCTGAGATTATGACCAGTGAGCACTTTTTGCATCATATGCGTAAAGATAAAAAGAATAAAAAAGGGACTATTCGTTTTATTTTACCTACTCAATTTGGCCAATGTGCATTGGTTGATGATGTCTCAGATCAGCAAGTCCGAGATTTAATAGGGCGCTAATGCAATCGCAAATCTTACCAAGCCGTGCGGCTTTGGTTGATCGTATTGCCCTTCAGTTTGAATACGGGCAAAGTCTTATTGCTCTGCTAGGCTCTTCAGGGCTTGGTAAAAGTTACCTTCTAGAAACCTTCATTACAGATAAATATAGCGACTTTAATAAAGCATTTGTTCAGCTATCGGCTCGAATGACCGACGTTCAATTAATGGGTGAATTACTTGAACAGAGCTTTCGTGCACCATTAATAGATCAAAACCTTAGTTTGTCAGAGAATTTTTATCAGCTTGCGAAGCAGCAAAATTGTGGTGCGTGTTTATGGGTTCTCGATGGTGGAAGACACCTGTCAGATGAAATGGCTGAAGAGTTAGTTAAACTTGCAAAGCAAAGTCCCACTACGTTGTATATCTTAGTTGCCACACAGGTTGTGGCACAATTTAGTAGCAGTGTAGAAATTCATCTTGAAGCGTTATCAATTGCTGAAAGTAAGCAGCTTATGAGCTGGTATTTTAAAGATCTCCCGATAAATGAAGATCCTGTTTTTCAAACTTTTTTGCATGAAACTCACGGTAATCCTAGTTTACTCTTAGCTTGGGAGCCGACCCTGCATAGCGCAAAAGTTGAACCAAAAGCGAAGCCATCATGGCCAATTCATTTAGTAACATTAATGCTGATTATTATGTTATTGATTATTGGTTTTTTATACCAGTCAGATATGACTCGTTGGTGGAAAGACGTTTATCAGGCGCAGCCTGAGCAAGCAATTCCTACCGCATTAAGTGTTAACACGTTTAAATCAGGTGCTGAGGATAGACAGAACACAGATGTAATTACATTGGCCGATAATACGGATAGTGAGCAGTTGCTTGTAGATGAAAGTATTGAAACAAAGAGTAGTAAAGTTAATGCTATCGCCAACGATACACCAATTGAGCTTGATGCAATTGGGCTTGATGTAATTGAGTCATCCTCTGCCACTCATAAAAATAACGTAGCGGCTATTTTAGATAGTTTAGCCATAAGTGAGCAAAAGAAAGATCCAGTAAATATTGTTGAACAACCAAGCAAGGTAATCGACGTTTCGATTGCAGAATTACCAGCAGATAATGCGTGGTATTTATCACAAACGGACAACAATGTAGTTATTCAATTATTAGCCGTTACTCAGCAGTCTGTTAGTGAGCAATTTATTGCCCAACAGCAATTACAAGCAAATGCTAAAGTGTACCAAACATGGCGCAATGGAAAGCTGTGGTGGGTTGTCACCTATGGTAATTATCCAAGTATGCAAGCAGCGCGCGCTGTGTTACCAAGCCTACCTGAGCAAGTTCGTAAAAATCAGCCTTTTTATAAAAAAATTGCCAAAATAAAACAAGAAATTGCATTACTAGATCAGTAAATTAGTACTGATTAGTGTAAAATTGCGATACACACGTTTGAAGTAAAGAGCCGATGCAGAAAAAGACCAGAGCCTTCCTTAAATGGGCCGGCGGAAAATACAGCTTAGTTGAAGATATTAGTGCCCGTTTGAATCTAGCGAGCAAGCATGCTGACACATTAGTTGAACCGTTTGTGGGTGCTGGTTCAGTATTTTTAAATACTAATTTTAAGCATTATATTTTAAATGATATAAATGCTGATCTGATCAATCTTTATAACGAATTAAAAAGTTCGCCAGATGAATTTATAAGTGATGCAAAAAAACTGTTTGTAGATATTAATAACCATGCTGATGCTTACTATGATTACCGTGTGCAGTTTAATCAAAGTAATGACATTTATGAGCGTGCTATTTTATTTTTGTACATGAATCGTCATGGCTACAATGGTTTGTGTCGTTATAATCTGAAGGGAATTTTTAATGTTCCATTTGGTAAGTATAAACGTCCTTATTTTCCTGAAAAAGAAATGTACTTTTTTGCTGAGAAAGCGCAGCAAGCCACATTTACCTGTCTAGGTTATGATGATGTGTTTAAGCTAGTACCCAGCAATGCGGTAATTTACTGCGATCCACCGTATGTGCCTTTAAGTAAAACAGCGTCATTTACCTCTTATGCTAAAGGGGGCTTTAATTTAGATGATCAAGCGAACTTAGCGAACTTAGCTGAGCAAGCAGCCTTTGAGCAAAAGACACCGGTATTGATTTCGAACCATGATACTGTCTGGACGCGAAAAATATACAGTCAAGCAACGCTGAATGAAATTCAAGTAAAGCGGACTATCAGCCCAAAAGGTGGTTCACGCAATAAAGTAAATGAACTAATGGCTATGTATTTAGCACCCAAGTCACCACGCCATAAATAGCGGCTACAAAAAATACAAATAAAACAATAGCGATGAGAATAATACTCAATGGGGAGTGTTGTTTGAAGTCAGATTGGCGCTTTTTTTCAGATTGCACACCAAAAAAAGCCGCTACGACACTTTGTAGAGCATCGAGTAGTTGTCGCATTTAATTAAAAGTGCGGGCTAAGTGAGCGTGCTTTTTTTGGTTCATCTGAGCTGGTAAGCAATTCTAATAAATCTAAGTAATGAAATTGTGCACTACGGCTGTCGCCAGTGATCCAAGACATCCAACTAGACTCTTGTTCAAGGTGCATACAGTGAACAGGTACGACAGAGATAACCTCTGCATTGTTTTGGCAATGATTGGCAGCGATGATTACATCATCATTTTGAGAAAAATAGGTTACTGTTAAAGTAGTGACAACAGTAGCAATTAAGATCCCAGTTTTAAAAGCACGCATTTTATCTAACCCAAAGTGGTATGACTTACCCAAGCATACATAAAGAATGCTTAAATAACAACCTTAATTTATACTTAACAAATATAAATGTTTAATATAATTAATAGCTTAAGGTAAATGTAATGTTTTAAAAAAGTTGTTTTTTAATTGCTCTTTAGATATCTGCAATAGAGCATATGTTCTATATTGGGATGATCCTTGGGGATCTTCGCTATTTGGGTTACATTAGGCACATACATGCAATTTAGGCTGTGACTCATAAAGAGTTAGCCACAATCGAATCTATGGGTTTGTTTATGTTAGATACTTTGCCAAAATATTTAATCGCTCCGTCAATTTTATCAGCTGATTTTGCGCGATTAGGAGAAGATGTTGATCGTGTTTTAGCCGCAGGTGCGGATGTGGTCCATTTTGATGTCATGGATAACCATTATGTGCCAAACTTAACCATCGGCCCTATGGTTTGCAAGGCGTTGAGAGATTACGGTATTACAGCGCCAATTGATGTGCATCTAATGGTAAAACCGGTAGATAGCTTGATCCCGCAATTTGCCGAAGCTGGCGCATCCATTATTACTTTTCATCCAGAAGCAAGTGAGCATATAGATCGCACTTTACAGTTGATCAAAGATCACGGCTGTCAAGCGGGTTTAGTATTCAACCCAGCTACGAGCTTAAGCTATTTAGAGCATGTAATTGACAAACTCGATGTGATCTTACTTATGTCGGTTAATCCAGGGTTTGGCGGACAGAGTTTTATTCCTCATACTTTGGAAAAGTTACGCCAAGCACGAAAAATTATTGATGATTCAGGCCGTGCAATTCGTTTAGAAGTTGATGGTGGTATTAAAGTCGATAATATTGGTGCTGCTGCCCAAGCTGGTGCTGATATGTTTGTTGCGGGCTCTGCTATTTTTAATCAGCCTGATTATAAAACGGTTATTGATCAAATGCGTGAGCAATTACAAGGTGTTAAGTAATGAAGTACGAAGCTGCTTTATTTGATTTAGATGGCACCTTAGTTGATAGCGTTTATGATTTATATATAGCGATGAATCTGACTCTATCTGATCTAGCTTTCCCAATTGTTAGCCAACGCTTGGTTGAAAGTTGGGTTGGTAATGGCATTGAGACTTTGGTGAAGCGTGGTTTAAGTGGTGATATGCAAGTCAGTGAGCATTTAGACACAGCACTTGCCGATAAAGCGATTGCACTTTTCTATGGTCACTATGAACAGCAGGTCGGCGAGTACAGCGTATTATATCAACACGTAGAAACAGGTCTGGCGGCATTACGCGGTATGCCAAAAGCGTTAATAACTAATAAAGTACGACGCTTCACTGAAAAGCTACTTGATAAGTTGGCTTTAACAAGTCATTTTGATGTAATAGTATGTGGTGATGATATGGCTAAAAAGCCGTCACCTGAGCCACTGTTGTTTGCTTGTCAGCAATTAAATGTACAAGCGAGCCAAGCAATTATGATCGGTGACTCAAAAAGTGATATTTTAGCGGCGCAAGCAGCCAGGATAGATGTGGTTGCGTTGACTTATGGTTATAACCAAGGGGAGAGTTTAAGTGATTATAATCCGCAGTACCTCTGCGGTACATTCTTAGATATACTACCGGTGCTTAATCAGCGGTAAACGACATTTAATTTTAGTATTTTAATTTTAGCAATATAAAGGAACATCATGAGTAAACCAGTAGTGTTAAGTGGCATTCAGCCAACCGGTGGTATGACAATAGGCAACTATGTTGGCGCTATTAACCAGTGGCTTAAGCTACAGGAAGACCACGAAAGTTACTTTATGCTGGTTGACTTGCATGCGATAACAGTACGCCAAGATCCAAAGTTGCTTCGGTCACGTGTATTAGATGGCATCGCGCTTTATGCCGCATGTGGTATTGATCCAGAAAAAGCCGCGTTATTTGTGCAATCACAAGTGCCAGAGCATGCACAATTAGGTTGGGTATTAAATTGTTATGCGCAAATGGGCGAGCTGAATCGCATGACCCAGTTTAAAGATAAATCATCAAAGCATGCTAACAATGTGAACGTTGGTTTATTTGCTTACCCGGTATTACAGGCCGCTGATATTTTGCTTTATCAAGCAGATCAAGTACCAGTGGGAGATGATCAAAAACAGCATTTAGAACTTACGCGTGATATCGCGACACGTTTTAATAATTTATACGGCGATGTGTTCACAGTTCCTGAACCTTATATCCCTGAGTTCGGCGCGCGTGTAATGAGCTTGCAAGATCCACTTAAAAAAATGTCTAAATCTGATGAAAATCCAAATGGTTACATCATGTTGTTAGATGAACCGAAAAAGATCGAGAAAAAGCTGAAAAAAGCAGTAACTGATTCAGACGAGCAGGCACGTATTTATTTTGATCGTACTGAAAAACCAGGTGTATCTAATTTACTTACTCTTATGTCAGTAGCGACCAAGCGTTCGATTGAAGAGTTAGTGCCAGAGTACGAAGATAAAATGTATGGTCATCTGAAAAAAGACACCGCTGATGCTGTTGTTAGCATGATTGAGCCAATTCAAGCGCGCTTTAAAGAAATTCGTGAAGATCAAACATTGCTTGATAACATCATGAGGACAGGAGCCGAAAAAGCCAGCGCACGTGCAGAGGTAACGTTAAAGGCAGTTTACAATGCACTAGGATTTATACCACGCCCGTAATCTCGCTTTAGTCGATAAAAAACCGCTTTCGAATACTATTCGAAAGCGGTTTTTTATTTTTAAGCAAATCGTATTCTATCTACACTAACATATTGGCAGTGTAGCTTTTATTAAACAGCATTATAGGTTATCGAGCTTATCTGATAATTCTTTGTTTATTTTTTTATGTATGTCGCTCATTGATTTTTCTAAGCTCATATCTAGTTTTGTACTTAAGCTGCTTTGAAATGCTTGTTCTTTTGTATGTGAGTATTGTGTTATCGATTTAGGGAGGTGAGCACTGCTAAGTTGTTGCATTACTAACTCAGGCTTACCCGCCGCCATTGTCGCAGATGAAGTAAATGCCGCCGTGATAATTAATGCTGATAGTGTTTTTTTGATTAAATTTTTCATAATAGAATCCTATTGTTTATTTAATATATAAGAGCAAAAGTTAACTGCGAATAGTTTAGCGGTTAGGTTTGCTGTTGACGGTGATAAGAATAGCGCTAGGGTTTACTAAAGTCGCTTATCTAGATATAAGCAATTAATTGATAAGGTTCTTTGTTTTATTATCATTCAAAATCAAGAGGTTAATTTTAAATGTTATATTTATAGATAAGGTTTCACTACATAATTAGTCGTCCCTGTGCTAGGGTTCCAGCATACAAAAAAAGAAATAATGATTATGAATTATCAAATCGGACCTTGGCAATTTATTGAAAGTCGCTGTGTTGTCGTTGCAGAAAATATAGAACGAGAATTAGATCCGTTACTGGTTAAATTACTCATGCACTTTATTAGTAAGCCGCAACAAATTATTGCTCGCCAAGAGCTGGTTGAGCAGGTATGGCGGCAAAGTTTTGTTGATGATAATGCCATCAACCGCGCTATTTCAGAGCTTCGTAAGCAACTATCTCACCCTGTAGAAAAAGCACCTTTATTAAAAACTCACTATCGTAAAGGCTATAGCTTGAGCGTTGCGGTAACATTGTTAACGGCAACGGAATTAACGACAACTGAGCAAGCGAAAATAGGGCTGCCCTCAAAAACAGCAATAAAGGAGCCCTTAGATAGCAAAAACGTAGGATCCACGGTTATAGAAACGCTTACTGAGCACAATAATCTAGAATCACTCGATGTTGTGAAGTCGAATAAAAGTAAGCAATACGGCCTGTATGGCTTGGTGTTAATTATCTTCTTTACTCTTACCGTTATAGGCTGGTTTGTAATACAAAAGCCAGTTAAATCAGAGGATATAGCGCAATTTAGTGTGATTAACACCAGCACAAAAATCACCCCAAGTACTTGGAATATAGGGGCGGAATCAGTGCCTTTACTGTCCTTTGATAAGCAGTTTTTAGGTTACAGCAATAGCGATATGATGACTCAGCAATCTCGCGCATATGTGAAGCGGATAACGGATCAACGAGAAATCCAACTTGATTACAAAGATTACGATGTGTCTATATTATCCTGGCAGCATAAGCAGCACAGTGTATTGCTACAAGCGACTAAATTAGCAGAACAACAATGTTTAATGGTGTTAATCGATTTACATGAGTTTCCTAATGTAGGTAGTAAACAAGTTATACGTGACTGCGATTTACGCTATACAGGTTATGCACAGCTTGATGAAAGCGGTAAGTTTTTATATTATTCTGAATATAAAAACAAGCAAGGCGGAGCGGGGCTTTACAGATATAACACCTTTTCAAAACAAGAAACAACGTTAGTGCCAAGTTCTGAAGTGATGTTTGGTGTGCTGATTCCACGCATTTCTCCTTCAGGTAAATATGTAGGCTATATTCAAGCTACGCAAGGACAACCTTTTTCACTTTTTGCCTACAATTTGCAGACAACAGAGACTAAACGCTTGTTCCAAGCAGAGGCGAAAAGTATTAGCTTCGCATTTGATTGGATACCTGATGAAGAAAGTGTACATATCTCTGAAAATGACAGATTAACCACTGTCAATATAGCTGACAATAAAACAACTGTTCGTAAGATATCACCTTATATTTCACCTTATTATATTGCAGCTCAATCTTTAAATAGCTTTTATTTTTCTCCATCACAAACACAGCAATTTTCGATTTTCAAGGTAACCGATTTATTTTCGCAAAAAATGCAAGGACAGCGGTTATATGAATCACAAGGTAATAATTATAATGCGGCTCCCTTTAATAAGGATGGGTATGCAAGTACATTATTCGTCTCTAGTCGTTCAGGAAGCGCCCAGTTATGGTCAGATACACAAGGGCAACAAACCCAACTAAGTGATTTTACTGTTGAGCATGGCACGCCTAGCTTTGGCTTTGTGCGAATGTCAGGGAACGACAAGTTTTTACTATTAAAGATCAATAAAGAGTTAACATTCTTCGACCTTCAGACTAATAAGCTACATGCAGTAGAGGAGTTAAAAGGATTAAAAATTGTTAGCTATGCTTGGTCAGATAATAGCGAGAAAATATGGTTTATTGAGCAGCAGGCTACAAGCTATCAATTATGGCAGTTTAACCTGCTAACGCGTGAGCTAAATAAACGTAATGATATAGCCCCTTACACTTTGATCAATAATAACCAGGGAAAAAGCTTTGCTGTGACGAATGAAGAACTAGTAAGATTAGCGGATAATAAACGTTGGCAGATCCCCAAAGCACAGCAAGCGACTTCGTTTCACGCAATTAATACAGAGTATTTATATATAAGCGATGGCATCTCGCGCGTGGCTCGATTTAATTTGGCGAATAGTGAAACGGAAGAAGTGCACGTTAATTTTAAATCATTTTCTTTTAACGTAAACGACAATAACGAGCTGTTATTTAACCGCCGTGATGTTAAAGACACACAGATAAAGTTAGTGAGTTGGTAGCTCGTCGCCTGCAGCCAGTTTTTACGTGTTTTGCTGCTATGAGGGAATTGCCGTTGAATAACGTTAGAGAATGAAGAGGGCACCCACTCTAAAGTTTGTATTTTTCAAAAGTAAATTTATGGCTGCCCCTTTGATTTGTGCTTTTGTTTCTCATATGTGAAATAGCTGAAAAGTATAGTAGTTGTAGTTAAGGTTGGATGAAACATATAGCTAACGACTTCCTTAAATTGTTCAAATATTTATGCAGATTGGTATAATTATGGATCCTTTAGAGAAACTTGCTGAAAAAAACAGAAGGCACGAAGAAATACGTAAGAAGGAACGGCTTGAAGTATTAGGCCACTTACCTTTTTCGCTTATTTCTCTTGTTGTATATATTGCTATTTTTGTCTTTCTTGGCACAAATAGCTACGATCCTAATGATTTAAATTTGCAAGAGATGTCCAAACAAGTTTGGTTTTTTGCCATGGTTTTAAGTGCTGGCGTTGGTGCTATATGTTTATAGGTAGTTTATCTTTTTTGCTATGGATACATCTGATTGCTCGACACCTTAAAAGTAAAGTGTCAATGATAAAGCTATTTTTCTTATCTTTTTTTTCATTAAGTATCAGCCTGTTCCTGCTTTTACTTGGTAGTTACTTTGATGTGTTGATACACAATAATGCACATTCAATTGCTAAATTTATGCGGTTTGGTTTTGAAGTAACGCCGTTTCCAATCGAAATGGCAATAAATTTTGTAATAGTGTTTTTTGCTATGCTTTTATTGCAAGTATCAATGTATGTCGCTGCATTGCCTTTCAAAGCAAAAAGACATGCTACAGAAATTAAAACTAAAACAAATAGGCCTTAACTTTGACAATAGACAGTTGTGTTCTTTTTGACCGCCTTGCTGTGACGGTCAACTCTCAATCGCCAATTCTAAATAAATAAGCAAATTTGGTTACTTGGCCAACCTTAAGAAAGTAGTTTACTACAAACATAGAGTGATGTTTTCTTATTGTGGCCTGCTTTATGGGCTGTCAAAATAAGACTGCCACAATTTTTAAAACCCTTATTTTAATAATAAGGGCTTTAAGTAATGGCCCGTATGTGAGCGCTCACATTCAGCGACTTCTTCTGGCGTACCAGCAATTAGAATTTCACCACCACCGGCGCCACCTTCAGGACCTAAATCAACAATCCAATCTGCTGTTTTGATCACATCTAAGTTGTGCTCAATGACAACAATCGTATTGCCATGGTCACGTAAACGATGCAAAACGACAAGCAGTTGTTCAATATCGGCAAAGTGTAGCCCTGTGGTTGGCTCATCAAGAATATACAAGGTTTTGCCGGTATCACGCTTTGATAGCTCTCGAGCGAGTTTAACTCGCTGTGCTTCACCGCCAGAGAGTGTGGTAGCAGCTTGACCTAAACGAATATACGATAAACCAACATCCATCAATGTTTTTAGTTTGCGTGCAATTGCTGGTATTTTATCAAAGTAGTCATGCGCATCTTCAACAGTCATTTCAAGTACTTGATGAATATTTTTGCCTTTGTATTGTACTTCTAAAGTTTCGCGGTTGTAACGCTGCCCTTTACATACATCACAAGGGACATAAACATCCGGTAAAAAGTGCATTTCGACTTTGATTACGCCGTCACCTTGGCAAGCTTCACAGCGTCCGCCTTTAACGTTAAAGCTAAAACGACCTACTTTATAACCACGAGAACGTGACTCTTGTGTGCCGGCAAACAACTCACGAATACCTGTAAATATACCGGTATAAGTTGCAGGATTTGAGCGCGGAGTACGGCCAATTGGGCTCTGGTCGATATCAATGACTTTATCAAAGTGTTCAAGGCCGCTAATTGATTTATATGCAGCGGCTTCTGCGGTTGTGGCACCATTGAGCTCAGTATGTGCAAGCTTAAATAAAGTGTCGTTTATTAGCGTTGATTTACCTGAGCCAGACACACCCGTAATACAGGTCATTAACCCAAATGGAATTTTTAAATCTACATTTTTAAGATTGTTGCCTGTAGCGCCAAATAACTCTAACCACTTATCATTAATAAGGTGGCGTTGTGCGGGTACTTCAATTTTACGTTTACCAGATAAAAACTGGCCAGTGACAGATTCTTCGCTTGCTAAAATATCATCACGAGTACCTTCAGCTATAACATAACCTCCATGCACACCAGCACCTGGACCAATATCAATAATATGATCAGCCGCACGAATAGCATCTTCATCGTGTTCTACGACAATAACTGTATTGCCTAAATCACGTAAGTGAATAAGGGTTTGTAATAGGCGGTCGTTGTCGCGTTGATGTAAACCAATTGAAGGTTCATCAAGTACGTACATAACACCGACAAGACCTGCACCAATTTGGCTCGCTAGGCGAATACGCTGTGCTTCACCACCTGATAAGGTATCGGCGCTGCGCTCAAGTGAGAGGTAATTTAAACCAACATTGATTAAAAATGACAAACGATCGCGAATTTCTTTTAAGATCTTTTCTGCGATCTGGCCTTTTTGACCCGTTAAGCTTAGCCCTTCAAAAAAGGCCATGGCTTCACCAATACTCATTGAAGTAATGGTTGGTAAATTAGTTTGACCTATAAATACGCTACGCGCTTCTTGGCGCAAGCGTGATCCCTTACAGCTTGGGCATGCTTGGCTTGTTTGGTATTTTGCTAGTTCTTCGCGTACAGAGTTTGATTCTGTCTCGCGGTAGCGGCGGTTCATATTATTGAGCACACCTTCAAACTCATGGTTACGGGTAATTAAATCACCACGGTCATTACGGTAGTTAAAAGCGATTTTGGTATCGCCAGAGCCTTCAAGAATTATTTTTTTAGCATCTTTAGTGAGTTCTTGAAAAGGGACTTCTAAATCAAATTTATAGTGATCGGCAACGGCTTGTAGCATTTGGAAATAATAAAAGCTGCGTTTATCCCAGCCCTTTATAGCGCCACCTGACAAACTAAGTTCCGGGTTTTGTATAACGCGATTAGGATCAAAGTACTGACGAACGCCTAAACCATCACAGCTTTGACATGCTCCTGCGGGATTGTTAAATGAGAACAGGCGCGGTTCAAGTTCACTCATTGCATACCCACACGTTGGGCAAGCAAAATTAGCAGATAAAAGCAGCTCTTCGCTATCAGGGTCATCCATTGAGGCAATAGTTGCAACGCCTGATGAAAGTTCCAAGGCTGTTTCAAATGACTCAGCTAAACGTTGTTGTAGGCCATCTTTTACTTTAAAGCGATCAACCACAACTTCTATCGTGTGCTTTTTATGTAATTCTAAAGTTGGGGGATCTGATAGGTCGCATACTTCACCGTCAATACGGGCACGAATGTAACCTTGGCTCGAAAGCTGCTCAAGTAATTTTACGTGTTCGCCTTTACGCTCTTTTACTACCGGAGCAAGCAACATTAATTTACTGCCTTCAGGAAACGCCAAAACAGTGTCGACCATTTGGCTCACTGTTTGCGCAGCAAGGGGTAAATCATGTGTAGGGCAACGCGGCTCACCAACACGGGCAAACATTAAACGTAAGTAATCATATATTTCGGTAATGGTACCAACGGTTGAGCGTGGGTTATGCGACGTTGATTTTTGCTCAATTGAAATGGCGGGTGATAAGCCTTCAATATGATCAACATCGGGTTTTTCCATTAAAGATAAAAATTGTCTGGCGTAGGCCGATAAAGATTCAACATACCGACGTTGCCCTTCTGCATATAACGTATCAAATGCTAAAGACGATTTACCTGAACCAGATAGGCCAGTGATAACAATTAATTTATCACGGGGGATGGTTAGGCTGATGTCTTTTAAATTGTGCGTTCGGGCGCCTCGGACTTCAATGTTTTCCATGCTATCTCGTTTCATTACCAAATTGATTTACTGAGTATCTCATAATACGACAGAAGATTAATCCTTGATCAATGAAAAATCATCGCTTAGAGGCGATTATTTATTAGCGAGCTTGTGGTAGAATCCCTGCTCGAATTTTAATAGACAGCAAGAACACGCGAATCATGACAGCATCTTCACTCAATTCACGAGAAAAACGCGCCGCAGTTTCCCTAGCGAGCGTGTTTGCATTTCGTATGCTTGGCCTATTTATGTTAATGCCAGTACTGGCTATTTATGGGCAAGATTTATCTGGTTTTTCACCGCTTTGGATTGGTTTTGCAATTGGCGCGTATGGATTAACGCAGGCTGTATTACAAATTCCCATGGGTTGGCTTTCCGATAAAATCGGCCGCAAAAAAGTTATTGTTGGTGGCTTATGCGTATTTGCTTTGGGCTCTGTTATTGCAGCCATGGCTGATTCTATGCAAATGGTTACCGTAGGTCGTGCATTACAAGGTATGGGAGCTATTGCCAGTTCTTTACTTGCCTTTGCCTCCGATTTAAGCCGTGATGAACAACGTCCTAAGGTGATGGCTGTGATTGGTATGAGTATTGGTATGAGCTTTGCTGTAGCCATGTTACTTGGGCCGATGGTTGCTGCTTCTTGGGGAATTGCAGGGGTATTTTGGCTTACCGCTATTTTGGCTGTTGCGGGTATTTTTATCGTGCTGTTTTTAGTCCCAAAAGCCGTAAATAAAGCCCCAAAGGGCGATACATTGGCAAGCTTCACTGATATTAAAAAATTGATTAAACACCCCCAATTAGCTCGTTTAGATTTAGGGGTTATGTTGTTACATTTAACGCTTACGACTATTTTTGTTGCATTACCAGGACAACTAATTGCCAAGGGGTTAGCTGCACAATCACATTGGCAAGTGTATATTCCCGTACTCATATTAGCATTTTTATTAATGGCGCCAGTGATGATTATTGCCATTCGTAAAGAAAAAGAAAAGCAAGCGTTTATTGGCTCTATCGCCTTACTGGCACTGAGCATGTTGGCAATGGCGTTTGGCGTAAACTCAGTAATAGGCATGGCGTTATGTATGTTGGCATACTTTATTGCGTTTAATTTTTTAGAAGCCACCATGCCCGCCTTGGTTTCGCGGTTAGCGCCAGCTAATCAAAAAGGATCTGCGATGGGGGTATTTTCATCGGGGCAGTTTTTTGGTGCATTTTTAGGTGGTATTTTAGGGGGTTACGTTGCGCAATCAACAACCCCGCAAGCAGTGTTTGCCGCAGCCGCAGTTGTTGGGGTAATATGGCTTATCCTTGCGTGGAATATGCAAGTCCCGCCAAGAAGTAAAATGATAAGCTTAATGACAGAATTAAGTAACGAGGAGCAAGCGCAATCCCTCGCTTCTCGTTTAGTTGCTTTGCCGGGCGTAATTGAAGCAACAGTAGTTTGTGATGAAAATCGCAGTTATTTAAAGATTGATGACAAAAAATTTGACCTAGACCAAGCCCGAAAAATGGCTGGTTTAATCTAACGTTTATAGGAGAGTAGTCCATGGCACGCGGTGTAAATAAAGTAATCTTGGTTGGTAATTTAGGTCAAGATCCAGAAGTACGTTATATGCCTAATGGCAACGGTGTAGCGAACATTACTTTAGCTACTTCAGATAGCTATAAAGATAAAAATACCGGTCAAATGGTTGATAAAACAGAATGGCACCGCGTAGTATTTTTTGGCAAGCTAGCTGAAATTGTAGGTGAATACTGTCGTAAAGGTTCGCAAATTTACGTTGAAGGTAAACTTCAAACACGTAAGTGGACTGATCAACAAGGCCAGGAAAAATACACGACAGAAATCGTTGTTGATGGTTTCACTGGCCAAATGCAAATGCTGGGCGCACGTGGCGGCGACCAACAAAGTGGTGGCTATCAAGGTGGTCAGCAAGGCGGTGGTCAATCTCAGGGTGGTTATCAGCAGCAAAATGCACCACAACAAGGTGGTTATAACCAACAAGCAAATGCACCAGCAGCACAACCACAACAAAGCTACTCACCTGCTCCACAGCAACAAGCACCTGCGGCTCGTCCACAGTCAGCGCCTGCAGCAGCGCCACAACAAAGTAATCAATATCAAGGTGGCCAAGGTGGCGGATATGCTCCACAAGGCGGCGGACAGCCACAAGGTGGGTTTGCACCTAAACCACAAAGTGCCCCACAAGGCGGCGCGTCAAATCCGATGGAGCCACCAATCGATTTTGACGACGATATCCCGTTCTAAATCATGGTTAACTTGAAAAGTTTTATTGAAAGCCGCTATTAAGCGGCTTTTTTTTAGTTTTATTAGAAAGTAGTCATACCGTATGAGCTCCGCTTTGCGTAAACCCAAATGCATGACTGTGGTTTAACCCCGCAATATAAACCTGCCACAGTATCTCCTAGGAAATTTCTTTAAATCCAGCTGTAGCCTTGTGTTAATAAGGATCTTGAACAACACTTTAGCTATTAAAAATAATAGCGAAATAATAAAAGTGATTGAATCGAGGAATGCACAAATGCGTATGCTGAGCATCTATGTGATTGCTTTTACGCTGTTACTTGGCATATTTAATATTATGCTAGGGGAAGTTTTACATCAAAAAGTTCACCACACAGGTGGGCAGTTGGCAAAGCAAGTTTATGATTTAAAAATAGATGTTATTACTGAACGAGATGTAATAGCAGCGCTTGCTGAAAATCATGGGTTTATGCTCGAACCACACGAGGCACCACTGCACTTTTCTGCATTCATGGCAGAGGAAAGCGAGGTGTTCAGTTATAAATCAGTGAGCTTAAAGCTATACCATTGGCCTTCATGGATTGTTGAAAGTTATTTATTTATCTTATTGAATCTAATATTAATAGGAGTCGCTGTATGGAGTTATCGCTGGTGGTGTGTTTTATTTAAAAGTAAGCTTAAGCCTGTTTTGAGTGCACCTCAAGATGATTTACCATTTACATTAGCTAAGTCTGTTGAAGATAAAATTGAAGAACCGCATATAGATAAAAGTAATCAAGAGCTTAAACAACTTCCGCCAGAGAACGCGCTCACGACCTTGTATGCTATACAGAATAATTATAATCATCTTTTTGCGTTATTTTACTGTGGTCAGCCATTTCCACATAATATTGATTTAGAAAACCACTTTAAGCTCGTTATTGTAAAAGGCTTTAAAGAACTGTCTAAAATTTCAGTAAAACTTCTGCCTTCAGGCGGTTTGGCTATTACCTTAGAGAATATTTCCCAGACAGATGTTGATAATTATATGAAGCGCTTACATCAAATAATATTCCAAGCTGCGTTGGTATACCGTGGTGACTTGTCCCGTAAAGATGTAAAAGTAGGTGTGTGTAATTACCGTGATGGTGCCGATCAAACGATTGTTTATCAATTAACTAAATCTGCATTAGTGCAGGCTAAACAAAGTGCGTGGCAGCATATTCAACGAATTCCATTTAATTATACTCGTTCAATCGAGTTAGCTGAAGGTGCGGATACATTACCTGATTACATAACGAAGAAAAAGTTTATGTTGTTTTTTCAACCTTTGTTTGATTTGGCAACAGGCGAAATGTTACAGCATGAGGCTTTAATACGCATTAGACATAAGTCTTTAGGAATGCTATCTGCTCGACAGTTTATCCCACAGTTAACGAATGAGACAGCGATAGTGCAATTGGATCAGGCGGTTGTTGAGCAGGTAATTAAATTATTGGAAGCTGAGCCTAGCTCGTTAACGGTGAGTATTAACGTGCACCCACTTAATTGGTTTAGTCGTCAATTTTGGTTATGGTTTGATAAAAAAATGCGTAGCTTTAAAGGCTCGAATAAGCTTCAATTCGAGATTTTAGAAGATGATTTTTACCAACATCTCCCTAAACTAACGTCTGCATTGAGCGCTATTAAAGCCATCAGTGGTACTGTATTAATTGATAATGTGACCACCAGTAATAAAATAGGTTTACTGGAGCCTTATAAAATAGTGAAAGGCTTAAAGCTTAGTTTTGAGCTGATCCATAATATAGATAGTAATCTAAAACAGCAAAAAGCTGTTCGCCAAATTGTTTTGCAAAGTACACGTATTAATCTACCCGTATATGGAGTGGGAGTTGAGACACAATTGGAGCTCAATACATTAAAAAAATTAGGCGTAGTGGCGGCGCAAGGCTTTTATTTTACTGAACCACTGCAAGAATTTAATCAAGTAACATCTAGTTAGGTGTTACTTATATACCCAAGCCACCTCAAGATGCAGACTTCAGCGTTTCACAGGGGCTTAATATCAAGGCGTTACTTTGCAATAATGGCAGTCCCTTTTAAGAAGTAACAACGATGAGAGTAAGCGCCTGTGAAACGCCCAGAGGGTTGGTTTAAAAGCGATTTATACTGCGTTATTGACTTTAACAATAGAACCACTATTATTTTCAATCAATGCCTTGCCTAAATCGCTTTTAACTCCAACTGAAACTGCATCTTGAGGTGACTTGGGTATAGAGCGCCCTTAAAAGTACATCAATTCGAAAAATGATTTAAATGAGTTTTCGATAGCGCAAACCGTTTAACCCCTGAAGTCCACCAGTATGTATAGCAATAATTCGACTGCCTGCGGGGAAAAAATCTTGTTCTATTAATTGCCAAAGCGCATACATCATTTTACCTGAGTAAATTGGTTCTAAAGGTAGCTGATACCGCACTTGCATCGCCTGGCAAAACTGCCAAAGTTCAGGCGTGAATTTTCCATAACCACCACCATGAAACTCAGTTAGTAATTGCCAGTTATTTTGTTCTCGTGCGGCTTGGCTGAGTATTTTTATCTCATTTATTAAATATTCCGCTTGTTTTAGCACCGCAATACCTAATACTTTAGTGGTTTTATTACTGCCTTCAATGAGCCCCGCTAGAGTGCCGCCACTGCCCGTAGGGCAAATAATATAGTCGGCCACTGGTAGGGATTGTGCCAATTCTTTTCCTCCTTGAAGGGCTGCTTTGTTTGTTCCTCCTTCCGGTAGGATGTAGGCGTTTGGGAACTGTTTTTGAAGTTGGGTAATATAATCTGTGTTATTACGCTCTTTATATTCTAAGCGGGTAACTGCGTGTAATTGCATGCCGCAGTGTTGAGCAAACTGCAATGTAGGGTTATTTAGATCGAGTTCAGGACCACGAATAATTCCGCGTGTCTTAAAGTTTAGAAGCTTCCCAGCTGCTGCGCATGCATGGATATGATTTGAGAAAGCCCCTCCAAATGTAAGTAATTCGTTTTTCTTTTGAGCCTGCATAGCAGATAAATTATATTTTAATTTACGCCATTTATTGCCATTTATAGAATGGTGCAGCAGATCGTCACGCTTAATACTTAAAAATAAATTTCTTTTTTTTAAGTTATCTCCATCTATTTGTTTTAACGGTGAGTTTTCATTTATCGTGCTGAGTTTTAACATTATTGCCTCTTTATTTCTTTGCAATACTTGCGACCTAGGAAATATATACAATACTTAGAAAATCGTACTAATATTTAAGTAGCTATATGAAAAAAAGGCTTTTTTCATTATTTCCATGGTTGCAGCAAGGGATAGATCCTAACTGCATAATAGGTGTTGCTACATATGCTAAAACCGTGAATGCAGTTTGTTTGAAGCAAATACAAGGCTTGTGGCAAATTGAGAAAACACATACAGAATACGTGACAGACCTCCGTGATTATACAACGGCGATTACTACCTGTACAAACGAAGTAAGTCGCCAAACATGTGCTGTTAATTTGGTAGTACCACATTATTTTTATCAAATTTTGCAGATGGAAAAGCCTAACCTGACAGATGAAGAGATTATTCAGTCACTGCCGTGGACGAGTAAAGATCTAGTTAATATCGCCCCAGAAAATATTGTCGCCGATTTTATTGATTATCCAATTGCTTTACCGATGCAAAGTAAAAAAATGAATGTGTTTATAACTGATAAGCAGCAAATAATACCGCTTATTAATTGTTTTATAGATACAGACGCCGTATTACGTTCGCTCACTTCTGAAGAAATGGTACTGCTTGCTTTATTTGGTAAAAACAAAGATGCACATATGTTGGTGGTTCAACACGCAGATACTGAACCAAGAATACTCATCGTACGAGATGGTCAGTTAGTTTTAGTTAGGCGCTTAAATGGCTTTATTGGTATTACAGATAAAGATAGTGCAGTTGTTGATGCATTAGCTTTAGAAATACAGCGTTCAATGGATTTCTTTGAATCGCAATTAAAACAACCTCCGATCCGTAGTGTGCAATTACAGTGTGACAACTTGTCTTCATTAGCGGTGCGTGCAGAGCTTGCTGAGTTATTACAAATTAAAGTCGTCGACTTTCAACCTAATTCAGATATGGCTAAAGGTGTTGAAAAGCAGTTCTACTATGCTTTAGGTGCGGCTCTATTGATGACTAATAAGGATTAATCAGGTGAAGAATAGGATTAATTTTTATCATAAATCATTAAGAAAGCGTCGTGACTTGATGCCACTCCAAGGTGTTTTAGTTATATGGACTATTGTTGCTTTTATAGTGACAGCTAGTTGGGGAGGCTTCACATTACAAACACAACATAATAAAACTGAAAAAGATGGAAGCCAGCAACGATTAGATAGTTTGTATGTAGAGCTTGAGGCAATAAAAATTAAGCTGGCAGAAAAACAAAATAAAGACCGGTTAGTTACAAAGTTAAAGTTAATCGAGCAAGAAATAGCTCATAAGCAGCAAATATTCAGTTATTTAAAAGTAGTTAACGAATTATCGGGCACTGATTATAGCCGAATAATGATTGATTTAGCGCGTCACAATGAGCCGAGCATTTGGTTAACTGAACTGATATTTGCAGGGAAAAAAATTACCCTCAAAGGACAAACCTCCGAATCAAGTCAACTACCTATTTGGCTAAGTAATTTAAAGCAATCACCTTACTTTGCAGGGAAAGAATTCTCAGTATTGGAGTTTAATAAAAAAGAGGATGGCATTAATGAATTTAATGTTTCATCTGAGCTAGTTGTTAAAGGGAATTCGCTATGAAGACGAATAGTAAAAAAAGTCTACGTAGTTGGCCTTTATGGGTGAAATATCAAACACGATTTGAAGCACTACAGTTACGCGAAAAATATGCCGTATTAGCTGTTGGTTTATTTTTGATTATTTATTTAGGTTGTTGGTTTTTAGTGCTTCCACAGCAAGAGTCGGCAAAATTACAGCAAGACTCGTTAAAGGCCATTAAGGTTGAGTTACAGCAGTCTCAAGTTCAGTTTGCAATGTTAGAGGAAGCGTTAAATACCGACTATACAAAAGCGCTTCGTCAACAAATAATCAATGCAGAACAAGCATTAATCGATACTGATGAGAGGTTGAGTGCGTTTAGCCAAGGCTTTGTAGCTGCTGAGAGTGTGCCTGACATGTTAAGAGGATTATTAAAAAGTCATCCGAATGTCAAAGTATTGAGCTTTAAAGTGCTACCAGCAAAAGGGATTGATGTTGCAAAGCTAGGTGAGCAAGATGCGCAAGTTTTATTTTTTGAACATCAAATGATTTTGACGTTAGAGGGCGAGTACTTTGGCCTGCAAAACTATCTTGAATCACTTAAAAAAAACCAAGAAAAGTTGTTGATCCAAGAGTTTAATTATCAAGTGACAGCATATCCAAATGCTCAATTAACCATACAGTTAGCAACGGTAAGCGCGAATGAAAAATTTCTTTCACTGTAGTTTATGGCTGATATCAATATGCGCCAGTGTAGCTGCGGTTGCACAAACTTTAAAAGATCCGACTAGACCGCAAACCATTACAACAAAGGGAAGCGGGAATGTGTTGACTGGAAATTTGATATTGCAGTCAATAATAAAGAAACAGCAAGGGTATAAAGCAATTATTTCTGGGCAATTATATGCCATTGGCGATCAGATAGATGGCTACAAAGTGCTAGCAATAAACTCTAAAAGAGTCGTACTAGCGAATGATAACAAGCAAATAAAATTAGATTTATATGACTATGACATTAAAAATTAATTTTCCCCACAAGTTGGCTGTTTTATTGCTGTTACCTATTATTTTAAATGGTTGTCACAGCTTTTCACCAGGTAAAGGGATCAAGCCTCATATCGAGCAAGAGTTAAAAGCACTTCCAAATAATACGCCTACAGTTGCACCGTTAAATGTACCTGAGGAGCTAGCTCAAAGCCTATTATCTTCAGTGGGCCCTCAGCAGAGTTTAAATAACGAGCTTTCGGTGAAGCGTTTTGAAGTATCTGCTAATAATGTTGATATACGAGCCTTTTTTGCAGGTCTTACGGACGATACACCTTACAGTGTTGCAGTACACCCAGAGGTAAGTGGAACAATTAGCTTAACCTTAAAAAGCGTAACATTTGATGAGGTTATTACCGTTATTAAACGAATGTATCCGCTTGATATTATTAACGAAGGGCGAATTGTACAGGTACTTCCCGCAAAAATGCGTACAGAAACTATTCCTGTTAATTATTTAATGATGAAGCGAAGTGGCCAATCTACAGTCAGTGTTGTTGCTGGTGGTGTGAGTCAAATGGCGGGAAATAGTAGCTCAAGATCAAGTAACAACTCAAGTGATAGTGACCAGCAAAATGGCCAATCCAGCAATAATCAGAATATTGAATTAAATGGCTCTCGTATACAAACCACAAATCAAAATGATTTTTGGAAAGACTTAGAGATCGCTTTAAAAACACTGGTTGGTACTGGAGAGGGGCGTTATGTTATTGCCAGCCCTCAGGCAAGTTTAGTGACTGTAAATGCCTTGCCAAGTGAAATTATGCAATTGAAAGATTTTTTACGCCAAAGCCAAGAAAACTTGCAACGACAAGTTATTTTAGAAGCGAAGATTGTCGAAGTAACTTTGAAAGATGAATATCAACAGGGGGTTAATTGGAATGAAATTGCAAGCTCTATAGGTAGTACGAGTTTGTCATTTGCAACAACGGCCGCAGGGCAAATTAGTAACAGCATTTCAGCCACGCTTGGTGGTGTTTCAAATTTAGTTATCAATAACGCTGATTTTACAGGTGTGATTAGCTTATTAGAAACCCAAGGCGATGTACAAATGCTATCAAACCCAAGGGTAACAGCAACTAATAATCAAAAAGCAGTAATTAAAGTCGGTCAGGATGAGTACTTTGTTACTAATGTTTCAAGTACGACGGTTACAGGTAATGCAACAACAACAACACCAGAAATTGATTTAACACCATTTTTCTCAGGGATTGCATTAGATGTTACACCGCAGATTGATAAATACGGCTCAGTCATTTTACATGTTCATCCGTCTGTAACACAAACAGAGGAACAGCAAAAAGTAATTACTTTGAATAATGACGAATTTATCCTACCGCTGGCGCAAAGTAATATTCGTGAATCTGATACGGTGATCCGTGCTCAAAGTGGTGAAATTGTGGTGATCGGTGGTTTAATGCAAACGATCACAACGGATGAAGAATCAAAAACACCGCTACTAGGCGACATACCATTATTTGGTAATCTTTTTAGAAGTGTGCGTAAGCGTCAAGAGAAGAAAGAGCTAGTTATTTTATTAAAGCCAACTGTTGTAATGCCTGATACGTGGAAGAAGCAACAAGCTCGCAGTCGCCAATTACTTAATACTTGGTATGAGAATTAATCATGTATTTGAGCTTTTTCAATCTAAGTGAAATGCCTTTCACCTTAACCCCAAATACCGAGTTCTTCTGTGCTCTGGCACCGCATAATGAAGCGATGCAAGTGTTGCTTACGGCGCTAGAAATGGGGGAGGGGTTTATTAAAGTAACGGGCGAGGTAGGCACTGGGAAAACGCTTTTATGTCGTAAATTGTTAAATCAAATAGAGCAAGATTTTACGGTAGCCTATTTACCAAACTCTTACTTAAACCCTGATGAACTACGCTGGGCATTAGCTGTTGAGTTAGGGATGGATCTAAATAAAGAGCTCGATCAGCAAGCCCTAAGCCAATTAATTAATCATCATTTATTAAGTCTGCAACAGGCCGGGAAAAAAGTGGTGTTACTGATCGACGAAGCGCAGTGCTTGAGCTGGGATACGCTAGAAGCATTACGTTTATTTACTAATTTAGAAACCGAGAGTGAGAAGCTAATTCAGGTTGTACTATTTGGGCAACCTGAATTGGATGAAAAGCTAGCTAATAGCCGTGTTCGTCAGTTGCGTCAACGGATTGGTTTTTCCTATCAATTACGTGCAATGACACCTGCTGAAGTTGTGTATTACATCAACCATAGGCTACAAGTTGCAGGTTTTAATGGGCCACAACTATTTACACAGCAGTTAGGATTGCGCATAGCAAAAGCGAGTCGAGGAATCCCACGTTTGGTAAATGTGCTTTGCCATAAAGTATTGTTACAAGCTTATGGTGAAGGGGTGAATGAAATAAAAATACAGCACATTTACAGTGCGGTAAAAGACACTGAAGATTGCCAAAATGCACATTTAATAAATTATTGGAGTTATATAGTTGCCAGCTGCAGTATGTTAGTGATTGCAGGTATTTGGTTTTGGAGGCAGTGGCTATGAGTGTAATTAATTCGATGCTTAAAAGCATAGAGCAGCGTGAAAGTGGTGCAACACTGCCGTTTGCGCAAAAAAGTATTGTCGTTGCCCCCATTTATGATTACCAAACAATTGGACTGAAGTGTGGGGTCGTTTTAATCGCAATCACAGCAATTGTATTGGCTTATATTTATCTACCAACGGCTGATAAAAAAATTAAGCGTGTAGATTCAATTGTAGAGAGATCAGCAACCAAAGTAGCTATCGATCCATTAATTAAGAGTGAGGTATTAGATAAACCTAACACGTTAGTCACCGCAGGTAAAAATAAGCTTATGAATTCGGCATCTTATGTAGAGGAAAAAGCATTAGTTAATGATAGTGGGGCTAATCAGGTTGCACGTTTTCAAAAGCCAGTAATAAACCAACAGCCAATGATGGAAAGTAATAGTGAGTCAGGGGGGCCTGTTGCAGCCGTAGTATTGAAAAACAGTGCACCTGAAATAGTGAATGCTGCAATCAGTAAACCGATGATTAATAGCTCTGAAGATACCTTTAGCATCAAAAAGGCTTCAGTAATAACGACTATGGAGCAGCAAAATTCAGCCTTGTTGGCACAAGCCAGAAATGCGCTAGAGTTTGGTTTACAACAAGAGGCTACGGATGATCTGGTACTTATTTTACAGCGTGACCCTGAGCACATTGAAGCGCGTAATTTATTGGCGGCAAGTTACTTTTTACAGCAGGACATTCTTGCTGCGCAGAGTATTCTAGAAGAAGGCATAGGGTATGATCCTAACGTGTTGCACTGGCGCGTATTGCTCAGCAAAATTTACATTACTCGACGTCAGTACAGTATGGTTTTACAGCTTCTCGGTGATGAGTTTGAACCGCAAGCAGATAATCAATTTTGGACTTTAAAAGGCACTGCTGCGCAGCAACTAGAGGAACATGATGTTGCATTGCGATGTTTTGAAAAACTAACTCGATTACAGCCGCAAGAAAGTAAGTGGTGGTTAGCACTGGCAACCTCTAAAGATGCGCTTGGGGATTACCAAAACGCAAAGCGTTATTATCAAACAGCTCTTAAAATGGGAGGGTTGAGTCCGGTAATACAAAGCCATGCAGAGCAACGCTTGTTAGCGCTTAAGGAGGTATCATGAGGCCTAGTTTAAGAATGCGTTTGGGGGATCTTTTAGTTGATGAGCAGATGATCACAGAAGCGCAACTAAGTGAGGCTCTTAATGCGCAAGCTGCAACGGGGCGTAAACTCGGTGCAACGTTAATCGCACTTGAGTTTATTAGTGAACCTCAGTTACTACGATTTTTAGCTCAGCAACTTAAAGTGCCATTTTTAGATATTTCACAACGCAAAATATCCCCAGAAGTGTCTAAGCTGCTATCAGAGGTTATGGCTAGGCGTTACCGCGCACTTGTAATTGAAGATAATGGCGACTCAGTACTTATAGGTATGAGTGATCCGGCTGATTTAAGAGGGTTAGATCAACTAGGGCCAATATTTGCACCAAAAAGAATTGATTTGGCGGTAGTGCAAGAAAGCCAAATTATGGTTGCATTCGATAATGTCTATCGTCGTACGGAAGAGATAACCAGCTTTGCGGAACAGTTACATGAAGAGTACGAGGATGTTGAAGAATTTGACTTAAACTCTCTCGGTGATGATTCTTCAGATGCAACTGTTGTTAAATTACTACAGTCTATTTTTGAAGATGCAGTACAAGTAAGGGCATCGGATATCCATATCGAGCCAGATGAAAGTATGTTGCGTATTCGCCAGCGTGTTGACGGTGTATTACAAGAGCACATATTACATCAGGTGAAAATTGCCTCTGCATTAGTATTACGTCTTAAGTTGATGTCTGGCTTAGATATATCAGAAAAACGTCTACCACAAGATGGCCGATTTAATATTAAAGTTCATACACATAGTATTGATGTGAGGTTATCCACGATGCCGGTGCAGTATGGTGAATCGGTAGTTATGCGGTTACTTGATCAATCAGCTGGATTACTAACTTTAGATGAAACAGGTATGCCGACGCATATTTTGAAACGCTTGCGCAGTATTTTAAAGCGCCCCCATGGGATGATTTTAGTTACAGGGCCGACGGGGTCGGGGAAAACGACCACTCTTTATGGGGCGCTAAGTGAGCTTAATCAGCCTGAAAAGAAAATTATTACAGTTGAAGATCCTGTTGAGTATCGAATTGGCCGTATTAATCAGGTGCAAATAAAAAACAAAATAGGGCTCAGTTTTGCCAGTATTCTTCGCACTGCATTACGCCAAGATCCTGATATTTTGATGGTTGGTGAAATGCGAGATCAGGAAACCGTAGAAATTGGCTTAAGAGGTGCATTAACAGGGCACTTAGTCTTATCAACGCTACATACCAATGATGCGATCACCAGTGCAATGCGTTTAATTGATATGGGCGCGCCAGCCTATCTGGTTGCCAGCTCATTACGTGCCATTATAGCTCAACGGCTAGTAAGGCGAGTATGTGAAAACTGCAAAACGCAATACCACCCTGATCATCAAGAAACGAGTTGGTTAAAGTATTTGAAAGTTGATGTTGCTAATAGTCAGTTTTGGTGTGGGAAAGGATGTACTGCGTGTAACCATACGGGCTATAAAGGTCGTGTTGGGGTGTTTGAGCTACTGGAAATGGATGATGCCATGATGGATGCATTACGCCAAGATGATACGCAAGGTTTTTCTGACGCGGCTAAAAATAGCGCTCAATTCACACCTTTATCAAGCATGGCACTAGAGTATGCAAAACAGGGCCTAACCACATTGGATGAAGTGTTTAAAGTTGCTGAATATATCCCTGAGATAATAGGAGATGACGATGCAACTTTATAGCTACCAAGCTAAAGATCATAAAGGAACATTAGTAAAAGGCAAGCTTGAAGCGGTCAATCAAGCCGGCGTAGCTGATAACTTAATGCGTCGTCAATTTATACCAATAACGATCACACTGATCGAGCGTGAAAATGATATTCAATTTCCAGGTTTACAACTATTTAAACAAAAAGTAGGCCTTGACGACATGATTATGTTTTCTCGGCAAATGTATTCATTACTCAAAGCAGGCATACCTATAATTCGTGCCATTGTTGGGTTAGCAGATACTACACAAAATAAAGAGTTTAAAGCGGTTTTAACTGAGGTTATTAAGCAGCTAGAGCAAGGTCGAGATTTATCTAGTGCAATGAGCATGCATAATAAAGTGTTTAGTCGTTTGACTATTTCGATGGTGTTGGTGGGCGAAGGTTCAGGGCGTTTAGAAGATGCTTTTTTACAACTTGCTAATTATTTTGAAAAAGAACAAGACACACGAAAACGTATTAAAACAGCGATGCGTTACCCTATTTTTGTTATCGCAGCTTTAGTGATAGCCATGGTGATTTTAAACATTTTTGTAATCCCCACATTTGCCACTATGTTTGCTCGATTTAATGCTGAGTTGCCTTTGATGACGCAGATATTAATAGGAACCAGCCGCTTTTTTGTTAACTACTGGTGGTTACTATTATTGATAATTGCAATGACTATTTTTTTCTGGAAGCGCTACTTAGCGACTGAACAAGGTTTGTATAACTGGGATCACTACAAGTTAAAAATCCCTTTTGTAGGCCATATTATTCATCGCTCACTTCTTGCTCGTTATAGCCAAAGCTTGGCTATGGTACTGCGCTCAGGTGTACCGATGACTACAGGCTTATCGCTTACAGCACAAGCCGTTGATAATAGTTACATGGAAAAAGCTATTTTATCTATTCGTCAGGAAATAGAAAAGGGCGATAGCTTATTGCGAGCTTCGCGTAGTAGTGAGTTGTTTTCGCAGCTGGTATTACAAATGGTTGCAGTGGGTGAAGAAACAGGCCGTGTTGATGAAATGCTACAAGAGGCTGCTGATTATTATGAGCGAGAAGTTGATTATGATTTACGTAGTTTAACTGCGAAGATAGAACCTATTTTAACTGTATTTGTTGCCATTATGGTCCTTATTTTAGCGTTGGGTATATTTATGCCGATGTGGAATATGATGTCAGCAATAAAGGGGGGGTGATAATGCTCAATATGGCGCAACACAATAATGGTTTTTCACTGTTTGAAATGGTTTTAGTTGTGATTTTGTTGGCCGTAGTTATGAGTGTAGCTGTACCACAATTTATGAATGTTAAAGAGCAGGCTCATAGTGCAAACATTGATGCTGTCGCGGGTGGTTTTGCCAGCGCAGTCGGGTTTGTCAGAGGGCAATGGGAATTAGAAGCACGACCTAAAGGTAGCGCTGCTTCACGGTTTGTTACTTATATTAATTATGGAGGTGTGGTTGTAGGAGTTGATGGTGAAACAGGTACTCCTACTAGTGATGAAACAGAGCAAAAAGACACACGGGCATTAGCAATGAGTAGTGCAAGATGCCAACAGGTGCTGAATGTGATTTTACAAGATGCGCCAAGCAGTACCCTAAGTAGTACAGTGTCAGAGGTTAAAGATGTACGTTTTTTAGTAAGGTACGACGCAGATGCGTTGCAGTGTATCTACTATCTTAGTCATTCTTTAGATGCTGAAAATATCCCTAAGAATGGTAAGCAATTAATTGATACCAAAGGGTTTTCGTACTTTCCTAAAATAGGCAAAGTGCAAATTTTTAAATCTTAAGTAATAACAAAAGAGGCTTACTTATGAAAACGCAATCAATGAATAGCAATGAAATGAACAACCAAGCAGGTTTTACCCTAGTAGAATTGATCATTGTGATCGTGATCCTTGGCATACTTGCGGTAACGGCTGCTCCGCGCTTTTTGAACTTACAAGGCGATGCAAATGCATCAACACTTGAAGGTTTGCAAGGCTCTATTCGCAGCGGTATGAACATCGTTAATGGTAAATCAATAATCTCAAGTGATCATAAAAAACCAACCGCAACAGTAACGGTTGATACAGGCGCTGCAGTTGATACTATTTATGGTTATCCTGCTGCGAGTACTGCTGCATTTGAAGCTTTCTTAGATGTTGACTTTGCAACTGGTGATGCGGGTGACTTTAACTTAGACGACACGACTAAAGCCGCTACTGGAACTGTAATTATTTTTCCTAACAGCTATGTAAGCACAGATGATTGTCGTATTGAATATACACAAGCTAAAGACTCTAACGATGGTACCCCGCCAGTCAAAGTTGTGGCGCCAGTATTAACAATTATACTTACAGGATGTTAATCATATAGATGGGAAGCTCGACTAAGCAACGATTGCGTGGCTTTACTTTAGTTGAACTGATAATTACTTTGGTTATTTTGGGTATCCTGTCGGTAACGGTAGGGCCCAAATTCTTAGGTAGTTCAACCGAAGACGCCTATTCATATCGTGATCGCGTATTGGCCGCACTACGCACAACTCAATTACGAGCGATGCAAAACAGTGCAATAGCGAGTTGCCATAAGTTATACATAAGCGCAGTGTTAATTGCTGGGCCAACAACAGATACATGCAATGGAGGAGCGGATCCTAACAACCAAGACGATTTGGTAGTGAAGATAGACACGCAACGTAGCGAAATAGTATTTACTGCGTTAGATAGTCAAGGATCGCTATTTACTGAAATTAATTTTGACCCATTGGGGCGAAGTGATCGAAATTGCAACAATACATGTCGAATAGATGTGGGGTTAGCTGGTGTATGTATTAGTGGTGAGGGGCTGATTTATGCGTGCCCTTAATACGGGTTTTACCCTTATTGAGCTAATCATTAGCATTGTTATTTTTGCGATAGCCCTGACAATTATTACCGGTTTAATTGCGCCGCAGGCGCGTCAAAGTGCGGATCCTATTTTACAGTTACGTGCTAATGAATTGGGTCAATCATTAATGAATGAGATCCAAAGTAAGGCATTTGATGAGCATAGTGAACGTGCGCCGCCGTTTAGACGATGCTCAGAGAGTGGTTTGGCTGCACCAAATTGCACCGTTGTAGCCGATTTAGGTGCCGATAGCGGAGAAACCCGGACTACGTATGATGATGTGGATGATTATTTAGCACTTAATGCTCAGCCTATAACAAATAGCTTAGGTGAGCAGTTAACGCAGTATCAAGATTTTAGTGTTGCCGTTACTGTGGTTTATGACAGTGACCGTAATAGTACAACCGTAAATGATGGAACAACATTAAAGCTCATCACACTTATTGTTAGTGCTCCAAATGGAGAGCAATATGGGTTTAGTGCTTATAAAGGTAATTACTGATGTTTAGCTTTATAAAACAATGCGGGTTTACCCTTATAGAGTTATTAATAGTCATGGTGATTGTGGGGATATTAGGGGTTACTTCGGTTGCTTATATTAATGCTGGGGTAAATATCTACAGCCAAGGTGTTGAGCGTCAAGAAGCCGTTGCACAAGCACGATTTATGCTAACACGCTTAGCTAAAGAGCTACGGCACGCCACACCAAACTCTCTTCGGTTACAGTGTGAAGGAGGGTGCACATTTGATCAGTGTCTTGAGTTTATTCCTTTCCAATCAGCGACTCATTATACCGACTATCTACCAACGTCAGCCCCTTTTAATGTTACAGCGGTAGACTTCGAATTAAATAATTTAGCACAGCCAACAATTGGAAATTGGGCCACTGTATACCCATTACACCACAGTGATTTATACGATGTAGCAAACAATAAACGATTACAAGTAACAGGGTTTGTAAGCTCAACAACGAGCGAGCTGGATCAATGGCAATTTAGCCAAGCATTTATGCAAGAGTCGTCATCAAAGCGTATCTATTTACTGGCTGAGCCTGTGAGCTTTTGTGTTGAAGGTAATGCCTTATATCGATACCAAGATTATGGTTTTAATGTAAACCAATTAAATGCAGTACAGCTACAGGCAAGCAGTGGGGTAAAACGAGATTTACTTGCGCTTCATATAAGCAACAACTTAGTTAGCAATGAGTTTTTCAATTTAGATGATGCAGCGTTAACACGTAATTCTGTATTAAATATTCATGCAATTATGACGTTAAATGATAGTGAAGCAATGATGTTTAATCATGAGGTGCATATACCCAATGTACCTTAAAAATAATAGGAATCAAGCAAGTCAAAATGCCGCTCGTCAAAAAGGTAATTTACTCGTTGTTACACTGGTGATTATTGTTGTATTTTTGATGTTGGGCTTAGCGCTAGTGAAAATACTTTCTGCATCAGCACAACAAAATATTATTGAGTATTATGGCGCTCGTGCTTATATGGCTGCCCAAAGTGGGTTAGAAAATGCTTTAACAGAGCTTTTCCCGTTAAATAACCCTGCACAGAATTGCGCGGCAGTATCAACGACGCTAGCTTTGCAAGTAACTTATCTTGAAAACTGTGTGGTTACACTCAGTTGCAAGCAATATTTGGCTGTGCCAGATAGTAGTAATAGTGCTGGTACTGTTAGTATTTTTTATCTGCAAAGTACGGCTATTTGCGCCCCTATTGCATGCGCCATTGGTGAGGCTTGTCGAAAAGATTATTGGCAAACACAACGTACATTGAGCGTTGAAGCGAAGACCTTACCATGATGATTTACCGTACATTAATACTATTAGGATTGCTATGCTGTAGTTGTGTGTGTGTAGCCGCAACGCCAAAAATAGAAGGCCGCTTTATTGAACTGCAAGACACGTATGTTTCACCTATTTGGACCAAAATAAATTTTCAACAAGAATATGATGTTCCGCCTGCGGTGTTTATGCTTTCGACCAATCAAGGCGGTAACCCTGCAATAGTACGCATACGCAATGTGACTACAACTGGCTTTGAAGCTCTACCACTTGAACCTACAGGAGAAGATGGTGAGCATATTACCATGGGGGCGCATTATTTAGCGGTTGAATATGGCGTACATGAATTCCCTGATGGCACAATCATGGAAGTTGGTAGCACAGATATATTGCTTGAAATTCAATATGGGCCTCAATCTAATTATGTTTTGCCGAAGAGCTATAAAGGCGTTACCTTCTCGATGCCATTTACTACACGGCCAAATTTTTTTCATTCACTACAAACAATCAATAGCTTGGAAACAACTCCTCCGAGAGATGCGTTAAGACCATTTTTAACCGTGGCTGTTGAAACTAATTCATTAACATCAGTGGGAGTAAATATAGCGCTTGAAGCATCAGAGACAAGTAGTGGCTTAATCAAAAGCGAGACAATTGCCTATCTTGTTGTGGAGCCAGGAAGTAACCGTACTTTTGTGGATGATAATCAAGTCGAAGTGTTATGGGAGAGTTTTTTCACTGGGTATAAAGTGGATGGTTGGAGTGATGGTTGTAATTACTTTTACTTTAATAATGACTTTGACGTAGCCCCTTTAGTTGTCGCAAGTAAGAATAGTCGGGTTGGTGAAGATGGGGGGTGGTTACGTAGTTGTAATTTAACACGAACTCGGCTGGGTATAGTGGTTGATGAAGATAGAGATGGCGATAGGGAGCGTAATCACCCAAATGAAGAGGCATCTATTTTAGCCATGACGAGTACGTTTGTATCCAACGGGGACATTTTGAGTTGTGATACGCTCTTTCCTGGGGCTATTGCTACATACAATAATGGACAGATTCAACTTGTTCAAGGCGTTACGGTTACAGACAACAATGCGAATGTTTTAACAACAATGAATTACATTTCAACTGCGATTACTAATATTCCTTTATGCAATGGTCAGCCTTGTGCTGCAAAGGGAGAAAATTCGCTGACCGCAGGGCAAGCTTCACGGGTGCCTACAATAGCAAATGATGGCTCATCTGGAAGTGCCATACCAACGAGTTTAGCGGGTGATTACTTTTTTGATGAATTGCAAATAACGATGGTCGAACCTGAATACAGAGTAACAAAGCCCACCCGAATATTTGTGCAAAATTCAGACTCAATATTATCAACCGCTTTTTTAACGGTCGCTAATACGAATATAGTTATTGAAGATGGTGCGTATTTGGCTATCTACATTGATGGTGCTGTATCGATTGGAGCGAGTGTCGACTTTAACGCATTTTTAGTCGCAACGGGAGAGGTGCGTATTGCGCAAGAAGTACAGTATACGGGTATGATTACCTCTGGCACTGAGATTATAGCAGAGCAAAGCTCTTCATTTACGGGAACACCAGTACCGAATAATATCCCCGGTTTTTGTGGAATTACACCACCAGTATTATTAGATCATTACCGCATATCCATGAGTGATAACAAGGGTTTAACGTGTCAGGCTAAAGAAATGACGCTTACAGCATGTGCGAATGATGCATGTGATGTGCTTTATGCTGAAGAGTCTACACTCGATCTTTCGCCAAGTACTAGCGGGTCACAAAGCTGGGTTACAGGGGAGAACATAACATTTACAAGCATGACAGATATACGCTTTGCTAAGCGTACGGCTGGTCAAGTGCAATTTGGTTATAACTTAGCTGATCCATCAGCGCCGTTACGTTGTTATATTGGGGGGATTAATGTTGGCCTTGGTGGATGTAAAGTCACGTTCTCTGATGCAGGGTTTATTTTTAGAAATGACAGTGACAATAACACCTTAATACCTACTCAGTTATCAGGAAAACCTTCTGATACAGGCTTTAATGCTAAACAGTTAGCGATACAGGCTGTTAAAACCAACACAACAACAGGAGTCTGCGAAGCTGCTTTTCCTACCGATGGAGAAGTTGCAATTGATTTGGCTTATAGCTGTAGTTCGGGGTCTGTTTGTAGTGATGAGTTGGCGCTTGTGAATAACGGTAATACGCATGCAATTGGGCAAAGCTATCAAGCGGTACCACTAAAGTTTAGTAGTGAATCCAAAGCTGAGATTACCATTAATTACCCTGATGCAGGACAGATAAGCTTAAATACTAGGTTAAACTTGATACTGGATCCTGCAACCAATCTATCAGTAAGCTTAGCGGGGAGTTCAAATGAATTTGTTGTTAAGCCATTTGGCCTTGCTATAAACTTTCCTAATGACGGCAATAATGCATTTGCAAGTGATGCAAACGGCAGTTTATTAAAGCTCACTGGTGAGCCATTTTCATTGAAAATGAATGCGGTACAATGGCTTGTTGGACAAGATAACAACAATGATGGTTACCCAGATGATTATTCAGTAATAAACAGCAATGCAATCGCTAAACACTTTATTGGTGAGTCACCCAATGTGACACCTTCCACCTTATTACCTTCGGGCGGAGTATTAGGTAATCTAGACGTAGATACACTATCCGCGTTTACTGATTCGGGTAGCTTAAGTGAATCCCTATCACAATATAATTATGATCAAGTCGGGATTATTGATTTAGCTGTGGGCTTGCAAGATGGCGATTACTTAGGTGCTGGAGATGTGCGAGGTGAGATCACCAATGTTGGCCGTTTTGCTCCATCTCAATATGTATTACAAGGTATTCAAGCCGCTGCTCAATGTACACGTTATGGCAGTAATCAAACCTACTTAAGTGAGCCATTTTCACTTGGGTTTACTGCACTCGCTCAAAATCATAAAAATCAAACAATGAAAAATTATGTGGGTGGGTTTATTAACTCAAATATCGTAGTTAATGCTGAAAACAGTGAGGCCGGTAACTATGTATCCGCACTTGATTTAACACCAAGGCTGCAGAACATAGACTCACCAGCATGGGGGAGTACATCTGCAGACGCTGGACAATGGCAATTAAACGACCTCGACACCATTTTGGCACGCCAAGGATTTAATGACCCAGATGGGCCTTTCGAAAGTGTAAACCTTATGGCAACGCTAACAGGGCTTGAGGGGGCTACTTTAATGGGCGCTAACGATAACCCAATAATTGCGGGGATCTGTGTGGCAAATTGCGATAGCGTTAGACTTAATAGTGCACCAATTAGTTTTCGGTTTGGGCGTCTGGATTTGGGGAATAATGCAGGTTCTGACTTAGATGATTTACTCGTACCAATGGAGATGCAATATTATAATGGTACTGAGTTTGTTCGTAATGCCAATGATAACTGCAGTGTATTTACGCACCCTGAAATAAGTCAAATTTCACCGGCATTACCTGTTCTTAATTATGTTTACAGTACAGGCAATAGTGGTGTCTTTGAAAATGGTAGTTACCCAAATACTAACGGAATTTATGCGCAACCTCAGGGTATTGGTATTTTTATAATTGAATACGATACTGAAAATTGGCTTGAGTGGGATTGGCAAGCTGATGCTAGCCAATTAAATCCTAGAGGAATACTTCAATTTGGCAGTTTTAGAGGAAATGACAGAGTTATTTACTGGCGTGAAGTCCGATAATAGTAGTATGTCCAGTCAATCTCAATATACAGAATTCAGTGTTTCACAGGGGATGGCTATCAAGGCGTGATTTTACAAAAATGGCAACGCCTGTGAAGCATCCTATAGAGAAGCTTAAAAGCAGATTTATACTGCGTTACTGTTATGAGAGACTAATTTTAATAAGGGAATAGCCATTATTTGCAATCAATGCCTTGTTTAAATCACTTTTAATTCCAACTGAAGCTCGCATCTTGAGGCTAATTAGGTATAAACTCAGATAATTTTTGAACAAAGCTTGTGTTTTGCCTTGCAAGTACATAGCATAAGAGTTTAATTATAAAAAATAAATAATGACCAAATAATTGCCGCTTTTTGGGAATGGAATATATGCGAATTGCTCCTTTATCTCTGTTAATTTCAGCAAGTTTGCTTGCATCAAGTGCGTTTGCACAAGATACAGCGACGGTAACTGGGATTGAATCTGAGATCAGTATTAAACAAGCTGAATACGATAACTCTACACAGATACTTGAAAAACATTTAAAAGAAGAAAGTCAGTTACAAAGCCAACTTGATTTATTGCGTACTCGTTCAACTGCACTCGATAAAGAAAAGAACCAAGCACTTGATGCAATGAACGAGATGTACCGTCGTTTAATTGATGATCCAACGCTTGATATCAGTACCGCACAAGCACGTTATCAACAAGCCGTGGTTGATCATAAACAAAATAAAGATGATATAGCGATGCAGTTGGCGGCAATTGCATCCCACCGCAAAGATATTGAACAAATTCGCGTAGCTAAGCATACCCAGCTAAACACGCTTGAAAGCTTAAAAGAACAATTAACAACAGCACGAGTAGAGCGCTTGCGTAACGAGTTTACCCGCGAGGGAACGTTAGAAGTTAATCACACCATCAACTGTAAGCGTACAGAAACGCTAGCAGCGTGTGAGCAACGCGGTCAGCAAATGGGTTTACAAAAAGCAACAAAACGCTTCGTAGATCAAATATTTGCAAACCTAACTGAAGAGCGATTGGTTGAACCAAAACGCAATATGGCTGGTGCGCAAGTACAAATATTAAGTAGCCATGTAGTAAATAGTGCATTCAGTGGTCAAGGTAATTACAACGTAAATTTAAGTGTTACCATGCGCGGAGATGTTAATAGCAGCCGTTTATGTAACTTATTAAGTGTTGATAATCGCTATTGTTCTGAGTACGGCACACCACTGAGCACACCTTATCAAGCAAGTTACGGTACTAGCTACTCAGATAGTCAGTTAACATTCAGTGATAGTAAGGATAATGACGTAGTTTCAGTGTCGCGTTTAAATACGCAGTCGGTTCGAGACTACTCAGTAAAGCCAATGTTGATGCCAAAAGTTGATCCTTTGGTTGTTGATAACAACAAAAATAGAATGGTTGAACTAACACTGCGATCAAATGTATTTGATGATGAAGTGTTTATTGATGGTGTGAGTTTTGGCTCAACACGCTTAGCGACTACTTTGCCAAGTGGCGTACATGATGTTGAAGTACGAAAACAAGGTTACCAATCATATCGTGTGCGTGTTGATTTGCGTAAACCGCAAACCATTCATGCCAAGTTGGTAAAAAAGCCTGAGTCGATTGCTGCACCGACATACACTCGAGAGCAACGAAATACAGCATCTACGACTACAGCGGTTGGCAATGCAGCCGGTGCGGCTGTGGTTGTTATTCCAGCAGGCACGTTTGAAATGGGTGATATCAATGGCAACGGACTTGCTAATGAGCGTCCTGTTGTTGAGAAAACCATAGCCAACTCATTTGCAATGCAAAGCAAAGAAGTATCAGTCGGTGCGTATAAGCAGTTTGTTACTAATAGCGGTTATAAAACAGAAGCTGAACGCAATCGTGGCTGTGCGTATTATTTAAATGGTGAGCCAGTTTGGGAAGCTAATTTAAATTGGCGTAACCCTGGCTTTGAGCAAGGCAATGATTATCCAGCTGTATGCTTAACCTATAATGATGCTAAAGCATATGCTGATTGGTTATCAGGTCAAACAGGCCAACAATATCGCTTACCGAATGAGGTTGAGTGGGAATATGCAGCTCGAGCGGGTACTAAAACCGAATACCCATGGGGTAATGAAATCGGTAAAAATTTAGCCAATTGTGGCTGGTGTGGTAGTGAATGGTCAAACAAAAGTGCATCACCGACAGGTGCTTTTGCGCCAAACGCATTTGGTCTCTACGACACCGTAGGAAATGTATGGGAATGGACTCATAAGTCAGCTCAGCAATCGGATGTAACAGTTCGAGGTGGTGCATGGAATTTTGCACCGAGTTTAGCTCGCGCTTCAACTCGTTTGATTTTAGCGCCGGACTTTCGTGCAAATTATATCGGTTTTCGCTTAGTACGCGAACGATAAAAATAATTTAAAAAGGAAGCAATGCTTCCTTTTTACCCAATTAACAAAGGTAGCTGCGCTTTGTATTACTGAAATAATTCAGTATGTTAAAGTAGAGTCAGCTAACATAAGAACGTTTTCAAAGGTCATCCAGCCTCATGTTTAAAAAGCTCCGTGGTATTTTTTCAAACGATCTATCGATCGACCTGGGTACAGCCAATACCCTTATTTATGTTAAAGACGAAGGCATTGTCCTTAATGAACCATCTGTTGTTGCGATCCGTCAAGAACGCGCTGGTGGTCCTAAAAGTGTTGCCTCAGTAGGCACCGAAGCAAAGCAAATGCTTGGTCGTACACCAGGTAATATTAAAGCGATCCGCCCGATGAAGGATGGCGTAATTGCTGACTTTTATGTAACTGAAAAAATGTTACAGCATTTTATTAAGCAAGTTCATAACAACAATTTTATGCGTCCTAGCCCACGTGTACTTATATGTGTGCCATGTGGTGCAACTCAGGTAGAAAAACGTGCAATACGTGAATCTGCAATGGGGGCGGGTGCGCGTGAAGTATATTTAATTGAAGAGCCAATGGCGGCTGCAATTGGTGCGGGTTTACCTGTGTCAGAAGCAACGGGTTCAATGGTTGTTGATATCGGTGGTGGTACAACTGAAGTCGCAATTATCTCACTTAACGGCGTAGTGTATTCATCATCAGTGCGTATTGGTGGCGATAAGTTTGATGAAGCAATCATTAATTATGTACGTCGTAATTTTGGTAGCTTGATTGGTGAAGCAACAGCTGAAAACATTAAGCATCAAATAGGGTCAGCTTTTAAAACTGATGAACCGATTGAAATTGAAGTGCGTGGTCGTAACCTTGCTGAAGGTGTACCGCGCTCATTTACGCTTAACTCGCACGAAATTTTAGAAGCACTGCAAGAGCCATTAATGGGAATTGTAAGCGCTGTAATGGTGGCACTTGAGCAATCACCACCAGAGCTTGCGTCAGATATCTCAGCTAAAGGTATGGTGCTAACAGGCGGTGGTGCACTGCTTAAAGACTTAGATCGTTTATTAATGGAAGAAACAGGTATTCCGGTAGTGGTTGCTGATGATCCATTAACGTGTGTAGCACGTGGTGGCGGTAAGGCACTTGAGATGATAGATATGCATGGTGGTGACGTATTTAGCTACGACTAATGAAGTTAATGTTTGGGCGTGCCATCTCTTTGCAACTGCGACTTTTTGTCGCAGTGCTGTTGAGTATCATGCTGATCGTAGGCGATCGTTATACACAAGGCGGCACCACGGTTCGCACCAGTTTAAATACGCTAGTCAGCCCATTATTGTATTTAGCTAATTTACCCTATGAAGTTTTTAGCCTTGGTGCTAAAAGCTTGCATACGCGTGATCAACTACTAACCGAAAACGAAGCATTAAAACAAAAGCAATTACTGCAAAGTGAACAACTTCAGCAATATCAATTTTTAGCCAAAGAAAATCAAAAACTGCGGGCATTACTTGGCTCTTCAGCTAAACAAGCTAACCGTAAAATCATTGCACAAGTACTGTCAGTTCATTCAAACCCATATAGTCACCAAGTGGTGATCAATCGCGGTGCGATTGATGGTGTTAGTGAAGGGCAAGCTGTGATTGACGAAATGGGCGTGGTAGGTCAACTTACAAAAGTGGGATCAACAACCTCTCGTGTACTTTTAATGACAGATACGACCCATGCAACACCGGTGCGCATTTTACGCAATGATGTGCGCACTGTCGTGGAAGGTGTAGGGAAAATAAACTCAGTAAAACTCTCCCATGTACCGCATAGCCTAGATGTACGTTATGGTGATGTATTGGTAACATCAGGTCTTGGTGGCACGTTTCCTGAAGGATATCCTGTTGCAGTTGTGACAGAGATAAACCGCGATGAAGGGCGTCCGTTTGCGCAAGTATACGCGGAGCCAATTGCTCAGCTAGACCGAATTCGCTTATTAGTGATCTTATGGCGTAGTCAACAGGAAATTATCAGCGATGAATAGCCGACACACATTACTTATCGGCTTTAGCATCTTTTTTGCATTGATTATGGCACTGATGCCGTTGCCGTTTTCATTTGAACCATTTCGTCCAGACTGGGTTCTACTCGTTTTAATGTACTGGTCATTGGCGGTTCCGCATCGTTTAAACATTGGTACTGCTTGGGTGGTGGGACTCTTAATTGATTTAGCATCAGGCTCGCCATTAGGTGTAAACTCACTCACTTACTCAATTTGTATTTTTGTTACTGCGAGTAATTTTCAAAAAATCCGTAACTTCTCGATTTGGCAGCAAGCAATATTGGTTGGGCTATTTTTAACGCTTTATCATTTAATGCAATTTTGGCTGAATCACTTTTTAATGGATGTGTATTTTAATCCGCAATACTTATGGCCAGTGGTTACTGGCATGCTAAGTTGGCCATGGATTTTCTTGCTGCTGCGTAAATACCGTCGTCATTTCAGGATCCGATAATGCAAACCGCCATTTATTTAGCGTCAGCTTCTCCAAGGCGCAAAGAATTGCTAACTCAGCTAGGCATTGAATTTTCGCAATTTAGTGTGGATGCCGACGAAAGCCAATTAAGCAACGAATCTCCACGTGAGCTGGTTGAACGTTTAGCGCGCTTAAAAGCTCAAACGGGCGTGACCATGGGTTACACCGATCGCCCTGTATTGGGCAGCGACACTGTCGTGGTTATCGACAATCAATCGCTAGGTAAACCACTGGATAAAGCGGACTTTATGGCAACTTTAAAGCGTTTGTCAGGGCGAGAGCATCAGGTGCTAACCGCAATAGCATTTGCTACGCCAGAGCGAGTAATGAGTTGTGTGGTAACAACACAGGTCAACTTTAAAACATTATCAGATCAAGAGTTAGAGGATTACTGGCAAAGTGGCGAACCACAAGATAAAGCCGGTGGTTATGGTATTCAAGGGTTAGGTGGTCGATTTGTAACGCATATTTCAGGTAGCTATTTTGCAGTTGTAGGCTTACCTTTATATGAATGCGAAAAATTATTAAGCGAATTCTTAAGTAGGTAACATGAGTATAGAATTACTGATCAACGTCACTCCGAGTGAAAGTCGTGTTGCTTTGATAGAAAATGGCGTATTACAAGAGATCCAACTAGAGCGAATTGGTAACTTAGGGATTGTTGGTAATATTTACTTAGGTAAAATTAGTCGCGTATTGCCGGGTATGCAAGCCGCATTTGTTGATATTGGTTTAGACAAGGCTGCATTTCTACATGCATCAGATATCGTTAATAGTGCTTCAATTGTAGAAGGTGTTGACGATCAACCAATAAAAAAAGTGCAAGACATCCGTGAGCTAGTTCGTCAAGGACAGTACATTATGGTGCAAGTGGTAAAAGATCCACTGGGTACTAAAGGTGCGCGTTTAACCACAGATATTACAATTCCTTCGCGTTATTTAGTTTTTATGCCGGATGCAACTCACGTGGGTGTGAGTCAGCGCATAGAAACAGAAGAGGAACGCGCGCGATTAAAAAATATTGTTGCTGATTATTCCGATGAAAACGGCAGCTTTATTGTTCGCACAGCAGCAGAGGGTGCAAACGAAGCTGAACTGCGCCACGACGCACAGTTTTTAAAAAAATTGTGGGAAAAAATAGTCGCAAAACGCAAAAAAACCAGCAAAGAAAGCATCCTTCATGAAGACTTAACTCTCGCATTTAGAACCTTACGTGATTATGTAGGTGAGGACATGGAGCGCATTAGAGTTGATTCAAAGTTAACATATGAAGAACTAAAAGCCTTCACTGCTGAATTTGTACCGATACTCTCAGAGGTACTTGAATACTACCCAGGTGAGCGCCCGATTTTTGATTTATTTGATGTTGAAAACGAAATTCAAAAAGCACTACATCGTAAAGTGGAACTTAAATCAGGTGGGTATTTAATTATCGACCAAACTGAAGCAATGACCACGGTTGATGTAAATACAGGTGCCTTTGTTGGTCACAGGAATTTAGAAGAAACCATTTTTAATACTAATGTTGAAGCTACTTCGGCAATAGCTCGTCAGCTTAGGTTACGAAATTTAGGTGGCATAATCATCATCGATTTTATTGATATGATTAGTGAAGATCATAAACGCCGCGTATTACATTCACTGGAGTCGGCACTGGGTAAAGATCGTGCTAAATCAAACATTAATGGCTTATCTGCGCTTGGTTTAGTTGAAATGACACGAAAACGAACGCGAGAAAGCTTAGAGCATATTTTATGTGATGTGTGTCCCGCGTGTTCAGGACGAGGTTCGCAAAAAACAGTAGAAACCGTTTGCTATGAAATACTGCGTGAAATTGTACGTGTGAACAGAGCATATGCAGCAGACAAATTTATGGTTTATGCAGCACCAGCTGTGAGTGAGGCCTTGATTAATGATGAATATCATAACCTTGCAGAGCTTGAATTATTTATTGGCAAGCAAGTCAGCATTCAAACCGAAAGCCTCTATAGTCAAGAGCAGTTTGATGTGGTTATGATGTAATGAAAGCAAAGACGGCCTGTTTTTTTTGTATCCGTAAGTTATGGCAAGCCTGTGCTATAACATTGGTGCTGCTGGCCGTTATTGTGTCCGTATTAAAATATACACTCCCGTACGCTAATGATTATAAAGGTGACTTAGAAAATTACCTTTATGAAAAGTTTGCCGTTAATCTGTCAATTGGCGCTATCTCAGCGAGTTGGCATGGCAAAGGACCCTCTATTGTATTGGAAGAAATTTCCTTTGAAGATAATCAAATATCACCTATCGCATTGACGATTGCCAAAGCAAGCTTTGAGTTAAATGTATGGGAAACCATCAAAACGCAGCAATTAAAATCCAGCTACTTTGTAATTAACGGCTTTCATGCCAATGTTAATATACCGAGCATGTTGGATTCAAAAAGTACGGATGTATCTTTTGAGCAAAAAGAACTAATTGAAGGTTTATTCCTAGGTGAAACCGGGCATTTTGCTGTAGAGAATAGCAGTCTTAATTTTATGCTGGGAGATGGTAAAGACCGCCGTTTAATTCTTGAAAATATTGTTTGGCAGAACGAACCTGAACAGCATCTAGGAAGTGGTACTTTGGCGTTGCCGGGGATTTCGGTTGGCACGTTTGATGCGCGTTTAGCGCTCGTTGGCACTACTTTAGAAAGCATGGCTGGTGATGTTTATATACAAGCTGGCAATGTTGATGTTTCTAAGTGGCTTGCGCAATATATTAATGCTAGTAAAGAGCAGCTCAATTCAGATATTAATTTAGAGTCCTGGGTGAGTATTGAAAAAGGCTTAATTAAAGATGTCACCGTTAAATGGTTACCCAGCTATATTAATTGGCAGCAAGATACAAAAAATCACCAATTTAGCTTAAGTGAAGGGGGGTTTCACCTTTATCCATTTCAGCAAGGTTGGCGTTTAAAAAGTACGGGTTTAGGCATTAAAAATGATCAGCAATATTGGCCTGATTTTCAATTTGAAGCGCAGCTAGATAAAAAACAAAAGCAGTTTTGGATACAGCAACTTGATTTTGACTTGGTTTCAAAACTGGCTCAATTAAGCAACTTTGCAGTCCTTGATCAACTTATCAACCTTCAACCAAGTGGGCAAGTTGATTACGCTTACTTTCAATATTCGTCTCCTGAGCAATGGCAATTATGGTTTGAAGCGCAGCGGCTAGGCTGGCTTGCTAAGCAAGGTATTCCAGGCGCGCAAGATTTACGTATTGATGGATTGTTAAATCAAGACTATGGGCGCATTAACTTATTTGGCGAGCATAACCAATTACTCACCGGCGATACGTTTAGTCATCCAATAAAATATAATCAGCTCAATATGCAAATTGATTTGGCCAGCAGTGAGCAAGGCTGGCAGATCAGCAGTGATAATATTTGGCTTGATAATGATGAGGCAACAATTGCCGCTGAAATGAAGCTTAGCTTAGGGGGGCAACCTAGGCTTGATTTATACGCCGAAGCATTCGTTCCTAACGCGAGTATTGTAAGTCATTACTTCCCACTCCCAGTTATGACCAATAGTTTAGTTGATTATTTAACTGGTGCGATTAAAGGGGGCGAAATACCACAAGCGCAAGTGTTGTTTTCAGGGCCATTAACAGGTTTCCCGTTTGCTGATAATTCAGGGCAGTTTGAAGTGTTAGCCCAAGTTGATCAAGCACATTATCAATTTGCGCCTAATTGGCCTGCAGTGACAAAAGGTAGCGCAAAGCTGCATTTTGAAAATGAACGTATGGATATTTACTCTCAACAAGGTGAACTTGTCAATTTAGCCGTGGGTAATGCAGTGCATGTGAGTATTGCAGATCTAATGGATGCAGACATTCTTAATGTTAAAATTAACAAGCAAGCAGATGTAAAAAAACTATTACCTTTTTTTAAAGCCACCCCCATTGAAGATCCTCTGGCAAATGTATTTGAAGTGATCCAAGGCCAAGGTGAAGCGAGTGCGGATATAGAGTTGTTGGTTGATTTAAATGACCTGAATGTAAATGCCAAAGGGGTTGTTAACTTAAGCAAACTCCCCGTTTATTTAGCGCAACCAGGCGTACAATTAGAGCAAGTAACAGGCAAACTGTATTTTAATGATGACCATATAAGCTTAAAAAATGCCGAAGCAACGTGGTTAGGTATGCCGCTTAAGGTTAACTTTGATGGTAAAAGTATCAAAGATAGCTACCGTGGTGATGTGGACATTAAAGCACAATTAAACGCACACACCTTGATTAAGCACGGGCAAGGTCTTTTAAAAGATTATTTAAGTGGCGAAAGTGAAGTTGCTATAAATATAGGGCTTAATTTTTTAGCTGATGGTTTTAATTATCATGCCAACGTGAGCTCTCAACTTAAAGGGCTCAAAAGTGAATTACCTGCGCCTTATACCAAAAATGCAGAGCAAGTTTGGCCACTTAGCGCCGTTATTCAAGGCGATAATATTTCAAACTTGATCACTGCTAATATCAATAAAAACGTGTACTTTAATGGAATTTTAGCCAACGACACTGGCCAACTCAGCAATGCTCATTTAATTTTAGGGGCACAAGATTTAGGTTTGAACCGTGAAAACTTAACGGTAGCGATCAATTTAGATCAAACCGATCTGCTGCCATGGCTTGGTTTAATTAAACAAATAGTGAGCATTAACCAAACAGCATCTGATGCTCAAGGAATACTTCCTCCCCTCAACGAAGTGGTTGGCAAGGTGCAGCAATTAACGATCGCGGATATTGCATTTAATGATTTCGAAATGCGTTTAGCGCCTGTTGATAACGACTTAAGTTTAAAGCTGAACGCCAAAGAATTACGCTCGCAGGTGTTTATTCCTTTAGGGCAATTAAGTCGTCCTATCCATATTGCTACTGATTATTTAAGAGTTAACTTTACACCTTCAAATGACAACTCCAATATACCAAAAATTCCTGAAAACTATACATGGTTGAACGATTTACCCGCAATAGAATTTGAGTGCGCAGACTGTAAAGTGGCAAGCTACCAACTAGATAAAGTGAGCGCATCGTTTTATGGTGATGGGCAAAAACTAACGGTATCAGAATTAGTTGTTGATAAAAGTAAGCATATTTTACGCGCTAAAGGTGAATGGAAAAATGGGCTCACACAGTTTAATGGCAATATGCAAAGTACTGATATAGGTGAATTATTTGATGAATTTGATATAACCACCACAGTTAAAGACTCAACCGCAGATATTAAATTTGATTTAGCGTGGCAAGATGCACCTTATCAATTTGATATACCCAGTTTATCAGGGAATTTAGATTGGCAATTAGGCGAAGGCCATTTAGCTGAAGTAAGTGATGGTGGAGCGCGGGTGTTTTCATTACTGAGCCTAGATTCATTGGTGCGTAAGCTTAAGCTCGACTTTAGAGATGTTTTTTCAAAGGGGTTTTTCTATAACAGCATGCAAGGCACTATGCAGTTGGACAAAGGCATTGCTTATACGCAAGACACTAAAATGGATGGTGTACCCGCAGATTTAACCATTAAGGGCCACACTAACCTTAATACCATGGAAATTGATTACGACCTAGCGGTTGCCCCGCAAGTAACCTCAAGTATTCCCGTGATAGTTGCGTGGATGGTAAACCCTGTTACCGGTTTAGCTGCGTTGGCGATTGACAAAGTACTTCATTCTGCGCGGGTTATCTCGGAAATAAATTTTAAAGTTAGCGGCAGTATGAGCGATCCTGTTGTACAGGAAGTTGATCGTAAAAGTCGCGAAGTAACTATTCCGCAAGCTGCACAAAATCAGCCACAAGCAGCGCAAAAGTCTCATGAGTTAACACTCAAAGACGCCGCAGTGACAGCCACTCAATGAGAGTTTTATTATGCAACCAATGATAGTTGCTATGCAGATGTGCTCAGGCGTGTGTGCAGATGAGAATATCAATCAACTTAAACAACTACTTTTAAAGCTCCCTAAAACACGGCCATTACTGGTGTGTTTACCTGAGAGCTTTTTAGTGTTTGGCAAAAGTGGCCAATATGCATTAGCCGTAGCAAAGCAAAGTGATTATTATCAACAGCAATTAAGTGCTTTGTGTCGTTTACATGATATTTGGTTAGCAGCAGGCACATTACCGATCAGTGCTAAAAATGATCGCTATTTTGCAGCATCGCTACTATTTAATAGCAGTGGCGAGGTGTTAGCGCAGTACAACAAAATTCATTTATTTGATGTTGATGTGGCGGATGGCACGGGTTCATACCGAGAATCAAACTTCACACAAGCAGGTGAAAACGTGGTCGTGGTTGATTCTCCATTTGGTAAAATCGGCCTCACAGTATGTTATGATCTTAGATTCAGTGGTTTATTTAGTGCATTGCAACGTCAAGGGGCTGAAGTTATTTTAGTGCCTAGTGCATTTACTACGGTCACTGGCGAAGCGCATTGGCAACCTTTATTAAAGGCCAGAGCGATTGAAACACAAAGTTATGTAATTGCCGCTGCACAAGCGGGGCAACATGAAAACGGCCGCGCAACATACGGCCACAGCATTATTATTTCTCCTTGGGGCGACGTCCTCAGTGAGCTTGCAAATGGCATAGGGTTTATTGGCTGCCAGCCAGATTTGAACCAATTACATGCCATTCGTCGAGATATGCCCGTGCAATCTCACCAACGATTTAGAGAGCATTTATTATGAATACGGTTGAACAGCATTTATTACACGACAGCCAGCTAAATCGAGAAGAACTCGAAAAAACGCTTGGTTTTATTCATCAGCATAATGTTGATTACGCTGATCTTTATTTTCAATCTAGTCACCATGAATCATGGGTACTGGAAGATGGCTTAGTTAAAGAAGGCTCTTACAATGTTGAGCGCGGTGTCGGTGTGCGCGCTGTAAGTGGTGAAAAAACGGGCTTTTCGTACTCAGATGCAATCAATCTTGAGGCGCTTAACAAAGCCGCTACAGCTGCGCGTAGTATCGCCGAGGCGGGTGAGAGTAAAGCAATTCAAGTCTTTAGTGATGTAAAAGCCAAGCAGCAGTTTGCACCATTACAGCCAATTCAAAGTATGAGCGATAACGACAAAGTAAGCTTGTTACGTGAGCTTGAAAATTATATTCGCGAACTAGCCCCAGATGCAGAGCAAGTGATTAGCTCAATGTCAGCCGTCTATGAAGAGATATTAATTGCCGCAAGCGATGGTACATTTGCTACTGATATTCGCCCATTGATCCGCTTAAACTGCTCAGTACTACTTGAAAAAGAGGGTCGACGTGAACGCGGTGGCGCAGGTGGCGGCGCACGTTTAGATTATGGTTATTTTAAAGAGTTAGTCGATGGCAAACCACGTTGGATGGAATACGCAGAAGAAGCCGTTCGCCAAGCAAAAGTAAACCTAGAAGCCATTGATGCACCTGCTGGTAGTATGGAAGTGGTACTTGGTGCCGGCTGGCCTGGCGTATTACTACACGAAGCTGTTGGCCATGGTTTAGAAGGTGATTTTAACCGTAAAGGTGCATCAGCATTTAGCGGTAAAGTAGGTGAGAAAGTCGCATCTGAGTTATGTACTGTGGTAGATGATGGCACTATAGCCGATCGCCGTGGTTCACTTAACGTAGATGATGAAGGCACACCAGCGGCTTACAATGTGCTGATTGAAAACGGTATTTTAAAAGGGTATATGCAAGACAAGCTAAATGCACGTTTGATGGGAGTAAACCCAACAGGCAATGCGCGCCGTGAATCATACGCCCATTTACCTATGCCACGTATGACCAACACCTACATGTTAGGCGGCGAGCACAGCCAAGCAGACATAATCAGTACTGTTAAAAAGGGTATCTTTGCACCAAACTTTGGTGGCGGCCAAGTAGATATTACTTCAGGTAAGTTTGTATTTAGTGCCTCAGAAGCGTACTTGATCGAAAATGGCAAAATCACACAACCAATTAAAGGCGCAACTTTAATTGGTAACGGCCCAGAGGTAATGCAACAAATCTCGATGGTAGGTAACGATTTAGCGCTTGATAAAGGCGTAGGCGTATGTGGTAAAGACGGTCAAAGTGTTCCGGTTGGCGTGGGTCAGCCAAGCCTTAAAATTGATAACCTAACGGTTGGTGGTACAGCTTAAAAAGAAATATCAGGCTAGGCTGGTTTACTGATTATCCAGCTTAGTCAAACCACGGTTTAATATTTCGAGATACTTCAAACTGCTAGGGTGAACTTTAGAAAAAGCCACAAAAATTTCTATTGAATCGCCAGGAGGTCCCTTGATGAGCTTATTTTCTAGGTTATTTGTAGTGATGAGCTCTCCTGCAATGTCATCAAAAAGGATGAGTGCATCTAGTCGGTGAGAGGAAAGCTTTTTAAGGTTTTGCTCATGGTTTTTAACTCGTTCAATTTTAAGCCCAACTTCATTCTTATCAATAAAGTCACCGTAGTCATAACCAATAATAGCCCCAATGCGAGTGTTTTTATTTAACTCTTCTTTAGTACTTACAATAAGCGGTTTATTATGCCAATAGTAAAAGTGAGATTTAACGGTATATAAAGGTGATTTGTGAAATAAAAATTGCTCTTTGGTTTCATCAGTCTTAGCTACGTTGACGCCTAAAATAGCATTGCCAGTTTTTAATAAATTAAGAATTCTGGCGAAAGGCAGCACTTTAATGTTTACCTTTACGCCTTCAAGCGCAAAAGCTTCTATAACCTTTTGATTGCTTATCCCTGATCCGTCAGCGTATGAGTAAGGAGGCCAGCCATCTTCTGCGTATAACGTGATGCCTGCATCATTCGCTAGTAAGTTCATACTACACACTATAGTAAATAAAACTGCGATTTTAAAAAATAATGCTTTCATATTTTTTGTAATCCGAAAAATAAACTAAAGTTGTATAAAAGAGTAGCAGAGAGAATGTGTATATGCCGCAATTTGCAGCATTAAAATCTGATTTAATTTTTCAATTTAAGCACAGTAATTTATCCAAAAAATTACTGTCCTATATATTACTTTTTAGCTCATTATTTGCTGCTTTGGCAACGGTTTTACAAATTACGTGGGATTTTAATAATCGAGTTGAACAAATAAATAGCTCGCTTAGTTATATTGATATTAGCTTCACTAAGCCGCTTGCACAAAGTTTATGGAGTTTTGACGAAGAGCAATTAACTATTTTGATCCACGGCGTTGAAGATATCCCCGATATTGATTCATTAAAAATAGAGCAGGTTATTCAAGGTGAGCGAACGACTTTTTATGATTCTGGAACTGATGGTTCAGGTTCAGTTCTCGCTGCAAGTTTCACTTTATATTATGAAGAGACACTCGTTGGTGAGCTGCATGTTTCGGCATCATTAACGAAGGTTTATGGTGAGTTATTAAGAAAGTCGGTATTAATTTTATTTATTCAGTTTATTAAAACGATTATTGTTTCTGCTTGTGTGTTACTTGTTATGTACTATCTGCTTATCAGACACTTAAACTTTATTGTTAATTTTTTAAGAAGTACACCATTTGTCCCAGGTTCCGTGCCGGAATTACGTTTACCTGGGCGCGAAAAATGCCAGCACGATAAAGCCGATGAGCTAGATGAGCTAGCTAGTGCTTTTAATCGTTTACATCAAGAAATAAGCTCAACAATGAATGAACGACAAAAAATTATTGAACTACTTCAAGATGAGCAAGATTTTTCTGAAACAGTAATTGAAACAATGTCTTCATTATTGGTGTGTACCGATGAGAATTTTGTAATCCAACGTTTTAACAAAGCTGTTGAGCAAGTGCTCGCGATGGAAAATACTCAAATTAAAGGGCAGCTGTGGCAACAGCTTTTTACACAAAATAGAGATTTTAAAAATGTTAGTGATAAATTTTTATCATCAAGAAAACAGCATGTAATACAGCTTAAAATAAGCACCGCCAATAACAATGAAGAGATCATAGAGTGGCAATGCGCACCCATACACCACAAAGGTAAACTTGCAGCCTATATTTTCAATGGTCACGTAATTACTCCTCTTATTCAAGCTGAGATAGCTTTAACCGATCTAAATCAGCAGCTTGAAGAGAAGGTGATACAAAGGACAGAGAAATTAAACGAAAGTAATCAAATGCTTAAAAATACGCTGGATGAACTTAAATTTACACAGTCGCACTTGCTTGAATCAGAAAAAATGGCCTCATTAGGTGGTTTAGTAGCAGGTGTTGCCCATGAAATAAATACTCCTTTAGGCGTGAGTATTACTACTGCAAGCTATGCTAAAGAACAAGTTAAAAATATGATAGATAAGTATACTCAGGGGAAAGTGTCTAAAAGTGATTTTGGTTGTTTTTTAGATAACATGGCCCAGTCAACCCAATTAATTGAACATAATCTTCATCGTGCAGCGGAATTAGTTTCAAGCTTTAAACAAGTTGCTGTCGATCAGGTTTCAGAGCAAAGTTACCGCTTTAATATACGCACAAATTTAGAGCAGATCATTCAATCACTTTCACATGAAATAAAGCAATCTAATTGTACCGTGAAGATTAACTGCCCAGAAAGCATAGAGATTGATAGTTATCCAAGTCATTTTATTCAAATTTACACCAATTTAATCTGCAACTCTATTATTCATGGATTCAAAGATTGGGGCGCAGAAAAGGTAATATCTATTAATGTCAGTCAAGAGCAGCAAAAAATAAAAATCATATACCAAGATACTGGCTGTGGCTTAACGCCAGAGATGAAAAATAAGATATTTGATCCTTTTGTAACCTCAAAAAGAGGATCGGGTTGTTGCGGCTTAGGCACACATATTGTTTATAACTTAGTAACTCAGCTGTTTGCAGGAACAATTACATGCCATTCAGAACTGAATAAAGGGATAGATTTTATTATTGAGTTACCTATTAGAGAGCAAAATGTAGAAGTACAGCCTTGTTAGGTAGGGCTTGTTTATTTACAGGGAACTTCTGAGTTTATTGATATGGCCCTAAAGAAGGAATAGTATGCTTGCATATTAAAATGAAAACAGATGTTATTTTTTATGATTAAAAAATGTGTTTTTAGCCTAGCCCTTATTACTCTTAGCGGCTGTACGAGCCTATCGCAAGAAGAGTGCGCATACGCGAATTGGCAGCAGCTTGGCTATGATCATGGCCAATCAGGAAAAACTTACAGCCAAGGTGTTGATACCGTAACAGCCTGTCAGGAGTTTGGTATTTCACCTGACGTTGCACAGTATAAAGAAGGTTATGACAATGGCTTGCGATATTATTGTAAACCTGAAAACGGCTTTGCAGTGGGTATTCGTGGTGAGTCATTTAATGGTGTATGCAACAGCAAACAATTTCGAAAGGCGTGGGAAGAGGGCAATGATCGTTACCAAGTCGAAGTAAGAAAAACCGAAATAAAAAATCGGCTAGACACAATAAACAGACGGCTTGAAATAATCAGAAACGAATTAAGTGCTGCAAATATATCGAGTAACGAACGTGCAGTACTAATTAACGAGCGAAGAGATCTTGATGATGAGCGCAATGATTTAAGAAGAGAGCGTGCGCTTATTCCACTGTTAAATAAGCTACCGTCAGTTCATATTGACTATGAACTATAAAAACCTTGGTACACATCAAGTTTAAAAGCGATGTGTACCAATTGTATTATTTTAAGGCCTAAATTCAAGAGAATATTAAGCTCTACCTTGGTTGAAAATAAACACGGCCTAGCCTCGAGTCTCTTTTTTTTTTGCCTCGTTATACCACAGCGTCATAAAGCACTCTGTTAGTTTATGCTCTATTTGAAGCGCCTTGTCTGTTGGGCAAAATAGCGTAAAGCTTGCTTTAAACTCACCTATTTCAGTGGTGCCAAAATGAATTTCAGGCGCGGGGCCTGAAATTTTAGCATCCAGCTTTCTCTCAATAATTGAATTATAACGGCTTGCTACTTCTTCAAATTCTTCACAATGGCGTTTGGCTTCATCCATTAAATTTTCATAAATTGGATAAGGGTTAAAGCTTTCTTTACGGATAATAGTAAAGTGGTGTGTTGCAAAGCGTTTTACAAAGTTTAAATTTTTAATTGGGCTGGTGATCAGTTTATTATTTGGTATATATATGGTTTTTCTGGAAAATTGATAGGTGTGCATATCAATTTCATGCATAGTAGTTTTGATCCAATCAGTTTCAGCCACTTCACCATAATACTCACCAACTTGGATCCAATCGCCTATTCTAAATGGCCGTGTTGTTACCAAGTAGAAAAAGCCAATCACACATTGAATAAACTCTCGCGTAGCAAGTACAATCGCAACAGCAAATGCAGCAATAGACAGCGCAAAGTTTTGTATTTCAGTTGACCAAACAAACAGCAGTGATAACACCATCACAAAATTAATAAAATGCTTAATGTTGTGTGCAATGTAGCGAATGTCTTTTTCTTTTTTCTCTGCACGATTTCGCGCTAACTTATCAACAAGCATTTTTAGGATGAATGCAATTGTTAGCATTATCAATGAAATAAGAAATGGATGTAGTAGTATATCTTTGATCATAACTTCCTAATAGGCTGAATAAATTTAGCATTATCATAGTGGGCGCTTTATGAAACACAATGAAAGCATCGCACTTTTTACAATGGCTGTAATTTAACATTAATAACAACAAAAAACCCCTTAGAAAATTAATCCTAAGGGGTTTTTTATGTTAATAAGCGCAGGGCTTATCTCATCGTCACAAATTCCTCTGAGCCTGTTGGATGTAGTGCTACAACGGCGTCAAAATCAGCTTTGGTAGCGCCCATTTTCATAGCAACCGCAAAGCCTTGAATCATTTCATCAACAGCAAAGCCTAAGCCGTGTAAGCCAACCACTTTCTCGTCAGGGCCTGCACACACTAGCATCATGTTACATGCTTGGCGGTGCTGGGTAACTGCAGTGTACATAGCTGCAAAGCTTGATTTGTACACTTTTACGTTTTCTTCACCGTACTGTGAGATTGCCTCTTGCTCAGTTAAACCTATCGTTCCAATCGGCGGGTGACTAAATACCACGGTAGGCACTAAGCTGTAATCCATTTTCAGATCATCTGGCATGTCTTTATTAAACAACCGCTCTGACAGTGTACGCCCTGCTTTTACTGCAACAGGAGTAAGCTCAATGCCGCCTTCGATGATATCGCCTACAGCATAAACATTTTTTGCTGTGGTATTTTGGTATTCATCAACTTTAACAAAACCGCTTTCGTTTACTTCAACACCAGCAGCTGCAAGGTTAATTTTATCGGTTGTTGGCTGGCGGCCAATTGCCCAAATTACTTGGTCAACGTTTTGGCTATAACCGTTTTCAAAGTGAATGGTTAAGCTACCATCGCTTTCTTTAACCACTTCTTTTGGTGAACATTCGGTATGCAGCGTAGGGCCTTCTTTAGCCATAATATCAACCAGTGTGTCGATTATGTATGGGTCAAAGGTGCGCAGTGGTTTACTTTTACGAACAAATAAATGAGTTTCAGTGCCTAGGCTATGTAGTACGCCTGCGATCTCAACGGCAATATAACCAGCGCCCACAACAGCAACGCGTTTTGGTTGCTCGTTCAGCTCAAAAAAGCCATTTGAATCAATGCCGTGTTCAGCACCTGGAATATTTGGAATGCTAGGGCGACCGCCTACGGCAATTAAAATATGATCAGCTGTGTATAGTTCGCCATCTACTTCAACGGTTTTACTATCAATAAATTTAGCAAAACCTTTTATTACAGTAACCCCGTTTTTCGCTAGGCCATTATCATACCCTTTGTGAATACGACCAATATAAGCTTCGCGACTTTCAACTAATTTACTCCAGTTAAAATCTTTTACTTCAACATTAAAACCGTAATCAGGAGCATATAAATTAATTGCTTCAGCAATTTGAGCGCCATGCCACATTACTTTTTTTGGTACACAGCCTACGTTTACGCAGGTGCCACCCATATGTTTTGCTTCAATTAATGCAACGTTTGCGCCGCGCATTGCCGCACGGTTAGCTGAACCGATCCCGCCGCTTCCGCCGCCAATTGCAATGTAGTCAAAATGCTGAGCCATAGTTAGTCCTCAAAGATGAAATGATCATATTAACGTGATGATAGCACAAGGAAGACCTGTTAAAAGCCCCTTGTATTTCATCAGTTCGCCCCAACTTCAAAATGATATTCGCAATGATTTGAGAGCTAACATGACCGATTTAACAAATAACCCACTCGTAGGCCTTGAAGGCTTACCGCCATTTTCAAAAATTAAACCTGAGCATGTTGTCCCAGCGCTAAAACACGCAATAGAACAATGCCGTACAAAAATAGACGACGTGTTAGCTAATAAATCATTTACATGGAATGACTTGGTACTGCCACTAGAAGAAGTTGATGACAAACTGTCACGTGTTTTTTCACCGGTATCACACCTAAATTCAGTATTAAACAGCGATGCACTTCGCGAAGCGTATGAGCAATGTTTACCGATTATTTCAGAGTATTCTACCTTTGTGGGCCAGCATCAAGGCCTCTATGAGGCATATAATGCATTGCACAATAGCGATGAATTTAAAAGCTTAACGACAGCTCAACAAAAATCGATCACTAATGCACTGCGCGACTTTGAGTTATCAGGTATTGCATTAGCGCCAGAGCAGCAAAAGCGTTACGGCGAAATCAGTGCGCGTTTATCTGAATTAGCAGCAAAATTTGGTAATAATGTTATGGACGCCACACTTGCTTGGCAAAAGCACATAACAGATGAAAGCGAATTAGCTGGTTTACCAGAGTCAGCATTAGCGTTGGCAGCAGAAACTGCAAAAAATAAAGAATTAGACGGTTGGGTGTTTACTTTAGATTTCCCATCTTACCTACCTATTATGATGTACGCCGATAATCGTGAGCTTCGTGAAGAAGCGTATACGGCATTTGTAACGCGCGCATCTGACCAAGGTCCGAATGCTGAGGAGTTTGATAACTCAGCGATTATGAGTGAAGAGCTAGCGCTACGTCATGAAATATCGCAGTTGTTAGGCTTTGCAAGTTATGCTGAAAAATCACTGGCAACAAAAATGGCTGAAACACCAGAGCAAGTATTCTCATTTTTAGAAGACTTAGCGGTTAAATCTAAGCCACAAGCAAAACAAGAGTTGGCTGAGCTACAAACATTCGCAAAAGAAAAACACGCTATAGAGCAGTTATCGGCATGGGATTACGCTTATTATGGTGAAAAACTAAAACAAGAAAAATACGCAATTTCAGACGAAGTACTGCGTCCTTATTTCCCAGCAGATAAAGTGCTAGGTGGCTTATTTGAAACAGTAAACCGTTTATTTGGTATTACTGTAAAAGAGCTGAATGACATTGATACTTATCACAAAGATGTACGCTTTTTTGAAGTTTACGACAGTAGCAATACGTTACGTGGCCGTTTTTACTTAGATTTATACGCGCGTGATCATAAACGTGGTGGCGCATGGATGGACGATTGCATGGGACGTAAAATCCGTGCCAATGGCGAGCTACAAACACCGGTTGCCTACTTAGTGTGTAACTTTAATAAAGCGGTGGGTGATAAGCCTGCACTGTTTACGCATGACGAAGTAACAACCTTGTTCCATGAGTTTGGTCACGGTATTCACCACATGCTAACGCAAATTGATGCCGCGCCTGTGGCAGGAATTAATGGTGTTGCATGGGATGCCGTTGAGCTACCAAGTCAGTTTTTAGAAAATTGGTGTTTTGAAGAACAAGCACTTAATTTTATTTCAGGCCATTTTGAAACAGGTGAGCCATTACCAAAAGAGTTACTTGATAAGCTGCTTGCGGCTAAAAACTATAACTCAGGCATGCAAATGCTGCGTCAGATAGAGCTTTCACTGTTTGATTTTAGAATCCACAATGATTATCAAGCAGGAGATGAATGCCAAATTCAAGCATCTTTAGATAAAGTGCGAGATCATACTGCAGTTGTTAAACCACCCGCGTTTAATCGTTTTCAGCATGGCTTTAGTCACATATTTGCAGGTGGTTATAGCGCAGGTTATTACTCATATAAATGGGCCGAAGTATTGTCAGCTGATGCTTTTTCTAAGTTTGAAGAAGAGGGAATTTTTAACGCTGAAACAGGTAAAGCCTTTATGCAGCATATTTTAGAAAAAGGCGGCAGCGAAGAACCAATGGAATTATTTAAAAACTTCCGAGGCCGTGAGCCAAATATAGACGCATTATTGCGCCATAGCGGCATTACTGCATAGTCAGTTTTTAAGTAAAAAAGCGCCTTATGGCGCTTTTTTACTATTTAGAGTAATAAATTGTCGCAAAATAATCCCTCCGTACTATGCTTTTTTAAGTAACTCATTAAAAGGGAATGGAGCATGACAAAACTGGTATTAGCGATTGACGATGATAAATACGTTCACCATGTCATTGAAGAATCATTAGCAGGGTTTTGTAAATTAATTCATGCAAAAAATGGCGAGGAAGGATTAAGGTTAGCATTAAAATACAACCCAGATATTATTTTACTCGATGTTGAAATGCCTGGTAAATCAGGTTATCAAGTCTGTACTGAATTAAAAAATAGTAACCAAACCAAAGACACGCCCGTGATGTTTTTATCAGGAAAAAGTGAATTGCCCGAGCGTGTTAAAGGGTATAACGCCGGCGCTGCAGATTACATCGTCAAGCCTTTTAACGCACAAGAATTAATGGCCCGAATACAAGTGCTTTATGAGTATCGTCAGCATTCAAATAAGCTAAAAGATGATATTAAAAAAGCGGAGATCACTGCTGAAATAGCGATGACAGATTCAGGCGATATGGGGCGAATAATGCGCTATGTTGGGCAAAGTTATCATGCCCATGATATACAAACTTTATCTGAGTATTTTTTCGAATTTTTTAAACCCTTAGATCTTGAGGTTATTGTTGCTTTTTGGTATCAGGAAATAGGCGTTTTTTGTACTACAGATGGCTGTGTTTGCCCATTAGAGCAAGAGCTACTAGAAAAGCATCGTTATGCTAACCGATTTGTTGATTTTAGCAGTTGTACAATTATTAATTTCCCTAAAGTATCTATTTTAATTAAAAATATGCCTTTGAGTGATGTTGCACTTTATGGCCGCTATAAGGATTTATTCCCGCACCTTTTAGAGGTTACTAACGCTAAAATTCAAGATATGGAAGTAAACGAAAAAGCACTTTCGCAAGCGCATAACGTAGGCAATGCTTTTTCGGAGCTATCAGAGTTAATGTTTGCAAACAGTGATACCCGAGAGCAGGCTGTGGATCAAATGACAGAGCAATTGTCAGAAATTCGTAAAACCATGCAGCAATATCCGGAGCTAGCCAATAATCAAGCGTTAGCCCTTAATGTTGAACAGTTAGAAAAAACACAGTTATTGTTTGCATCACTCAATGATGATTTAGGATTTGTAAAATATCAGCTTAATCACATTATTGACTCACGTACTGAATTAATTGATAGCTTAAGTAAAATAGCCACACCAGAGTTTACAGATAATATTACGTCACAAACTGATATTGAGCTATTTTAGTGCTATAGCGCTTTGCAGTTGATATACTTCGCGAGCTATTTACGGTCGGAGTTTATTTTGGTTATACAGTGTCCTTTTAAAGAATTACGTCATTATCTTACAGGTATTGAGCAGCGCTTTGGGCTTGAAAAATGGGCTGCAGAAACGTCTGGTTTTTCACTTCATTATGGTGAAGATGGTTTAACACTTCGTAAAACAGATGAGCCAAAGCTTGGCGCGATAAGCGTTGACTTTGTGACCGGAGCGGTTGCCCATAGGCGCAAGTTTGGGGGTGGTAAAGGTCAATCAATTGCTAAAGCGGTAGGGTTAAATAAAGGCGCCACACCCGTTGTACTTGATGCAACAGCAGGGCTTGGCCGCGATGGTTTTGTTTTAGCATCTTTAGGCTGTAAAGTGATTTTACATGAACGCCATCCAGTTGTTGCCGCATTACTTTATGATGGTTTAGAGCGTGCTTATAACGACATTGAAATAGGCCCATGGATGAAAGAAAACATGAGCTTAGTGTTTGGTTCAAGTCATACATTATTGGCCCAATGTGAAAGTATGCCCGACGTGGTTTACCTTGATCCTATGTTTCCGCATCGTGAAAAGTCTGCATTAGTAAAAAAAGAAATGCGGGTATTTCAAGACTTAGTAGGAGCAGACAACGATGCTGATGACTTACTTGAATTTGCATATCCTCTTGCCAGTAAGCGCGTTGTAGTTAAGCGTCCCGATTACGCGCCATTTTTGAACAACAAAACCCCCAGCATGCAAATTAAAACGAAAAAGAACCGCTTCGATGTTTATGTAAAAGCGGCAATGGTATAAGTCTTTTTTCTTATTAAATGTTTTTGTCCCCATTAATTTATGTGTTTTAGTGGTTTTTCATTAAACTGTCATAAATAGTTAATAGTGTAAGCGCGCAGTCATTCAGAGGAATCAACTCATGCGCGTGTCATCATTTACTCGTTTATTAGCTATTTTGTTGGCGCTCGCCAGTTTACTTTTAGGCGGTACTTTGTATTGGGCAAGTCAAACCTTAGTTAAATTAGAGCACCAAGATCAATCATATAACCAGCTAAAAAATAGTATATTAATTGATCTTGAAAGCTCGTTAGAAGATTATTTAGACCAAGGTGATAGCCAATATTTGGGGCAAGCATCTGATTTAATTACAGAGTTAAAAAACACTCAACTCACCATTTTACCCACGATTTTAAAGCAGCAGTTAAACTCACAACTGAGCCAACTTGATACCGATATAAAAGGCAAATACCGCGCTCTTGGTAAACTTTCAGGTAATGAAACCGCATTGCTAGATAATGCCTTGAGGCAAATGGCTGGATCAGCATCTTCACTAATTAGTTATGCTAACAAGTCTGCACAGCAAAATACGAATACACACACTTATTACCAACTAGCCAGTGATTATTACAGCGAAGTCACAACCTTGTCGCTTTTTACTTATCAATTGATCCTTAATTTTGATCAAGATACCCAAAAAAACTTACAGCAAAGCGTAAACAACTTAAACCACTTAGCACAGCAAATTGAAAGCCTTGAAAATTTAGGTGTGATGAGTGACGTTGATGAAGACAGTTTATTTATAGATGAAGAAGCTGAAGATTTAGCTGATGAGATAAAAGCAGAGTTAAGTAGTTGGCCTAATCGTTATCCGCGTGATTTAGCTAATACCATAGATCAGGCTCAGCAGCGTCAAGTTGGTATACATGCTTTACGTAAGCAAATCAGTACATTGTCTGGCACAGTCATAAATGCAGAGCAACAACTTAAAGCCGAGCAAGGTATTTTAAAGCAACAAGTATTAGTGGTGTTTTGTGTTGCGATAGGCATGTTAGTGATACTTGCAGTGGGTGTATACGTTGTGCAGCGTAACCAAGTATTAACGCCGTTACGCCAATTACGAGATGGGTTTGCATTTTTGATTGAAAGCAATGAATTAAAAAATATTGAAAGTAAAAACCCAAAAACCGAAGTCGGTGAAATCGCTAATTATTTTAACCAACTAATTGAACAGCAACGTATTGAAGCGCAAGAGCGGGCACAAATGCTCAAGGTTGTTAACGATTTTATGCAAGAAATGAGTGTGCATTTACACACGATTAGTCAGCAAACAGATGCTAGTCATCATCAAGTGGAGCAAAATCAAAGTTTACTGGCTGATATTCAACAAATAGGTGAGCAGGTAAATGCAATTAATGGTCAAGTTGCAGATAACGCCAAGCATACTTTCTCAGCGATGGATAAAAGCTTAGGGTTTGCAGAAAATATGCTAAGTGCAAGCTCGCATACACAAGAACGCGTAGGGCAAGGTTTACATAGCCTACAAGAGCTATTAAGTGGCGTACAAGATGTAGGCCAAATTATAGAGGTTATTCGGAACATTGCTGATCAAACTAATTTACTTGCACTTAATGCTGCCATTGAATCAGCACGAGCAGGGGAACATGGCCGGGGATTTGCGGTTGTGGCTGACGAAGTGCGTAAGTTAGCACGGCAAACACAAGGCTCATTGAGTGATATAAATAATCAGTTGAACCTATTAAGTGAAAATTCCACCATGGTCTCAACTCAAATTTCGGCGCTGGCAGATGATGCCCAATTGCAAACAAGTAATGCTCAAGATCTTAAACGCAACTCAGAAGGAGTGGCAAGCAGCGCACAAGATGCAAATAAAGTGGCATTTGATGCAATGGAATTAGCAAAGCAGCAAAACTCACTATTAGATAATTTTAGTCAATCAATGCAAAGCATGAAAGGGCAAGTGAGTGAATCAAGCAACTTAGTGAGCGACATTCACCAACGCTTGCAACAACAGATGCAAACAATCCGTGGTAGCTTGGGGTTATGATGGTAGGGTTGATTTTGCTTTTGTGATACTTTTAGTCGCAATGAATCCAGAGTCAATTTAAAAGGAAATACCATGATTTCTCAAAACCAAACATTACCAGCGGTTAGCCTTACACAATTAACCGAAGACGGCATGCAAACGCTGACCAACGAAACGTTGTTTGCGGGTAAAAAAGTAGTGTTATTTGCAGTGCCTGGCGCGTTTACACCCACGTGTTCAAATGCACATTTACCAGAGTTTATTACGCTTGCTGATAAAATCAAAGCCAACGGCGTGGATGCTATTTACTGCGTATCAGTGAACGATGCATTTGTAATGAAAGCATGGGGCGAAGCGCATAACGCACAAGAAATTGAAATGCTAGCTGATGGCGATGCCAGCTTTACAAAAGCACTTGGTTTAGATAAAGATACAGCCGGTTTTGGTGGTGTTAGATCAACGCGTTACGCAATGATTGTTGATGACCAAAAAGTGACAGGTCTATTTGTTGAGCAAGGTAAAGAGTTTGTAGTAAGTAGAGCTGAAGCAGTACTTGCTGAACTTTAAACTTGAAGAATAAAGCTAAACTAAAAAAGCCGAACTCTCGTTCGGCTAAAAATTACCAGGGGAACTGGCTAAGTTAGTAAGCGTGATTTTTACTCACGCTATACTTTATGGCTTGTACTGAGCGTCGATAGTAACACCTGAAAATGTACTATACGCATTAGCACTTAAATGCCATGTTCCAGCTTGTGGATTAGTAAAGGTACATGTTTCAGCATTACCATTTTTGTACGGACGACAATCATAGCTAGACGTTGTTGGTCGGCTACCAGCTTTAACAAATAAATCCGCATCACCAGTACCACCAGACATAGTCACTGTAAAGCTTGCCATACCTGCTGGTACATCTAGCGTATAATGTTTCCATTGACCTGCACTTGCTGAAATGTCAGCAACAGTGCCGCCGCCAGCTTGTGGTGCACCCGTGCCACCGCCTGAAGTGGTTAGATTACCCACTAAACTAACAGCAGAGTAAGCAGAGTAACCGCGTAGCATTACATGATAAGTCCCTGCGGTAGGGTTATCGATAGAGCACTCTTCACTGTTGCCCCCTTTGTATGGGCGACAATCGTAAGTTGATGACGTTGGTTTGCTGCCTGCACGCACATACATATCAGCATCACCTGAACCACCGCTCATTGTAAATGTCACGTTTGTAGCACCATTTGGTACGGTCATTGTGTAAAAAGTTTCGCTATTTGCAGCGCCGCTTAACCCTGTTTTTGCTTGGCCATCAGCAAGTTCATTACCACCTGGTGGTGTAGCTCCACCTGACGCAGCAGCAACGGCCGCAGCGGCATCAACAATACCTGTACCACAGTTATTGCATGTTGCAGCAAATGAACGTGTTGTTGATTTTAAGATGCTTTCAATTTCATCAGGCGTTGCATTTGGTTTAGCTTGCTTGATAAGTGCAGCAACACCGGCAACGTGAGGTGCCGCCATTGATGTACCTTGTGAGTAATGATAGCTGTCACCCGTTGGGCTAGATGAACCTGAGTTATGCGTTGAAAGCACACCTTCAGAATCATTAGCAAAGCTTTGCGCGCCACCTGGTGCTGCAACATCAATGTTAGAACCATAGTTTGAATAGTAAGCACGGCCACCATTACGGCCAACCGATGCCACATTAACAACACCACTACAGTTACCAGGGTTATAGTTTGCAGAGTTATCGTTATCATTACCTGCTGCAATAACAATTACAGTACCATTGCCACGAGCTTGATTGATTGCAGACTGAGTTGTTGAACTACAAGAACCCGCGCCGCCTAAACTCATATTAATTACATCAGCTGGGTTTGCGTTACTCGGTACGCCGGATACAGAACCACCTGATGCCCAAATAATACCGTCGGCGATATCAGACGTTAAACCACCACACTTACCAAGTACACGTACAGGCACAACTTTAGAATCATACGCAACACCAGCAACACCTTCGCCATTATTAGTTACAGCGGCAACAGTACCCGCAACATGAGTTCCATGCCAGCTAGAGTTTTGGTTAGATGCTGGAACTGGTTGGCCCAATTGATTTGTGCCACATTCACCAGTATTAGTTGCATCACCCGGATCGCGCGCATCGCTATCACGTGCGCCACCATCGTTAGCTACAAACGTATCTGAGATCATGTCATAGCCAGGTAAAATATTGGCATTTAAATCAACATGTGGACGATAACCAGTATCAAGTACGGCAACGACTACACCGCTACCTGTCGCAGTATCCCACGCTGTTGGTAAGTTAAGACCACCCGCTTGCTCATAATAATGCCATTGATCGTTGTAACGCGGATCGTTAGGCGTAGCAAACGGCTGTAACATTTGGTCAATTTCGATGTATTCAACATTGCCAGATGCAATCATCTCTTGCATGAATTCTTGTGTTTCATCAGCGTTAAGGTTTTTGTCTACACGCATAACGTGATGATTACTTAATGCCATTGGGCGAACATATTGTGCCTTAACTTTAGCTTTCTTGCTTGTAAATGCACTCACAAAACCTTGCGCTTTTTGGTTCATCATTTGTGGGCTTGCGTCAGCAACCGAGAAAGTAGCCATATCATTACTGTTATTTTTATATTTAATGATAAAGCGAGTACCAAGTGCACTTTGCCCTTGAAGCTTAGCTGTTGTGTCAGCCATTGATGGCATGATTACTTGACTTGGATTAGCCATGCTTGATGATGCAGCGAAAAGCGTACCCAAAGTGAGGGCTACAGCGCATTTTTTAAATGTTGTACTTGTTGTCATAATTATCCCTAGATTGTTATTGGTTTCTTCGCAATGAGATGTCGCGAAGTGGTACAAAGGTAAATTATATGTTAAAAAGGTTAAAATAACGTTTTGTTATGTATGTCTCTACTTTGGTTATATGGAGATGTTTAAATGGCCAAATTTACTTATCTAATTGATTTTTAGCCTAGTATTTAATTATAAAGTGCTGGTTTTTTATTTTTATTATATTGTATCAGTTATATTTGTTGCTGTTATAAAAACAATCAAAGTTCTCCGCTGAGGTGTGAAACTTGTTATAATTAGCCAAATTTTTTAATGAGATTAACAAATGACCCAAGTAGATGTAATTGTAATAGGCGCCGGTGCCGCAGGATTGATGTGTGCAGCACAAGCAGGTTACCGTGGCCGCAGTGTTACAGTACTTGATATGGGTAAAAAGCCCGGTCGTAAAATTCTCATTAGTGGTGGCGGGCGTTGTAACTTTACTAACGAAAACGCCAGCCCAGAAAACTACCTATGTGGTAACCCACATTTTGTAAAGTCGTGTTTAAGTCGTTATACCCAGCATGACTTTATTGAGCTGGTAGACCGTCACGGTTTGGCGTATCACCATAAAACTCTTGGCCAGTTATTTTGTGATAACAGCGCCCAAGACATTGTTAATATTTTATTGACCGAATGCGAGTGGGCGGGTGTTAATGTTGCGTTGCGTAACGAAGTGCTGAACGTAGAAAAAACGGATAGCGGCTATCTCGTGATCACTGAGCAACAATCATATACGTGTGAATCGCTAGTGGTCGCCGCTGGTGGCTTAACCATGCCAAAGCTAGGTGCAACGCCAATAGGGTATAAAATTGCTGAGCAGTTTGGCTTAAATATTTTACCAACCATGGCGGCGTTAGTGCCATTTACGTTGCACCAACATGACAAAGACCGCTTTGAAGGGCTCTCAGGTATCAGTATTCCTTGTGTTGTGAGTAGTGAAGACGGCACTCGCTTTAAAGAAAACATCCTGTTTACTCACCGTGGTTTATCAGGCCCTGCTATTTTACAAATTAGCTCGTTTTGGCGTGCAGGGCAGGCGGTCACAATTAACTTATTACCAGAGCTTGATTTAAAAGAGCAATTAGCAACATGGCGAGAAACCCAAGCACAAAAATCATTAAAAAACAGCCTCGCGACTATTTTGCCAAAACGCTTTATTGAAATATTACACGAGAGTAAAGCAATCCCAGATTGTAACGTAAACCAGCTCACCCACAGCCAAATTGACGAGCTAGCCAATTACATTCATAACTGGCAAATTAAACCCAACGGCACCGAAGGCTACCGCACCGCCGAAGTAACATTAGGCGGCGTAGACACCGACGAACTCAGCTCAAAAACCTTCGAAGCTAAAAAAGCCCAAGGCCTGTATTTTATAGGCGAAGTTACCGATGTAACAGGTTGGCTAGGCGGTTATAACTTCCAATACGCATGGAGCTGCGGCTTCGCAGCAGGGCAGTATTGTTAGGTTTAACACTATGTAATACAGCACATAAAGCAAACATAAAATAAATTTATGTTTGCTTTATGTGCAAAAACTGATTACCATGCGCTCGTTCAATTATTCAGCACTAATCCTAAGTGTTGGGTTCATCAACTAACTGTGAAGGAGAAAATACTATGACATTTACATCAACATCCTTTGCAGGTCTTATCCGATAAGAAACCGGTTACTTAGCTACGTATTTATATATTAAGTACATTTAGGTAAACATTGCGTTTAAACGCGTTCCTTTCGTTTGATTTCAAAATAGATCCAGACCTGCCAATTCGAATTTCGTTTTAATCCTATTTTTCTAATAAAGAAAAAGGAATTGGTATTATGGGCAAATCCGTCCAAAAAATTTCTGAACATGTGAGCCTCATTGCGTCTAAAAATACGTGGATTGAAGGGCTGGCAATACAGCAACTGATCAAAACATCAGAGCTAAATGGTATGCAACGCGTTGCGGGCATGCCTGATTTACACCCCGGGAGAGGTTATCCTATTGGGGCTGCATTTTTTACAACAAACAAAATTTACCCTGCGCTGGTTGGTAACGATATAGGCTGTGGCATGTCACTGTGGCAAACGTCAGCAAAAGTATCGAAAGTAAATTTAGATAAACTCGCCAAAAAATTTGAACATGTTGAGTTGCCACTTGATGACAGTTGGCTTGCGATTATTCAAAGCCGAAAAACGGCAAAAAACATAACTGTTAATGGTCATGATCGTACTCTAGGCACCATTGGTGGCGGTAATCACTTTGCTGAATTTCAGGCGATTGATGAGATTTATAATCAAGCTGCTTTAGATGAGTTAGGGTTGAATAAAAAGCACCTTCAACTTCTTGTTCATTCGGGCTCTAGAGGGCTGGGGCAATCAATATTGGTGGATCATATTGCAAAATATAATCACGATGGGCTATGTGAAAGCGATCTAGGTTTCAACGATTACATGAATAAACATGATGAAGCCGTGCGCTTTGCAGAGCTGAATCGTGAGTTGATAGCAATGCGGTTTTTAGAAGCAATACGCGCCAATGGTGAGTGTAGCTTGGACATTAACCACAATTTAGTCTCGCCTAAAAACATTGATGGCTGTGATGGTTGGTTACATAGAAAAGGCGCAACACCAAGTGATAAAGGCTATGTGGTTATTCCGGGCTCTCGGGGGGATTATAGTTACCTTGTAAAACCCATATTAGCAGAGCTAAACGATGATAACTCAGCCATGCTTGAAAACATCAACACCAATTTATTTTCATTAGCGCATGGCGCCGGGCGAAAGTGGCAGCGTGGTGAATGTCATGGCCGATTGGGTCATAAATATAAGCGTGAAGATTTATACCGAACAGCGTTAGGCAGCAGAGTTGTTTGCGGTAACAAAGAGCTGTTATACGACGAAGCACCCCAAGCGTACAAAAAATGTGAAACGGTTATAAGTGACATGGTTGATGCAGGGTTAATTGAAGTTGTGGCTAAGTTACGCCCGATACTAACCTTTAAAACAAATGGAGATTGTTCATCATGATATTACTACAGCTATCTGCTGGGCAAGGCCCTGTCGAGTGTTGCAAAGCTGTTGGTTTGGCGCTGAAAACGATTGAAAAGCAATGTCGAGAAAAGGGCATAAAGCTCGATATTGTTGAAACCGTTGCGACTAAAGAGCAGGACTGTTTTAAATCGGTACTATTACAAGTTGGTTCAGGGCAGCTCGATTCAACAACAGCTTATTCAAAAAAGGAAAGCCAAGTTAAGCAATTGGCTCAGTCATGGCAAGGTGCTATGTTGTGGGTATGCCAAAGTGAGTATCGGCCTAAGCATAAACGTAAAAACTGGTTTTTTAGCGGCCAAGTGTACGTTATTGATGAAAGTAAGCTTGATAACAGTGTGACTTTTCAAACCTGCCGTGCGTCGGGTGCTGGTGGTCAGCATGTTAATACCACCGACTCAGCAGTTCGAGCCACGCATACAGAAACAGGTATTTCAGTGCGCGTTGAGAGTGAACGAAGTCAACATGCCAATAAGCGCTTGGCAAGAGCCCTATTGTTTCAAAAGCTCGAAGCAACAAAATTGGACACAATGACACAGCAAGAAAAAGCACGTTGGCAACAACATTGGGAGGTAGAGCGCGGTAACCCAGTAAAAATATTTAACGGTAAAAAGTTTATTTTAAGCCAAGAGCGCTCAGTTAATAAGGGAGGACTTATTTAATGAAGGAGCATAAAGTGACAAATGTACTTTTCATTTGTAGTCGCAATCAATGGCGAAGCCCAACGGGCGAGCAAGTATGGAAAAATCATCCCGCGTTAGCTGTTAAATCTGCGGGTACAAGCCCTAATGCTAATAGAACGGTAAATGCTAAAACTATTCAATGGGCTGATGTGATTTTCGTCATGCAAGAAAAACATAAAAGCCGCTTAAAGGCACAGTTTACTCGACTGTTAGATTACAAAGATATTCATATATTAGATATTCCTGACGAATACCAATACATGGATAACGTATTAGTCGAAATTATGAAGCAGTCAGTGGGCAGCTATTTAGGGTTAACTTAACAGGCATCTTTTAATTAAACTTTAACTAAATCAATAAAGGATAAAACAATGTAATTCTGTCTTAACACAGCAACCTTAAATCTCACCTGTTCAATACGAGAGGGTGTGTATTGCTGTGCAAAATCACTTTGAAATGTTGAGCCTGTTTATGTTGCTGGCTCAGTTTTAGATATTGAGAAATAAGGAATTACATTGTGAAAGTTAAATATCCTCGCACCCCTCATTTACCTTGGTCGCCGGGTGCAACGAGTGATGATATATACCAAGGTAATACTAGCCACTTTGAAAACAAAGTCGTTGTAGTCACTGAAAAAATGGATGGCGAAAATACCACTATTTATAGTGACTTTGTGCATGCTCGTTCCCTTGATAGTCGCTTTCACCCATCTAGAACATGGGTAAAAGCGTTACAAGCAGAGATAGGTTACAAAATTCCGCACGGGTGGCGTATTTGTGGCGAAAACCTCTATGCAAGGCACTCTATTGGTTATGAATCATTAGCGAGTTATTTTATGGCATTTTCGCTATGGAACGAAAACAACGAATGCTTAAGCTGGCAAGACGGCAAACAGTTTTTTACACAATTAGGACTGATCACTCCAAAAGAGTTATATGTTGGGAACTGGTGCGAAAAAACGATTAAAAATATCGTGTTAGATACTAAAAACCAAGAAGGCTATGTCGTTAGAGTTGCTGATAGTTTTCACTACTCGCAATTTAAAAAAAGTGTCGCTAAATGGGTGAGAAGTAACCATGTGATCACCGATAAGCATTGGATGCACACTGACGTGATCCCTAATGGGTTATGTAATATAAATACGAAAAAGGAAGGTTAAGATGAAAAAATTAGCTGCATGGCTAGACAGCTTAGCTTTAAGCCATTCACCAAATTTTGCCGAGTGTGTAGGGTATTTGGGGGAGGTATTTCCTTTATTGCATCAGTTTGCTGAAACCGAGCAAGACAGTATCTGGCATGCTGAAGGTAATGTTGCCATTCATACTGAGATGGTGTTGAGTCAACTGTATGAAATACTCGCTAATGACGCTGCATATATAAAAGGAGTAAAAAGGCAGGTATTGATCCTCTCAGCTTTGTTGCATGATATAGCTAAACCAATAACCACAAAGCGCAAACAAATAGCGGGAGTTGAACGTGTTGTGGCGCCAAAACACGAGGAGATTGGTGCAAGCTATTTAGCCAGTAAATTGCTTGAGTTACCGCTTGAGTATGAAGCAATACGCGCCATTATGGGGCTGGTGGGTTTTCATCAAATGCCAAAACGTTTGGTGATCAAAAATCAAAGTTACAGTGATTACCTACACCTTGCACTGAATGCTAATTTGGAGCTGCTTTATTGGCTTGAATTAGCTGATATGAAAGGACGAAAATGTGAAGACTTAGACCTACAAATTGACCTGCTAGAGCAGTTTAGAATGTTTTCTGAAGACTACGAGCTATGGTTTGCGGGAGATCTTGCTCGATCTATACTTAAAAATATTCAGGTAAAATCTTCGTATGATGAGCAAGCATATTTGGATGGCTATGCTGTTCGACAATTGGCTACAGGCCAAATTAGTATGCCAGAAGAAGCGGTGGCGAAAAATTATCAAGGCGCTCAACAATACAGTCATCTTTTCGTAATGTGCGGTATCAGTGGTAGTGGTAAATCCACTTGGATTGCGAAAAACCTTAAAGGGTTTACGGTTATTTCGTTAGATGAAATACGTAAAGAGCTCAATGGAAAAAGAAGTTGCCAAAAATATCGAGGCCAAGTGTTGCAGCTGGCTAAATCTCGATTAAAAACAGCATTAGCAAATAAGCAAAATGTTGTGTGGGATGCTACGAATATCCGTAAAGACTTTAGGCAAATTATTTGCGAACTAGGGTTAAACTATGGTGCATTAATCACCATTGTCGCTTTGCAAATTAAGGAAGGTACAGCACGAAGCAATAACAAAAGTAGGCAGCATATTGTTGGAGATGACATTATTACTAACCAGTTAAACAAGTTTGAGTGGCCTTCAATAACCGAAGGACACCGAATGCTTATTATTGGCGAAAAAGGCAGTGAATTACTCAGGCAAGGCACATTTGAGTAAACACATGTTGTTTTGAATTTGCTCAAAAACCTAAGTAACCATTAGATGAAATTGTTACTTAACTCACTTTTAGAGAGAAGGGTTATTCATTTATACACAAGTACGCTTTATGTGTTACACAAAATCGCACTATTCACTCCTTTTGATAAAGACTACAATCCCGCTATGAATTTGTAAAAATAAAAGGTAAACATGGCAGTTTTAGACATTTTGACAGCGCCAGATCCAAGGCTTAAAGTTCAAGCAAGTAAAGTGCACGATATTGCATCAGTACAAACATTAATTGATGATATGTTACAAACGCTTTATGCGACTGATAATGGAATCGGTTTGGCTTCAACTCAAGTTGGCCGTACAGAAGCCATAGTTATTATTGATATTTCAGATAATCGAAATGAACCACTGATTTTAATTAATCCTGAAATTGTTAGTGGGACCAATAAAGCTTTAGGGCAAGAAGGTTGCCTGTCAGTGCCAGATTATTATGCTGATGTAGAGCGTTATACTTCAGTAGTAGTATCAGCTTCAGACCGTGATGGAAAACCAATCACAGTTGAAAGTGATGACTTTCTTGCTATCGTAATGCAGCACGAAATTGATCATTTATCTGGTAACTTGTTTATTGACTACCTTTCGCCGTTGAAGCGCAAAATGGCAATGAAAAAGGTTAATAAATACGTTAAAGCGCACGCTTAATCACGTCTACAACAATAATTATTGAAATAATGGAGCCAGATCTCGCGCCCTGCCTTTTCGCAAATAGGTTGAGCTAGTTATACTAAGCAATTCATGAAAATAATATAGTAGGACGTTGGCAGCTATTTAGGGTTAACTTAAAGAACCTTGATAGATATACGAAAGCGACCCTAAATTACAGGGGCGCTTTTTATTTTAGAATAATGTGGAGCCTGCAATTTTCCGGAGTGCAAATTTACCGCGTTCAGCAACGGGAGCAGCGTGATCCAATGATAGTTGTTCAGCAAGTTGTATTGATTCATCGCCTAAACTATCTAATTCTCTAATTAACACTTCAGCAGCTACGCGCCTCACGATTGAAGAGCGATCGCTGGCTGCGGATTTAAGCAGCGGAACAAGTGGTACTTGAATTGTCAAATACCGCTGTGCAATAACTGGCATTTCACGACCTTTGCAATATCGAATATCTGTCCATTGCCATTCTCTATCATTAAACCAAGATACTTCTTTGTTAAATAAGCACTTGTAAACTTTGGCACGAAGTGACGGTTGAATAGCATTGTGAGCGATGTCTACAAGGAAATGATCTATCGCACTCTTACGGGCAATTTGTGAAAATATTAAAGCTAACGGGCCTGTTGGTGATGCTATTAAATTTAATTTAAGCTTATCTAAAATAGAGGGGGTTGTGATTACTTCTAATAATATGCTTTTGCTTTTATCATCAATTCTTTTCCATGATGACCAGTGACTTAGGGTAAAGTAAACGACATCTGCAACATCGTTTTTATCAGTGTTTTCAATGATTTTGCTAAGTACTTCGCTAGCTGCTTGTCTTACTTGAGGTACCCAGTCGTTAAGCCTTCGACATACTAATGCTAAAACAAATCTATTTTGTGCACCGCCCTCTATACTGCGAAGTGCTTGTTCTCTTTTATGGCCATCCCAACTGCACAAATCAATCCATGTTGTTTTCGATGGAGTATTAGACCAAAAATTCCATATTTTTTTTGGCTGCGAAGAAAGAGCTTTTTCATATTCATCACGAATAAATCTTTCCCAGTAATCTAGATTACCCAATTGCCATTGTGATGTTACAAGAGAAACTGGGCATAGAGGGGGCCTCTTTTGAGGTGAATTAAATAATTTGACTAACTTTATTATTGCGAGGGAAAGCTCTTCCTCTAACTCATTTTTTTTGTTCACTTTTATATCCTTATCTCCTAAGTAAAAGCAATGGCTTACTTATCCATACTTCTGCTTAAAATATCAACAAAAAGTTGGTTTAATTCTTCAAAATCAACAGATCTTTTTTCAAATTTTGATGTGTAGTTTTCGTGTCTGGCTAGTTCTGATTCAATGAACTCATTAATTACAGGCACGCTTTTAATATACTCCTTTTCTAAACTGACGCGTTTTGATGCTAAAAGCGCTGATATTGCATTATTAAGCGGGGTATTGTCGGCTACTAATTTACGTAAAGTATCGAACTCGATGGGTGCTGGCTCGTTATATTTTTCAAGCCACATAATTGCAAGCAAAGGCCTTAAAACATAAAAGTACTTTTTCAGAGGTACTTGCTCTTTTTTAAGGTATTCGCGGAAATTGCCTTTAGCCATGTGTAAATAGTGATAAATCCCTCGTGTTGATGATGCGATGAGCGGCATCAATTCGCGCGCTTTTGTTGCAAAATGGTCGTCATCTACATAAACAATGGGTGATTGTAGCCACTCAATAAACGCGGGGTTAGATTTATAAAATAACTTTAAGGCTTTACGAATATCCCATCCGTTTATATCGATTTCATCGACGATTGGGTATTCAATCACATCGCGTTTATCTTCAAGGTTTACTGCTAAATACCAGTCTGTTGGGTGAGCGTAAATAAATCGCACGTCGTAATCGCTGTTAGGAGATTCAAACCCCCACGCTCGGCTGCCTGATTCTATCGCGTAAAGTACTTTAACATCATGCTCTAGTTCTGCGGCTTTTATTCGTCGCATTATTTCGACATGAATATCTTTGTCGATGTGTTTATGTACCGTATTCTCTTTTTTAGTTATTTTCATGGTTTGGTTCTTTATTTTCATTATTCTTAAATTCAGTTAGGTAGTCACGTAAACAGTTTATTTCCGCTTCGCGCATCGCGGTGCCAATATGTGGGCCGCTTTTACCTTGTGAAATAGCACGTTGTACTATGGCTTTTTTATCGAGTTGATGTAGTGCGTTTAATAGCGACTGTGCAAATTGTAATTGCGGATAGTCTTTATTTACAAAGGTCTCACCGCGGCCTTGTGCATCACACAAACAAGCTTGAAGAAACTGTAAAAAACGGTGTGGATGGACTATTGCATTCATTTTTTCAACAATGAGTTTGTGTACTTTTTTAGGTGTTAGCTCAAATAACGTGTGACAGCGGGTGTGGTTATCACTTGTTAAAACTGCCAGTGCTTTGAATTTATTAGGTACTTTTAAGCGTTCGCAAAATTCATTAATTATTTTAATGCCTATTTGCTCATGGCCGCGTAAATTCCCATACTGCTGATAGCAATAGGCTTTACCAAAGTCGTGGGTGAGGGCGGCAAAGCGTGTTTCAACATCAAACCCTAAGTCAGCAGCTCGCTTTAGTACCAGCATAGTATGAATGTAAACATCACCTTCAGGGTGGTGCTTTTCAGGTTGAGGGATGCCTTGCATAGATTCGATTTCAGGAAATAGCGCTAAGCCATTAAGCGCTTGAAAAAATAACTGGGGGTGTTTCTCGCTCAATGCCTTTTCGGTTTCATTCCATACACGTTCGGGCACTAAATGCGCAAGTTCGCCGCTTTCTTTTAGTTGCTTCATAAGTGCTTGAGTGTCTGGGTGTATTGACCATTGCTCGCCAAAACGGGCAAGAAAACGTGCAATCCGCAACACGCGCACGGGATCCTCAGCAAAGGCGTCGGTGGTGTGCCTGAGTATTTTATTTTTTAAATCAGCTTGGCCATTAAAAGGGTCGATAATGTTGCCTTTAGCATCCATCGCCATTGAATTGATGGTTAAATCGCGCCGGGCTAAATCTTCTTCTAACGTTACCGATGTGCTGGCATCCACTGTAAAGCCGCAATAACCTTTGCCGCTTTTTCGCTCGGTGCGGGCTAGGGCGTATTCGTCTTTAGTTTTTGGGTGCAAAAAAACCGGAAAATCACTGCCAACAGGCTGATAACCTAATGCGATTAAAGTGGCAGGTGTTTCGCCTACTACAACATAGTCTTTGTCTTTTGATTGCCGGCCAAGTAATGAGTCTCTCACTGCGCCGCCCACTAAGTAAACTTTGTTTAATTTATTATTCATTACCTTACCGTTGTATTTATTATCCGAATTTAGGTCGTTTAAGTCTTTTGTAATAGCGAAACATGCCACAGGGACTCTGTTAGTTGCTTTAACTTTATCTCCTTTCCTAATATATGTTTAATAACATTTATATTGGTTAGTGTATGTAGGCTTGGTTTCGTTGTTGTAAAACTGCCGCTGCCCGCCAATGCAATAGGAAGTAACAGTTGATCGGCTAAATGTTCTTCAACGGCCGCCTGAGATTGAATAAATGCATTTACTCTTCCTGCTGCGCGTTTTGCTACATTTTGAGCCGACACGCCTTTTTCTCCAGTGACTTCGAACACTGTGCGATGCGTTTCGCTATCAATTCCTAATTGAAAGCTGTTACCAGGTCCAGGTGTGCTCACATCTTGTACATAGCCAGATGCATCTTGCCAATTGAGTACTTTTTTAGCCGTGTTTATTTCGCGCTGTCCTATGCTTACAGGAAGTGAACTGACTAACGCCGTTAATGAACAGTTGCACATGTTTTTAGCAAAGTCAGCGCCCGCAGCGGTTAATTGAATAGGTGTAAACTTAGCTGCTGGTTGGATGCTTATTTGCCACTTTCCGCCGCCCGCAGGGTAAAACCCAAGCGCTGTTGTTGTAATGTGACAGTCAATGCCCATGCGTTTTAGTATGGGTAAAAATGACTGCTCTAAAAAACTCAAAGAAGGTGACATGCCGTTATGTGTGCCCCCTTCAAACGTCACGGTTGAGCTGCTTTGCGCCAGTGCCAACACGGGTAAAATAGTTTGGCAGACCAATACGGTACTGCCTGCACTCCCAATCGCAAAATGAAAGTTACCTGCTTTTATTTTGCCCGGCGAAAAGCGAATATGCGTTGAACTAAGTTCGACGCCTTCTACGCTGGCATCGCATATTTCTTGTGCGGCCAAAACAGATGTAAGGTGTTGGCGTAATAAGCCTGTTTTGTTTCTGCCGGCTCTAATATTGCAAAGCTCAATATTTTGCTGGGTTAGAATCGAGAGCGTGAGGGCAGTTCTTAATACTTGGCCGCCGCCTTCACCTTGTGAGCCATCTATTTTTATAAATTGTGTGGTCATATAATTATCTTCATCCTTTTACACAAACAATTTGTTTTAAGGTATATACCACCTCAACCAAGTCTTTTTGTGCTTCCATTACTTTTTCAATATCTTTATAGGCATGAGGAATTTCATCAATGACTGATGCATCTTTTCTGCACTCTACACCTTGTGTGGCGGCTATTTGATCTTCAACGTTGTACACCTTTTTGGCTTTTGTTCTAGACATAATACGCCCAGCACCATGGCTGCAGCTGTTAAAGCTTTCAGGGTTACCTAAGCCTCTAACAATAAAAGAGCGTGCGCCCATATTGCCAGGAATAATGCCCATTTCGCCTTTTTCTGCTCTTACGGCGCCTTTGCGTGTTACAAAACAGTCTTTACCAAAGTGATGCTCACGCGAAATATAATTATGGTGGCAATTAACCGCGAGCTCATGGGTTGAGAACACAACAGGTATTTGTTTACGTAATGCGGCTATGGCATTAAACATCATAATTTCACGGTTTTTGGCAGCAAAATCTTGCGCCCACTCAACGGCTTCAACGTAGTCATCAAAAAAATCACTGCCTTCTTCAAGGTAGGCTAAGTCCATATCGGGTAAGTTAATTTGATGACGCTGCATTTCTTTTTTAGCTAACTCAATAAAATACGTACCAATGCGGTTACCTACGCCACGGCTGCCAGAGTGGAGCATGATCCATACGGCATCATGTTCGTCTAAACACAGCTCTAAAAAGTGATTACCCGTACCCATAGTGCCTAAATGGTTAACGTTGTTGCTCTTTTTTATTGCAGGGTGTTTTTCACAAATACGTTCAAACCGTGCTTGTAGCTTTTGCCATTCACCCGCAACTATATCGGGAATGTTATGCCATGCACCTCTGTCAGCTTTGCTTCTATTGCTGGTTCTACCATGGGGAACTGCAGACTCAAAAGCATGCCTAATCGCCAGTAAATTATCAGGTAGTTGGCTTGCGGTTAAGGTGGTTTTAGTGGCCACCATACCACAGCCAATATCAACACCAACTGCTGCTGGAATAACCGCATTAACAGAGGGGATAACACTGCCAATGGTTGCGCCTTTACCTAAGTGTACGTCTGGCATTACGGCAATATGCGAGTGTACTAAGGGCATACGTGCAATATTGTTGAGTTGCTGTTGGGCTTGCTCTTCAAACGGCACACCTTTGGTCCACGCTTTAATTGGTACGCTGCCTTGGTTTTCGATAACGTTATAATTTTTACACATTTGTTTTTCCTTGATTCTTTTTATTGTTGTTTTTATTGAGAATAGCGCTAGCTGGTTAGGCTATTTTTACTACACCATTCATTAACCCTTCTAAACCGCCATACACGGTTAGGTTGTTTATTCGCTCAGCTACTTTTTCTAACGATTCCAGTTCTTTTAAGCGCATTAGTGTTGGGTTGTTTTCAATCACCTTGGCCGTGTTGTGCAAGCTTCTGGTGGCTGATGTTTCTTCGCGTCTTTTTATGACATTGGCCTCAGCTGCTTTTTGCGCTTCAACCACTTGGTTTAGTATTGTTTTCATCTCGCCTGGCAAAATAATGTCTTTTACACCAACGTTCGCAAGGGTGATGCCAATGTCTGTTAAAGACTGTGCAACTAGCTCTTTTACTGTTTCATTTACGTACAATTTATCCAACAGGATATCATCGAGCGATTTTGTGCCAACGGCTTCACGTAATGCTAACTGCAAAGCTTTGTAGACAAAGTCATTCACGTTATCAACGCTTCGCGCTGCAAGCTGAGCGTCATGTACTTTAATGTTGGCACTTAAATTAATGCGCAAGCTTACGCGGTCTTTACTTAGGATCTCTTGCCCTGAGATCTCGAGTAACTGCGTTCTGCAATCAAACGTTTTTAATTCAATCTCGTGGTTAAATTGCCAAAAACCATAATGACCAGGTGTGAGTTGTTTTAATAGTTGGCCATCTACATACAGTAAACCAACGTGTTCTTTTGCTACGTGTAAATCAGCAATTGGTTTAATCGCAACGGTACGCTCACTTTTAATTAAACGTGACGCTGTGTTTGCACCAGCTCGGTTAATTAAAAAAAGCACTTTATCGTCTAAGGTTATCTCTTCATCGATTGATATTTTCTCTAGGCGAATATCACCAGCATCTTGCCATAGGTATAATTGCTCGCTGGGTGCCACTATGCCTTCAAGTAAATCGTTAATGTACAGCAAGCCCACTTCGGTGTTATTTAACTTGCAGTGGAAAATATGCTCGCTTAATTGCGGACTATTTCGGTATAGCCTTTCGGCATTTTTCTCTGAAAAATAAAGGGCGTTTATATCAAAATAATCAAATGATAATTCATTCTTAAAATCCCAAAGCGTATGTTTGCCAGCTGTGAGCACATTGATGAGTTGTTGATTTTTGTACACTAGCACTCTTTGGTTTTCAGTGATTTCTACTATTTTTTTAAATAATTTTTTGCTTAACATTTTAAATTCCTTATTGTTTTTACTCCCCTTAAGTTAAGGGGTTAGTAAGGGTTAAATACTTTTTTGATAAAAGCTCAAAACGAGATTGCGATGGGGAGCATCCGGCTTGCCAAGGCTTATTCGTGTTAGGCGTTTATCAAGCAGTGGTACTAACTACTTACTAACGTATTTATATTTATGTTTAGGGTGGGACTTGAACCCACAACAAGCGGCATAACCGCTGCTCTACCAGTTGAGCTACCTTTAAAGGGTATTATTAAGGAAGGATTCGAACCTTCGCACACGGCACTGAGCCGTTGCTCTACCTCTGAGCTACTTTAATAGTTGTTTGATTAGGAATACGCGGCAACAGTGTTGAGCGCACCAGAGTGACTTTTTGAATCACATCCAATTAATCAGACTCCTATGTAATTACAAGTCACGTGCCAAGTGCATTTTAATGTTTGTTTTTATTTTTAAGTTGTTGTTTTAATGAATTTAAATTATTTTCATCACCGTTTTTGATTATTAAGCTTGATTGGTTTTTTGTTGTTATGTATTGTTTTTAGATATTAAGGTTATCTATATGGATATAAAGTGAAAGACACCGTTGTCGTTAGTTTAATTGGTACACAGTTAGATTATGTAGGTAAAAGATCTGATAGATGGGCTAAGTGGCGGCCCAACGTAAGTTTGTGCAGTCAAGATGATCTAATCGTTAACCAGCTGCATATGCTGCATGATAATCACAGTCACCGCCTTGCTAATAATGTTGCAGTGGATATTGAGTCTATCTCGTCTGAGACGAATGTTAAGTTGCATCAACTTAATTTTAGTGATCCTTGGGATTTTGAAGAAGTGTATGCAAAGCTGTTTGATTGGTGCCAGCACTATACTTTTGATACCGATAAAAATGATTACTTATTTCATATCACAACAGGTACGCATGTTGTGCAAATATGCAGCTACTTGCTTACAGAAAGCCGCCATTTCCCAGGGCGTTTGATTCAAACATCACCGGATCACAATAACAATAATAAATCGATAGGACGTATACAGGTCATCGATCTGGATTTATCCAAGTATGATCAATTAGCAACTCGGTTTGATGTAGAGCATCAGCAAGGTAAAGAGTTTTTAAAAGGCGGGATAGAAACTAAAAACGTCTTTTTTAATCAGCTGATCACGCAAATAGAAAAAGTAGCAATTCGCTCGCACGACCCAATGCTTTTAACCGGGCCGACTGGGGCGGGTAAAAGCCAGCTGGCAACCCGTATATTTCAATTAAAGAAAAAACGTTCTATGTTAAAAGGCACGTTGGTATCAGTAAATTGCGCCACGTTAAAAGGTGAAAATGCGATGGCTGCGCTCTTTGGCCACACAAAAGGGGCATTCACTGGCGCGCAACAAGCAAGAGATGGCTTTTTACTGACAGCCCATGACGGCGTGTTATTTTTAGACGAAATAGGTGAGCTCGGTTTAGAGGAGCAGGCAATGTTACTCCATGCAATTGAAAATAAAACTTTTCATCCTGTTGGCAGTGATACACCCATACAAAGTAATTTTCAATTAATTGCAGGTACAAATCGTAATTTGAAGCAAGAGATAGCCAAAGGCCATTTTAGAGCTGATTTATTTGCCCGTATTAATTTGTGGACATACGAGTTACCGGCACTTAAAGATCGAAAAGAAGATATTCCTGCAAATATCGATTACGAAGTCGATCTCTATGCTAAAAAAATGGGGCGCCGTGTACAATTTAACAAAGAAGCTAAAAGTACCTTCATTAATTTTGCCACATCAAACGAGGCTCTATGGACTGGCAACTTTCGCGATTTGAGCTCTGCAATTACAAGGTTGTGTACTTTGGCGGATTCTTCTCGGATCACGGTGGAAGATGTTAACGATGAAATAAAGCGCCTAAAGCAAGCGTGGTATCCTTACAATCAGCAATCATCTTCGAATGTGCTTTTACATTATCTCGAAAAAACTCAGGTCGATACATTAGATGATTTTGATATTAATCAGCTTGGCTATGTGCTTACTATTTGCCAGCAGCACAATAGTATGGCCTCTGCGGGGAGGGAGTTATTTAACGTAAGCCGCACGCTTAAGTCTCAAATAAACGATTCAAGTAGGTTACAAAAGTATTTGAGTAAATTTGGTTTAAAATGGAGTGATATCTCTTCTAAATCAAAGTAACGGTAGTTTAAAGCTATGTAATTTACCCCGATGCTTAATTATTATTTAGCTTAACCAAGGTCAAAAGATAGATTAAGCATTACTAGTTGTGGTTTTAATGTGCAATTAAGTGTTTTGCGATTACTATTTAAGCAGTTGGCTTATTCATTGTTAAAATAAAGGTTTTTGCTAGTGACAAGGCGGTAAAAACTTTTTATACTGCAACCCGCTTTAACCGCTCTTGTGGTTAAACGCTTCAAAATTTAGCGTTAGTTAACTAACATATGCTAATACAAAATGGCCCCTTAGCTCAGTTGGTTAGAGCACACGACTCATAATCGTTAGGTCCCCAGTTCGAGTCTGGGAGGGGCCACCACTTTTAAAGACTTCCAATAAAAATAATTAACAACTCTAAATGCTGTCATTAGGCGCGATGGTTAAACAATAAACCTGAGCTAGTATTCCCTGCTGATGAAAATAAATTCCCCATCAATGTTGATACGTTCTTTTTAACACTTATCTGTATTGAAATAAGCTCGCTGTCTAATTCTTGTTGTAACTCTGCAAGTTTAGTTTGTTGCTCAGTTTTAGACAGGCTTTTGTCAGTTTCAAGGCTCTGCATTTTATTTTGTAGATCTTTAATATTTTTAATCATTTGTTGTTGTGCGGTTTCAGCTGTTTCGTCACTGTCAGTTTTATTTTGAGTTGCTTCATCATCAATGTTTTTAGCCGTTTTAGTCGAAGTTGTTTGTTCTTCCGTGTTATTTGCTTGCTGGGTGTTTGCTTGTGATTGTTTTAAATAATTTGGATCTGTGAGCAGTGATGAGGGTGTTGTTGTTAAGTTCATTGTGCGTCCCGTGCGGCTAAAAATTGACATGTTTTTTATAGTCAAAAATTAATGCATTAACCGTTCCATATTTAGGGATAGTAGTTGAGGGCGTTCCTGTATCGTGAAAAATACAATACAGGAATAAACTAAATTATGGTGAGGGTACTTCGGCCGTTTGTGGTAATGCTAAAGAAAGTAAGGCGGCTAACGCAATAAACGCGCTTGAGATCCATAAACACGCTTCAAGCCCATATTGCTGATATACCCAACCAGATAAAACAGTGCCTATTAATCTTCCCATGGCATTGGCCATATAGTAAAAGCCCACATCAAGTGACACGCCATCACTATCAGCAAGGCTGACAATTAAATAGCTGTGTAATGATGAGTTAATAGCAAACACGGTACCAAATATCAGTAAGCCGATAATAATTGCTGCTTGTATATAAAAATCATAATGCAGCGCTAAGGCTATCAGTGCAGGAATGATGGTTAAGTAGCTAGCCCATAAAAATGCACTACGGCCATTGGGTACTTGCCCTGACTTTTTACCAGTAAAAGCAGGTGCAAATGATTGCACTATGCCATAACCAATTACCCAGCTTGCCATAAAGCCGCCAACCCACCAGTGATCCCAGCCAAATGTTGCAGCCAAGAATACTGGCAGCGCCACTACAAACCAGACATCTCTGGCGCCGAATAAAAATAACCGCGCCGCGGAGAGTACATTAATCGCTTTGCTCTTTGAAAATAACTCACTAAATTTAGCTTTGTTTTTAGCTTTGCCTAAGTCTTCTTTTAACGCGAATAAGCTAAATAGCCATACTGCTGTAAGCATGCAAATCATGGCAAGTATTGCACCATGAAATTCAAGTAGGGTAAGTAGTAAACCACCTAAAAAGAAACCCACTCCTTTTAGGGTGTTTTTTGAGCCGGTAAGTAATGCTACCCATTTGTATAGTTGGCTTTGTTCATCACTGGGAACGAGTAATTTAATGGCACTTTTTGCACTCATTTTATTGAGATCTTTTGCGATCCCAGAAAGTGCTTGTGCTGCCATTACATATAAAATACTTAGCATAGATGTTGGGGCTAATAACATTGCCAAGGCAACAATTTGCAATGCAAGACCAATGTTCATGGTTCTATTTAAACCAAAGCGAGCGCCTAACCAACCGCCGACAAGGTTTGTAATTACGCCAAAGATCTCATAAAACAAAAATAGCATAGCAATACTTAATGGATCATAACCTAATTGATGAAAATACAGCACGATCAACATACGCAGTGCACCATCAGTCAGGGTGAATGCCCAATAATTGCCTGTAATCACCAAATATTGTTTTATTTGCGGTGATAATGACGTAATTAGCCCCATGTTGGTTATTCCTTATCTGCCAAGCCAACTTTTAAAACGAGCTCTGCCGTGCGGTTTGCATAGCCCCATTCATTGTCATACCAGACGTAGAGTTTTACTTGTGTATTGTTAATGACCATGGTCGATAAGGCATCAATAATGCTTGAGCGAGGATCTGTTTTATAATCAACAGAGACTAACGGGCGCTCTTCATAACCCATGATATTTTTAAGTTCATTTTCAGAGGCTTGTTTTAGCAAGCTGTTAACCTCTTCAACCGTGGTATCGCGGTTAAGTTCAAATACACAATCAGTAATTGATGCATTTGTTAAAGGTACACGAATTGCGTGGCCGTTTAATTTGCCTTGTAACTCCGGAAATATATGAGTGATAGCCGTTGCTGAACCTGTTGTTGTAGGAATTAAACTCGTGCCACATGAACGCGCACGACGTAAATCTTTATGCGGCGCATCTATAATAGTTTGTGTGTTAGTTATGTCATGAATCGTAGTGATTGATCCATGTTTAATACCTATTTGCTCTTGGAGCACTTTAACAACAGGTGCGATACAATTAGTTGTACACGATGCCGCAGTTATGATTGGGTAAGTGTCTTTATTATAAAGGTGGTCGTTTACCCCCATTACAATATTTAAAATACCATTTTCTTTTACTGGTGCGGTTACTACAACGCGTTTTACACCTTGATCAAGATAGGCTTGTAATAAGGCTTTGGTTTTAATTTTACCTGAGGCTTCAATAACAACATCACAGTTAGACCAGTCAGTGTCTTGAGTTTTGGTATTTTGTGTAAAGCCAATAGCTTTACCATTAATAACTATTGTATTGGCAGTATGCTCTGCTTCGTGGTGCCATTTACCGTGCACTGAATCAAACGTCATTAAATGCGCAAATGTTTCAGCATTACCTGCGGGGTCGTTAATATGAACAATTTCAATATCGGCCCAATCATACGCTGCGCGCATTGTTAAACGTCCCATACGGCCAAAACCGTTAATACCCACTTTTATAGCCATTGTTAAATCCTTACTTGGTTGTGTATGTGTTTAAGTTTAATTTTAAATGAAACTCTTATTAATAGTCGTTAGCGGCAAAAGCTGACTTTATCTGGGCGGTCATGCATTACAGCTAATCTTTTTAAGTCGTCAGTTATTAAAGCAATGTTACTTTCAGTCGTTTGGTTAATGATTGCTTTAGCCCAATCAGGTAAAAACGGGTTGATTTGATAAAATACCCATTGGCCATTCTTTCTATCAGTGATTATGTTTGCTTTCTTTAGTACAGCTAAATTACGGGATACCTTAGGTTGGCTTTGTTCATTTAGCGCTATCATTAATTCACATACACATAGTTCGCCATGGTAATTGGCAAGCATAAGTGTTTTTAAGCGTATCTCATCCGTTAGGCATTTATAAAAAACAATGGGATCAAAATGCACTGGCTGCGCTTGTTCATTTATAAAAGTATTTTTGGTGAGTTCATCGTGTGTGGTTTGCTCGGTATTGTTTATTACCTTAAGAAACATAATTAAACGATTATTCAATTCATTAATAGTCATTAAAAATGGGTTTAAGCCTGAGCGTGTTTTGGGATCTGGAAGATCCCATGCAAGTTGATTTACTGCATATGGATAAGCACGACATTCTTGATTAGCTTGATCGCATAACGTAATAACGTAATCAAATTGCCTACTTTCAAAATACTTAATACTTTTTGCAAGTAGCGATGATGTTGGAATAGCAAATGTCTCTAAAGCCAAAAGCGTTCGTGGGTCGATAATGCTTGGTGTAGTACCCGCACTATATACTTCAAACCGCTCATTTGCTTTATGGCGTAGTAGAGCCTCAGCAATTTGTGAACGTGCTGAGTTTTCAGTACATATAAACAGCACTGTTATTTTTGGTTTACAACTGTTAGGCATTAAAGAGTGTATCAATCAGGTGTTTTTCAATATTGTATATATGAAATTTCATATATACAAATGGTTTTGCTGTTTTTTTGTCCGATGTGGTGACTTGTTCAAGTGCACCTTGCTCTAATTATTAAATACTGGCTTAGTTTAGATGTGTTTTCGAACGTTTCGTTTGATATTTGCTCGAACAGTACTTTATTTCAATTTTTCTTTAAAAAACGCTTGCGTAAAATCAGCCGCGCCCTATAATGCGACCCCACTGAGACGGCAGACAGCAACGCTTAGCGGGGCAAGAGTTAATCAGTGAGTCGAGTAAAACTTGAGTTTGAATTTTTATAAAGTTTAAATTTAAGTGTTGACAAAAAAAGTGGAAAGCGTAGTATGCGCATCCCTAGCGAGATAAAGTTTAACTTTAATCGCAACGTTCTTTAACAATATAAAGCAATCATCTGTGTGGGCACTCGTACAGATTGAGTTCTAACAGCCGAGCTTAGCTTTCTTTTTAGATAGCTAAGCAAGGCAAAAAAAATTTAGAGTCTCAATGTGATTTCTCGAAAGAGAAACTGAGTGACCAACAGAATAGTTATTTTTAATAATTATTCGGCACAGTCAATTCAATATCGAAAGATATTAAATAAATTCAGAATTCA